>JAZSCL010000001.1:0-35199 GCA_045602905.1 Acutalibacteraceae bacterium
GAGAGTGGTTCTTATATAAAATGAGGATATAGAAAAATAAACAGATTGTAATTTATTAAACTAAATAATAAACGATTAAGTGCAATGGGATATAAAATCCTGTTGCACTTTAATGTTTGTAAAGGAGGTTTTCAATGAAACCAACAACACTTGAAGATTTATACTATGGCAACATAAACCCTTGTGAAATAAGCTTAGTAAGGGGATCTGAATACGGTAGATGCTTTGATAAAGTAACGGAGCTATCAAAGTCTGTATGCAGTCAGTTGACCGAAGAATACATAAATAAAATGAATGAGCTTGAATCAACCTACACCCGAATTCTGTCCGAAACAGAACGTGAGTATTTCATATCCGGCTTCAAGCTCGGTGCTAAAATAATGACCGAAGTCTACAACGGCAGAAGCACAACCTTCTGTGAAACATAAATATACAAACAACCAAAAAGTCCGTTGAACAATGCTGTATCGTGTAACGCAAGTGTCAACCATATCCACTAACAAACACCAAAGCCCTTGAAAACTATTAATTCCCAAGGTCTTGTTTTATATCATATATTTGATAGAAGTATTCCAAAGTCGACGAAATGACGACGAAGCAAGTATAATGAAGCAATAACTGATTACAATTTCTAAATTGAAATATATTTTATAGGTTGTTTTATATGTTTTAATATGTTATACTTTAAATAATTAATTATGGAGTTTAATAATGCTATCTAAAGTAAAATTTTACACAAGTTATTTATTGTTATTTTCTTTTATTCCTTTGCTTACGGGATTGCTGATCTATTTTTTATCTGGATCAAAAACAATAATTACTGATTATATATCAGAGTGTTTAGGGTTTCAGTTGAAGTCAATTAGCACCGATTCGTCCATACTTTTATTTTTTAGAAATTATATTTGTGATTTTTTATGGGCATTTGCTGTTGAAAGCCTTGTGATTTTATTTTTAATCGAAATGAATATAAAATATCCAGGAATTGTATCAGTAATTATTTCTTTAGTTTTTTCAATCTTTATAGAAGTTTCTCCTCAATTAGGATTATTCCATGGCACTTTCGATAAATATGATATCATATTTGAAATATTTGCTATAATTTTTAGCTTAAAAATTTCCAATGGATTTTTACGGAGGTTTCGAAATGAATAAAATTTTACACGCTTTCTTATTAGTATTGGTTTTGTTTTTGTTTTTTATGTTTGCTTTGGGAAGTTCTTCAACAGATGAAACCAATAATTCTAATACAAATGAAAATGTAATTGATAGCGATATAGTTGAAACTACAGAGACTGTTTTAGAGTATATTGATGAATATATGGTTGCCAATTATGATTATTTATCAGAACCATTACCTGGAAGTAGTGCTGAAGATGCTTATCTTAAAGGGACAATATTAGATTCAGATAATAAATGGATGTCTATACAAGATTCTGAAGGTAATCTTTGGACAATTACTTTCACAAGCCAAAATGATTTGAGAAAATATAATGGAACAGTATGTGAAGTCTACGCAGGTACAGTTGGCGGAATTAGTAAAAATTATAATACGCCACTTTTGTTCATAACAGAAGATAAACATCATTTTAAGTTCTATGATGGTAAGGAATTTTATCCCGAAATTTTTGCTTCTTGGCAAGATTTTGATGTGTGGGATTTTGGCACTACAGAAATTGTTGATACGAATGTTTGGATTCCAACTGACGGTGGAAATAAATATCACAGCAAATCTACTTGTAGTGGAATGGAGAGTCCAAGACAAGTTTCAAAAAGCGAAGCGATAGATTCTGGTTATTCAAAATGCGGTAAATGTTGGTGAGTTTTAAAATATCATTCTTACATATTTTATAAAATCAGCGGTGACAGATTTCACATCTGTTGCCACTTTGTTCTTCCTATCTATCAAAACTGTACTATTTGATTGATGGTCATATCAATTCTGAAAACGAGCTACTTTGTAGGCGAGAGGGCGGCACAGGCGGGAACTTTTGAGTTAGTGTTAATTTTTCAATCGCATAAAAACTCACGCCAAATTGAAATTCTCCCGCCTTCCTGCCTGAACTGTTGACCTGCATCAAAACCGAGCAATTTCTCCCGCCTTTTTCCTGCCTATATCCCGCCTTAGATAGATGTTTGAATTTATTTCATTGTGTCTGTCTTGACTGTTTAAAGAGGTTGATATTTTCACAATGGTAGACGAATTTTGACGACGGAAAGACGACGACAGACCAAGCATAAATATCCCTATGGTCGGCAACAATATCCACCATTGTCGTCGATTGATGTTTTTATAGTGGATTTTTTGATATGGGTATGATATAATTCAACTGGATAAATAAAACTTCTAAAAGGAGATGATTTTATGAGAAAATGTTTAAGATGTGAATCAACAATGATTGAAGATTTGGAAGTGAAGGTTTCTTACGGAGGTTACGGTGTAGTCGTTAAAGAAAATGGAATATTCAAAAAAACTTTGGGCGAAATCGTATGTGCTGTGTGCCCTCAATGTGGTTATATCGAAACCTATATTGATAACACTTATGATATTAAAAAATTAGTTGAGAAAGACAAATAAATTCAACCTTGTAAACTGAACCATAAGTAATTAAGTGCAATGGGATATTAAATCCTGTTGCACTTTTTCTATTTATAAGGAGAGATTTAAATTGAAACAAACAACACTTGAAGATTTATACTATGGCAACATAAACCCTAATGAAATAAGTTTTGTGAGGGGTTCTGAATACAGCAAATGCTTTGATAAAGTAACTGAGCTTTCAAAGTCCGTATGCAGTCAGTTGTCCGAAGAATACATAAATAAAATGAATGAAATTGAATCAGCCTACACCCGAATACTGTCCGAAACAGAACGTGAGTATTTCATATCCGGCTTCAAACTCGGTGCTAAAATAATGACCGAAGTCTACAACAGCAGAAGCACTACATTTAGATAAATTTAAGGAAGATTTTG
The DNA here is from genome assembly GCA_045602905.1 of Acutalibacteraceae bacterium. Taxonomy (GTDB): domain Bacteria; phylum Bacillota; class Clostridia; order Oscillospirales; family Acutalibacteraceae; genus CAG-177. The sequence goes on from JAZSCL010000001.1 coordinate 2,975, forward strand.
AAAAAATATATAATATAGTCTTTAAAATAATTATTTGTATGTTAACATACGACAAGCACTATGATTTATCTGACAAATATTTATTTTGGAGTTCTCAAAACATTATAAAATACAACTCAATAGTTAACTCGAAAAAAATCACCCTGCAATCTCAACTGAGTACAGTTAAGACTGCAGGGTTAATTTCATATCAGACTGTTAAGCTTTTCCATCATATCTTTTGACGGTTGAGGAAGATCCCCAAAAGGAAATTCAATTCCGATTTTATCATATTTTACCTGACAGATTTTTTTGAACGGAAGCAATTCGATCTTCTCCGCACAGGAATGCTTTTCAGCTATCCCCTTCAGTTTACGAATGTTTTCTTCCGTATCATTCAGAGTCGGAATTATAACCTGTCTTATCGTTACGGGAACATTTATTTCATCAAGATATCCGAGGAATTCCAGAACCTTGTCAAGTTTACATCCAACATACTTTTCATAAGAATCATTGTCTGTGTATTTTATATCAAGCAAAACTCTGTCGGTTGCCGATAAAAGCTCCTTAACGGAATCATTCAGAATGCTTCCCGAGGTATCCAGACAAGTGTTTATTCCCTCCTCGTGACACAGCTCAAAAAGTTTTCTGACAAATTCTGCCTGAGCAAGAGGTTCTCCGCCGGAAACGGTTATACCGCCTTCCTTACCGAAATACTCTTTATATCTTTTGGCTTTCGATACAATTTCTTCAGGATTATATACCGTACCTGTGCCGAATTCCCATGTATCCGGATTATGGCAACATCCGCAACGAAGATTACAGCCCTGCATGAATACAACAAATCTGATTCCCGGTCCGTCAAGTGCACCGAGACTTTGAATTGAATTTACACACCCTTTAATCATATTGCTTCATGGAAGGTACGGTTGATAACTTCTCTCTGCTGTTCACGGGAAAGCTTATTAAAGTTAACTGCATAACCTGAAACACGGATAGTAAGATTGGGATATGCTTCCGGATTTTCGTAAGCATCCATAAGAGTTTCACGGTTGAGCACATTAACATTGATGTGATGTGCTTTCTTTGCAAAGTAACCATCAAGAATTGAAACAAGGTTTGAGATACGTTCATCCTCATCCCTGCCGAGTGCATCAGGAGTGATGGAGAATGTATTAGAAACACCGTCACGGCAATCGTCATAGCTGATTTTTGCAACGGAGTTAAGAGATGCAAGCGCACCGTTTTCTTCTCTGTTATGCATTGGATTGGCACCGGGAGCAAATGGTGCAAACGCCTTTCTGCCGTCGGGAGTTGCACCTGTGTTCTTTCCGTACATAACATTGGAGGTTATTGTAAGAACCGAAAGGGTGTGGATTGCGTGACGGTATGCAGGAGTTTTGCGAAGCTCAGATATAACTCTGTGAGTCATATACTTTGCAATAAGGTCAACTCTGTCATCATCGTTTCCGTATTTGGGGAAATCGCCTGTTGTTTCAAAATCTACAATAAATCCGTTCTGATTTTTAACAGGTAAAACATTTGCGAATTTTATTGCGCTCAATGAGTCAGCCACAACGGAAAGTCCTGCAATACCAAAAGCCATAAAACGCTCAACTTCTGTATCGTGAAGTGCCATTTGAATCTTTTCATAGGCATATTTATCGTGCATATAGTGAATGATGTTCATTGTATTTACATAAAGATTGCTGAGCCATTTAATATAAACATCAAATCTTTCCATTACTTCGTCAAAATCGAGCTTGTCCCCTTCCATAACAGGCATCTGAGGACCGATATGAATACCGCTTGTTGTATCATATCCACCGTTGATTGCAATAAGAAGAAGCTTTGCAAGGTTGCATCTTGCGCCGAAGAACTGCATCTGCTTACCGAGCTTCATAGCGGAAACACAGCATGCAATTGCGTAATCGTCACCATAAATGGGACGCATTATATCATCGTTTTCATACTGAATTGAATCGGTATCAGCCGAAACCTTTGCACAAAACCTCTTAAAGTTTTCGGGAAGAGAATTTGACCAGAGAATCGTAAGGTTGGGTTCAGGTGACGAGCCAAGTGTATAAAGAGTGTTAAGCATACGGAAACTGTTCTTTGTTACAAGAGTTCTTCCGTCTTCACCCATACCGCCTACAGCTTCGGTAATCCACATGGGATCTCCGCCGAAAAGCTCGTTATATTCGGGAGTACGAAGATGACGGGCAACACGGAGTTTGATAACAAAATCGTCCATAAGTTCCTGAGCAGATTCCTCCGTAAGAACACCATTTGCAATATCACGCTCAATATAAATATCAAAGAATGTGCTTACTCTTCCGAGCGACATAGCAGCACCGTTTTGCTCTTTGATTGCGGCAAGATATGCAAAATATGTCCACTGAATCGCCTCTTTTGCGTTTGAAGCCGGTTCGCTGATATCAAAGCCGTACATTGCAGCCATTTCCTTAAGATAACCGAGGAATGCTATCTGACGGTAAAGCTCTTCGTCAAGGCGGATGTTTTCAGTATTGAATGCCTTGGCTGAAAGGTCTGCTTTATCCTTTTTCTTTTCTTCTATAAGTTTATCAACGCCGTAAAGAGCAACTCTTCTGTAGTCGCCGATGATTCTGCCTCTGCCGTATGCATCGGGCAAACCGGTAATAACATGGCATTTTCTTGCCTGACGCATTTCATCCGTATAAGCACGGAAAACGCCGTCATTATGTGTTGTTCTGAAATGGAATTCTTCTTCAACCTTACGGCTGAGCTTATATCCGTATGCTTCGCATGCCTGCTTGACCATTCTCATACCGCCAAAGGGATTAACTCCCCTTTTTAGCGGTCTGTTAGTCTGCAGACCGAAAATAATTTCATTTTCTTTATCAATATATCCGGGTGAATAACTTGTAAGTGAAGAAACAGTTGCCGTATCAATATCAAGAACACCGCCGAACTGACGCTCAAGAGCAAAAAGTGCCTCCACTTTTTTCATCAGTCCTTTTGTTCTTTCTGTTGCACAAGCAATGAAATCCGAATCGCCGTTATATTCTTTGTAGTTGAGCTGAATAAAATCACGGACATTGATTTCATCTTGCCATGCACCTGCGGTAAATCCGTACCAGTTTTCGTGTTTCATTATAAAATCCTCCTTAACTGTTCTGATTCGCCTTAAATACAAAAAGGGCAAATCAGCTTAAAAAACTGAATCGCCCAGACGGTCGGCATTTTACATTTACATTCCCTTGCGGTTATCCGCAAAATCCGTCAGTCATGTAAATTACATGTTTATTATACAACGGGATGAATATATTGTCAATTTTAATATAGAAATAAATTTTTAAAAATTCCCGTTATTTTTTAGTTGATTATGCTTAATCAGCAGAGTCAGAATATTGAATTTTTCGAAAAATGGTGTTATGATGTTCAGAAAGGAGTGACGGTATATGAAAAGCAGATTAAAAACAGTATTATCATTCATGCTTTGCATTATATTGATTTTGTGCAACGCTTTCTGTGCGTTTTCTTTTACAGAAAAAGAAACAAACATAAAAAGCACCGAGATAATAGATATTGCCCGTTCCGAAATCGGTTATTACGGCGAAGAATCAAACAAATTCAACGAATGGTATTACGGCAGAGAATCGTCGGCTGCATGGTGTGCGGTATTTGTATCGTGGTGTGCAGACAATGTCGGTGCGCTCGGAACCGCAATACCGAAAAGAGCAACCTGCATATCCATGAAACTCTGGTTTGAACGCAGAAATGAATATTATCCCGTTGAAAGCGGATACATTCCGCAAAAGGGTGATATTGTATTTATGAACACTTCTCCCAACGGAACGGATAATATAAACCATGTTGAATTTATCTCGGAAAACGGATTCATTACCGACGGTCAGGAAATATGTGTTTCGTGTATCGGCGGAAATACAAGCGATATAAACTATAACGGGCTTGATTATGTCACGGAAAAACTCCGACCCTTAAATGGGGAAAAAGCGGAAATCATAGGATTTTCTCATCCCTCATACGAAAAAAGCTCCGGTCTGAGAGGCAAAATATACAGCTTAACCGACGATTTGAAAACGGATACAATCAGATATATTGAATCTAAATTTATAAGAATTTTTGTGTTTTTTGAAACATGGTTCATAGATATGACGAAAGCTTTTTCGGTTCTGACAATTAAAATATAAACGATAAATGCGGATTGCAGGTCAGCAATCCGCATTTTTTATATCGGTTAGACACTTGTTATTAAACGATAAGCTCATCAACGGAGAGCTTCGGAACATAATGCGTTCCACTTTCATCTCTGTAATAAGCGGTGCTTCCGTTGTCGGTAACATCAACTATTTCAACGGTTTCCTTCGGTTTACCAAGAGCAAGAACAAGGTCAACAGAATATTTTTCGGTATCGATATCAAGCAATTCCGCTAATTTTTCTCTTTTTACACTTCCGAAAATGCATCCGCCATACCCTTTTTCCGTTGCACCGAGCATGATTGTTTGGGCGGCAATTCCGTCATCGTATCTCTTGTCTTTGCCCACCGACAAATCACAAAGAATAACAATATAGGCAGAAGGTCTTTCACCCTCCGCAGGACCGTTCCAGTCTTTAAGCAAACCGGCCCATGCAAGACAACCGAAAACCTTATCGTTTTCTTCCTTTGTATTCACGAGGCGGAATCGTAAAGGCTGTGAATTAACGGTTGAGGGAATGATTCTTGCAAGAGAAACAAGATCCCTCAAGGTTTCATCGTTTATTGGCTCATTCTCATGAAATCTCCTGTATGAACGACTTTTCAACACTAATTCTTTAAGCATAAAACCCTCCTGAAAACTATTTACAATTCATTATACATCCGAAAAGCATATTTTTCAACCCGAAAATTGCATCTAAAGAATAAACCCACAGTATAATATTACAAATTGTATTTTTATTTTTAGACACTTTTAATCATATGTTTAGAATTTTGTACTTTATGTTGAATTTAATATAAACATATTGTATAATATTAATTAGAGTTGTTCAGTTCAAAAAACTATTTTGTATTATTGAAAAATAAATATACTATTTGTAGTGGAGTTGTATTATTTATGAAAAAATTTCTTTCCGTATTATTTATAATTACAATAATATACGGATCTGTTATAACTGCTGTTTCTTCAGCATCGGTTTCGGATAAAACAGGAATGGATGCCGAAAAATTTGCATCTGAAGTTTCGGCAATGATTTCAGCATCAGACGAAAAATCAAAACTTCCCGGTGCACAAACAACAATCGCTGATGATTATAATGATTTTGAAACAGCAAGACTCGTTGTCAAAAGCAAATCGGATATCAACACGCTTGACGCAACATCGGTTATAAGCGGCTTTGATAACCTATGGATTCTTCAGTTTGAATCAGCACAAAAAGCATATGAAGCTTTCAATTATTATTCAAGCCGAAGCGGAATTGAATATGTTGAGCCGGACAAAATAATATCGGCACTTGAATTCGGCAATGACTTATCAACATATTCCGTAAGCAAAAATTCATATCTTTCATGGGGTGCAGAACATATTGGCATTGATGTTTTCAATGATTCAATTATTGAAAATAATATCGATGTTTCAGAAATCGTTGTTGCGGTTATTGACACAGGCGTTGACCCTGAGCACGAAGCACTGAAAAACAGAGTCATCCCCACAAAAATAAACACAAGCACAAGCGGTATCAGAAACAATTCCATGGATGATGCAGGTCACGGAACAAATGTTGCCGGTATCATCGCTGACTGTACACTTGATAATGTATATATAAAGCCCTATAAAGTTCTTGATTTGTACGGCAACGGAACAACAATTTCTGTTGCCGCAGGCATAAACTGTGCAGTCAAGGATGAGGTTAATGTAATCAATATCAGTGCCGGTTTTGAAGAAGACTCGGAAATTCTCAGAGAAGCCGTAACAAATGCCGAACAGAATGATATACCCGTTGTCTCTTCTGCAGGTAACGACGGCTCAGACACCTTATATTATCCCGCTTCATACAGCTCTGTTCTTAAAATTGCTGCTATAAATGAAAACAATGTTATAGCAAACTTCAGCACATTCGGAACAGATATTGACTTTGCCGCACCCGGTGTTAATATTACCACAACAGGTCTCAACAATACATATGTAAACGTCAAGGGAACATCATTTGCTTCACCTTTTGTTTCAGCCATAATCGCAGCCATGCTTTCTGTTGACAGCAAAATGTCAGTTGAAGATATCACAAATATTCTTGCAGAAGATGCCACAGAAGTTCATGAAGACGATTCTGCACTCAAATGCGGCAACGGTGTTATCCATGCTCCTGAAGTTAAAGCGGAAGGTCTGGTCGGCAAAAACAAAACCGCTACACCAACATTTTCATTAAAAAGCTTTTTCTATTCTGAAGAAATTGACCTTGAAATATTCTGCAATACTCCCGATGCAGTTATTTATTATACAACAGACAGAACTATACCTTCAAAAACCAATCCTTCATCGATAATTTATGACGGCAAGCCGATTCATATTTCACAAACCGTTGTTCTGAATGCGGTTGCATACTGTGAAAATCTTTACCGTTCATCTGTATCCAACTTTTCGGCTATAGTTGCTCCGATGGTTGATACCCAAGAAATAATGATAGATGCAAGCGGAAACATCGTTTCATATTCAGGAACAAGAAAAAGCATCTCGATTCCCTCTTCCGTTCACGGTATAGAAATCACCGGTGTTGGCGATAACGTTTTCAAAGACAAAGATATAACAGAAATCATACTCCCGAAAACAGTTACCAGAATAGGAAACAGTTCGTTCGAAAACTGCAAAAACCTCAAGTCTGTTGTCGGATACGGAATAAACACAATCGGTAACAGAGCCTTTTACAACTGTGAGTTTTTCAGAAATCCGTATTTTGATAAGCTTACATCTATAGGTTCATATTCATTCTATAATGTCTGCAGCAGACAATACTTTTTATATGAACTTTCATTCAATCTTGACCTCGACAACATTTCGGTTATTCCCGAAGGTGCTTTCATGAATTCTGCAATCTCAAATGCAGAATTCGATAATGTGGATTTCCTGGGAAAAGATGCATTCAAAGGCTGTAACGCTCTTGTCAGCGTAAATATCATAAATCTGAACACTGCATTATCAGAAGGTGCTTTCAAAGACTGTAAAGCGTTAACATCCGCAACCATCGGCGAAACAACTTTTGTTCCCAAATCAGCCTTTGCAAGCTGTGACAATCTCAGGGTTGTTGATATTCCCGACGCTACATTTATCGCACCTCTTGCTTTTGAAAAATGTATTTCATTAACCGAAGTTTCACTGAATTCGGCAGAAACAGTTAATTCAAATGCATTCAGCGGTTGTTCATCGCTGAGAACGCTTCATCTTCCATCAATGACCGGATTCGAAGAAACGATTTACACTTCAGGTCAGAAACCGGTTATGCCCTCAAATCTTGAAACATTCAAAGCACCTAATATGAAGCGAATTGTTTCGGATATGTTTTTTACAGCAAAAAACATTGCCAATATATATCTTGATTCAATCGAAGAACTTCCTTCGTTTGCTTTCAGAGGATGCCACAACATCTTTTTCCTTAACATACAGAATGTTAAAACTTTGAAAGAAAACTCCATGACACATTGTACGATTGAGTTTATTGATGCGAGAAGTCTTATAACTGCATATGATATGCCGGATAACAGCGGTATACTTCTTTCCAATCAATTCCTTGAATCAACGGACACTGCTGATAATCTTATTGTTTACGGCACTCCCGGCACATTTGTTGAATGGTATTGCGAACACAAGGGATATACTTTTGTTCCCATTCCAATGGTTTACAAAGAAGTTCCTGACTATGTTACAGAAAACAGTGAAACGGTATATATCACCGCGGTAGGATTTGACCTCAGATACCAGTGGTACTGGAACACCGTAAACTCCACGGATAACGCAACACCTATCAGCGGTGCTGATTCAAACGCTTACACCTTTACAGATAAAGACACTGCGCCCTATTATTTCTGCAGAATAACACAAAACGACAGAAACACAATAACAACAATCGATACGCATATTATCACAAAAGATACCGTTCCTGCCGACTACAGCGAATATAACGCAGCCGTTGAAGAAGCGGGCAAAATAGACCGTTCTCTTTATGAAAGCCTGACAGAACTTGACAACGCATTGAGCGTTGATGTTTCGGGTCGTTATTCATGTGAGCAGGAAATTGTTGATTCCCAAACCGACGCCATAAAAACTGCAATCGCAAATCTGAAGCTCAAAACAGTTAAAAACATTTCGCTTTATGCTTCAGAAAACAAGCTGAGGATTTTTGACAAAACAAAAATAATCGCAGTTATCAATCCCGAGGACGTAGCCTGCGGAAATATTGTGTGGAGCACAGACGATACGGAAATCATTTATCTTTCGGGCAACGGATATGTCAGATGCATCGGAAACGGAACGGCAACCGTCAGAGCAACAGTTAAAAATCCCGACGGTTCATTTACATCAGGCGAAACAGAAATCATCTGTGAATTAACAGTGTTTGAATCAATTATCGGAATGCTGTTCAAATATGCAGTTATTTTCAACGACTATATCGAAGCAACATATATAACATAAAAAATCAAGGCTTGCATGGTTCGTAAATCATGCAAGCCTTGTATTATTTTTGGTTTATCCGTAAACTTTTTTGCTGTATTCGGCATATTCTCCGCTTTTGATTTCATCCATCCATTCGGTATTATCAAGATACCATTGAATCGTTTTCTTCATGCCGTCATCAAAAGCAGTTTCCGGTTTCCAGCCAAGCTCTGATGAAATCTTTGAGGGGTCAATTGCATATCTAAGATCATGACCCGCTCTGTCTTTAACATAGGTTATCAAAGATTCCGGTTTGGAGAGCTGAGCAAGAATGGTTTTTACAACATCTATGTTCCTGCGTTCATTGTGTCCGCCAACATTATAAACCTCACCGGGAGTACCGTTATGAATGATAAGATCAATCGCTTTACAATGGTCTTCAACATAAAGCCAGTCACGGACATTGAGACCCTCTCCGTAAACAGGAAGAGATTTATCCTCCTGAGCACGGACAATCATCAGCGGAATAAGCTTTTCGGGAAACTGATAAGGGCCGTAATTATTCGAACATCTTGAAATTGTTACAGGAAGACCATATGTACGGTTAAATGCCTGACAAAGCAAATCTGCAGATGCCTTTGATGCTGAATAAGGACTTGATGTTATAAGATTCATTCCTTCCGTAAAGAACAAATCGGGTCTGTCCAGAGGAAGATCTCCGTATACTTCATCGGTAGATACCTGATGAAATCTCTTTACACCGTAATTCTTGCTTGCATTAAGAAGGCAGGCTGTTCCCATAACGTTTGTCTCAAGAAAAACAAACGGATTTTCAATAGAACGGTCAACATGGCTTTCTGCCGCAAAATTAACAACAATATCAAACTTTTCTTTTTCAAAAAGACTATTAACCAGCTCTTTATCAGCTATGCTGCCCTTGACAAAGCTGAATTTCGGATTATTCATAACTCCGTCGAGACTGTGAAGATTGCCTGCATACGTTAATGCATCCAGACAAACAAGCTCATAATCGCTGTGTTTATCAAGCATATAATATATAAAGTTGCAACCGATAAATCCGGCTCCGCCTGTTACAAGAATTTTCATTCTTCGCTTTCCTCCCCTTCTATCACAGGTTCAGGTTCTTTGACCGATACAATTTTACGGAATTCAACCTGATCAAAAAGCTTTTTGAATCTGACTCCGACCGAAAAAGTCAGATCGCATTTATTGCAGTAAAAATTAGCTCTGAAAAACTGGCAGTGGAATTTCCATTTCGTTAACTGTTCACATTGAGAACCGCAGTTTTCACAGGTGTGATTAAGTTTTTTCTTATCAACAAGAGGATTCTCAATATTCCTGATAACTTTTGCTTTATAAAGAAGTCTTGAATAGAATTCTTCATCGCAGGTCACAATTTCGGGAGCAACAAATCCCGTGTCAAAAATTCTTTTCAGAATTTCAGCGGTCATCATGCTGTCTCCCAATGCTCTGTGATGAATATACATATCAGGGTCTATACCAAGCATTTCCGCAGCAGTAAGCAAACCCGTTTGCTGGCTTTTGCTGCTTTTGCTGAATTTCTGAAAACATTTCTGCAAATCGCAGTATTTTTCAAGAAAAGGAATAACCTTAATACCGTTGAGATACTTAAAATTATCAAGCAGAACTCTTACATCACCGTCGCCCCATGTCAGAATAACGGTTTCTTCGTTTCCGATCCATTTTCTGAACATGGAAAAAGCTTTCGTAAACGGCATACCTGAATTGATATCGTCGTTGGTAAGATGAGTCAGTCTTTTAACACTTCCTCTGAGCTTTTTTCCGATCTGCGAACGGATAATACATGAAAAAGTGTCAACAGTTTCGATTTCGCTGTCAAGCTTGACGGCACCGATTTCGATTATCTCATTTATATAACCGTTTGCTTTTTTTGCATATGTATTATTCCATTCAAGGTCCATCACAACAAACTGCATTGAAACATTCCTTTATTAATAGTCTGTATTATATAATACTATATAAAATTAATTATTGCAAGAGTTAAATGTCCTGTCCGTCAACAGATGGTTTATTCCCTTTTCCGCTTTTTGAAGCCCATGCGGCGAGCAACAGTATCAAAACAGCAGAAATCACGCCGATAATCGTTTTATATTTTTTGCCCTCGGAAACGGAAACTGACGCCGTACCGGAATTCTCGGTTGTTCCGATTTCAGAATTCGTTTCAGAAAGAAAAGTTGTGTTTGACGAAGAAGAATTTCCTGTGATTTCCGTTATGTTATCCGTATAAACTATGATTTCTTTTTCATAGTAATAAACACTTGCCGTCGCAACTTTCTTTTGGGTTTTGTCTGTTTGGGTTTTTCTTTCGGTTGTTGTTTTATTTTCGGTAACAGATGCAGAAGAAGATGTTTTTGTACTTAATTCCCTTCTTCCGGTTGTACCCGTATAAACATAAAGCGGTGAAGTATTTATTGAAAATTCTTCGGTTGTATAGCCGATTCTCTCGGTTGTTGTTCTGCATCTCGATGACCTTTCGGTTTCAGTTCTGTGCGATGACGATTCTGTTGTTTTGTTTGCCTTTGTTGTTTTTGATACCGTGTTTGAATTATCAGCTGTGTTATCTGATAAAAACACCGTTCGCTCCGTGTACTCCTCGTTCACAACCGAAAAATCATATTCGTTTGACGGCATTCCTTTCGCATCGATAAAGCAAACTGTGCAGTTGATGTCCCGAGGAATGCCCTCTTTGAATCCGAGACGGACTTCACAGCTTGCTCCATGGTTTTCATCAACAGATACCGCACCCTCAAAGCTGAACTTATTGAAATCATAATCCTGCGTTTCATATTCGGCCGTCAGAACAAACAAATCCGAATCATTAACAGAAAAAGATACTCCTGCTTTAAGATTATCAGCTTCAAGATTTGGGTCTTTCAGCATAAAGCAAAAATACACAGCTCTGTTTTCATTATCGAAAAAAAGCTTCACCGCACCGTAATCAACATCACAATTACTTTCACCGCTAATCAAAATATAAGAAACAGCATCTGCCCACTCATATCCGTCATCAATTCCGTCGATATCTGCGGAATAAGCATTAATTATCAACCCCAAGGATACCAAAAGAACCAAGATAATTAAAATGGATTTTTTAAACAATAAAATCACCTTAAAACAGTTATCATAAAAAAACACCCACCGAAAAAATCAGTGGGTGTAAACAAAAATTTATCTGCCTGATGTTGCTGTAGTTTTGAGGGTTACGTCATGATAACCGCCTTCAACAATACTTGTTGCTGAAACAACGGTAAGCTTTGCATTCTTCTGTAAATCAGGAATGTTGAGAACACCACAGTTACACATTGTTGATTTAACTTTATAGAGCGATTTTGCTACGTTGTCGCTGAGAGGACCTGCATAAGTTACATATGAATCAACGCCCTCTTCAAAGCTGAGCTTTGCTTTACCGCCAAGGTCATATCTCTGCCAGTTTCTTGCTCTGTTTGAACCTTCGCCCCAGTATTCCTTAACATAAGCACCGTTAATCATGAGCTTGTTTGTGGGGCTTTCATCAAATCTTGCAAAATATCTGCCGAGCATAAGGAAATCGGCACCCATTGCAAGAGCAAGGGTCATATGATAATCATGAACGATACCGCCATCTGAACAAATAGGAACATAAATTCCTGTTTCCTTATAATATTCATCTCTTGCAGCCGCAACTTCGATAAGCGCAGTAGCCTGTCCTCTGCCTATACCCTTTGTTTCACGGGTTATGCAGATTGAACCGCCGCCGATACCGACTTTAACGAAGTCAGCACCTGCTTTTGCAAGGAAAAGAAATCCGTCACGGTCAACAACATTACCTGCGCCAACCTTCACTTTATCGCCGTATTTTTCGCGGATGAAAGCAAGGGTCTGCTCCTGCCATACTGTATAACCCTCTGAAGAGTCAATGCAAAGAACATCTGCGCCCGCTTCAACAAGTGCGGGAACACGCTTTTCATAGTCAAGAGTGTTGATACCTGCACCAACAACATATCTCTTGTTTGCGTCAAGAAGCTCCTGAGGATTTTCTTTATGCTGAGAATAGTCCTTACGGAATACAAAATAGAGAAGCTTTCCTTCAGCATTAACAATGGGAAGAGAATTGAGCTTATTTTCCCAGATAATGTCGTTAGCATCTTTAAGAGTTGTGTTTTCAGGTGCTGTGATAAGTTTTTCCAGCGGAGTCATAAATTCCGAAACCTTAGTTTCAGCACTCATTCTGCTGACTCTGTAATCTCTGCCTGTAACTATACCGAGAAGTTTACCGTTTGCGGTACCGTCGTCTGTAACAGCCATGGTGCTGTGACCTGTAAGTTCAAAGATTTCAAGAACTTCAGCAAGAGTTGAATCAGGCTTAAGGTTTGAATCGCTTACAACAAAACCTGCCTTATAGCCTTTTACTTTAGCAACCATTGCAGCTTCATCTTCAATTGACTGTGAACCGTAAATAAATGAAACGCCGCCTTCTTTTGCAAGTGCGATTGCCATTGTGTCATTTGATACGGACTGCATGATTGCAGAAACCATAGGTATATTGAGGCTGATAGGACATTCCTCTTCGCCCTTCCTGAATTTTACAAGAGGCGTTTTTAAACTAACATTAACAGGAATACATTCTCTTGATGTGTAGCCGGGAATAAGAAGGTATTCGCTGAAAGTTCTTGAGGGTTCGTTGCAATAAATAGCCATTTAAATCACTCCTTCTGGAAAATAAGGCTGTAGATAGTCAGCCGTGTATATAAAAGATATTTTATAACAATTTTTTTGAATTGTAAATACTTTAAATGAAAGTTATCTGCAAAATTCTGTAACGTAATTGTTGATACATTTGTTGATTATGCCGATTGCAGCCTCTCTGTTCTGAAATTCGTCAACAACGGTTTCCTTATCTTCAAGATTTTTATAAACCGAAAAGAAATGCTTCATCTCATCAAAAACATGCTTGGGAAGCTCGGAAATATCTCTGTATCCGTTATAATTCGGATCACTGTACGGAATAGCAATAATCTTTTCATCAAGCTTACCGCTGTCTTTCATAAGCATAACACCAATCGGATAGCAACGAACAAGAGTCATCGGGTCGATTTTTTCGCTGCTGATAAGAACAACGTCAAGAGGGTCTCCGTCATCGCCGTAAGTTCTTGGTATAAAGCCGTAATTTGCGGGATAATGAGTTGATGTATACAGAATGCGGTCAAGCATAAGGTATCCTGTTTCCTTATCAAGCTCATACTTCTTTTTACTGCCCTTTGTTATTTCAATAACCGCAATAAAATCCTCAGAGGTTATTCTTTTTGGGCTTATGTCATGCCAAATATTTCCCATAATACTCTCCTTATAAATCAAAATCTTCTTCCTCCGCCGCCGTGAGGTCTTCCACCTCCTGAGCGGTGAACACTTGAACCGCCACCCGAAAAGCCTCCGCCTGAGCCACCCCGGTGAACATTATTGTTTTTCGGAATGCGGGTTGTTATAACGTTCTTGCTGATGACGGTATCGTTTGATGCGGTTATATTCAGAACAACATCATCCGAATCAAACTCATCGCCTTTGCCCTGGTTTTTATATCTGCTTTTAACGACAAAAACCGTTACAGCACCGACTGCAAGACCGATTACGATATAAATCAAAACATCGGTAAAGCTAAATGAACTGCCGTGTGATACACTGTAATCATAATCATAATCATAATCATAATTATAATCATCACTGTTGTTCTCTGCAGGAATCCATTCTCCGTTTGCATCAATATAAAATTTATCGCCGTTTATTTCAATTGTTGAACCCGAGAAAAACGGCTCATCAAACAGGGATTCTTCGCCGATATAATAATCATTTTCCGGATCAATAACAGTATCTGTATTTCTTGCTTCTTCTGTCATTTCAAGAATACAACGGGCATATTCACCGTTTACGAGATCGTCGAATCCTGCATCAATAACAGTTTCAATTTCGCTGTCGCTATATGAAAGAATACAGTCTCCCGATGTTGAAATATACACTTCTCTGTTGTCCATATCAATAAGAAAAAGCAATCCGTTCTCATCAAATCCTTCGTTATCGATAAGATAATCGTAATAATCATCGGCGTATTCCATAGACGAAAGACCGGAAGTGAATTCGGTTGTTACTACAGCAAGCGAAAACTCCTTTTCGGCCGAAAAGTCTTCTATTGCTGCTGATATTTCCGCTTCTTCATAATCGGAAAACAAATCAGCATCATCCGTAATTATGTTTTGATAAGCAAAACCGTTAACAGAAAAAAATGCCATAAACAGAATCATGAAAAAAGGCAGTAATCTTTTCATCAGAGAATCACCCCCATAACCGTAAGAAGCACCGAAACTCCCGCTGCAACACCCGCAAACAATGCACCGAGTTTTTTGTTGCAAACAGGCAATTCTCCGTAAACCTTACCTGTCTGACCGTTGAGGGCATAGATATAATTTTTATCTTTATGTTTATAGCTGAGAACCCATACGGGCAGAAGATTATATCTCCATCTTTTTTCTCCGACATTAATTATACTGTCTGTAACGGAAACATTAACTTCATCAACCGAGCTTTTCAATTTATCGGTTGAAAACCTTTTGATTTTTGCTTCAACATCATTTTCTATTTCTTTATAATCAATATTTCTTCTCTCGGCAAAATACCCCGACAAATAAGACATTGAAAACGGAACAAGCTCCTGATTATTAAAAGGACAGACATAACGCATTATATCTTTATCCTTGTTTTTCAAAGCAGCCTCAGGCATATTCCTTATCTGCATTTCTCCCTGTCTGAAATGTCCCTTGACGGTAGTTTCAGTATATTTTATATCTCCGACAACCCATGATCTGACATTCCTTGATTTCGCATTCATTGAGCCGTTCGTCTCGCAATCAATATACCAATACGGAAAATACACACCCTTTATTTCCTCAAGCCTTGATTCGGAAACAAAATTTTTGGGCAAAAACTTTTTCTTTCCACACATTTCTTTGAATTTATCAATAGCACTTTTTTTATCAATTTTAAAAGGAACAATCATATCGGGTTTTAATTCACCGCTGAGCTTACCTGAAAGAACAACGGGATTTGAGCAATAATAGCAGGTTGTTGCCGCAGTGGTTTCATCGGTGACTATCTCCGCACCGCAGCTCGGGCAAAGATACAGAACAGCATTATCAAAGTTTTCATTTTCAGAAACTGACTGTTTATTTCCGGAATCAAGATTTTCATCCTTTTTGAAAAAGACTTCTTCTTCAAATACCGAATCACAGTATTCACATCTGAAATCCTGTTTTACCGCATCAAATATCAATCCGCCGCCACAGTTTGGACATTTATACTGAACAGCATCCATTCAAATCACTCCGTAAATATTAAAGTAAAAAAACAGACCGATGCAAGATATCCCCGCCGCGGTCTGAATGCGACGGAGACATTCCGCCGTTATGCTTTTTTATAAGTCACAAATCTGAATTTTTCTCCGTTATGTTCCTGCTCCTCACCTTCGGATGTTATTTCCCAATCTTCGTCATTATCAAGATTCGGGAAAAACTTATCGGCAGGTTTGGATGTTTCAACCTTAGTCACATAAACCGTATCACATAATGGAACAAGCTGTTCATAAACAGCAGATCCGCCGATAACATAAACGGAGTCGGTGTCATACTCTTTAAGAACTTCAAAAAGTTCATCAAGGGAATGGCAAACGGTAACATCGGGTGCATTCCATTCTTTATCGGTTGTTATAACAATATTCACTCTTTTGGGAAGAGCTTTCGGGCCCGGAAACGAAAGAAATGTTTTTCTTCCCATAACAACAACATTACCCGTTGTTGTTTCACGGAAAAACTTCATATCTGCAGGGATGGGGTTAAGAAGCTCATTTCCGATTCCTATACCCCAGTTTTTATCAACATTAACAATAGCTTTCATAATTACCTCTGTCAGATTGCAACAGGAATTTTCTCGTTGAAATCATGAAATTTATAGTTTTCAAAAGAAAAACTGTTTTTTGTAAAATCATAAAAATCCGTTATGTTCTTATCCATAACAAAATCAGGTGCATCATAGGGTTCACGGCTTATAAGTTCCTCAATTATGGGGATGTGACGGTCATAGATATGAGCATCCGCAATAACATGAACAAATTCGCCGACCTCAAGACCGCTCACCTGAGCAAACATATGAACAAGCGCCGCATACTGAGCAACATTCCATGCATTAGCCGCAAGCATATCCTGTGAACGCTGATTGAGGATTGCATTGAGCTTGTTGCCGGAAGTATTGAAGGTCATACTGTATGCACAGGGATACAGAGCCATTTCGTTCAGGTCCTGATGAACATATATATTTGTCAGTATTCTGCGGCTCTGAGGATTATGCTTAAGGTCATATAAAACTCTGTCAACCTGGTCCATATCACCTTCCTTATAGTGATGCTTCACGCCAAGCTGATAACCGTACGCCTTTCCTATTGAGCCGTTTTCATCTGCCCACGAATCCCACACATGACTGCCGAGGTCTGCAATATTATTTGATTTTTTCTGCCATATCCAGAGAATTTCATCAACGGCACTTCTAATAAAAGTTTTTCTGATAGTCTGTGCAGGAAATTCTTTGCTTAAATCATATCTGTTGACAACACCGAATTTTTTTACGGTATGTGCAGGAGTACCGTCTTCCCATCTGGGACGGACATCAAGCTCCGTATCCCAATATCCGTTTTTAAGAATATCCTTACAAGTGTCGATAAACACCTTATCTGCAAAACTCATTATTATTTTCCTCCCAGACTCGTGATATAACCGGCAATCCCCTGCTCAAAATTAACGCCTAATCTTGTGTCGGTTTTTGCCTCATATGTTCTTTTTATTGATTCGCAAGTAAACAAAAGTGCAATTTCAGCACTTTCATAAAGAGATTTTCCTCTGATATATGCACCCGTTAAAGCAGAAGCAAAAAGATCTCCCGTTCCGTAATAAATACCAGGAAATTTTTCGGAAAACATATAATAAACCTCATCATTATCTTTACAGCATACCGCACAACCGATTTCGTTTTCACAGAAAGAAACTCCGGTAAGAACAACCATAGACGGACCAAGCTGCAATAAGCGATGCATGATATCATCAATATATTCTTTGGAATAAGGCGGTTCCTTATATTCTTCACCGAGAAGAAAAACAGCTTCGGTAAGATTCGGAACAATGATATCCGCTTTTTTGCACAGCAAAATCATCTCTTTTGCAAAATCTGCATCAAAGGTTGTATACATTCTTCCGCTGTCAGCCATAGCAGGGTCAACAATAACAACCGTATTTTCTTTTTTGAATTCTTCAATAAACGAGCAAACTATATCAACCTGTTCAATTGAACCAAGAAATCCGCTGTATATCCCGTCAAACTCAACACCAAGTGATTTCCAATGTTTATAAAAACGAACAAGATCGGAAGTTAAATCACGGTAAGTAAATCCGGTAATATCTCCGGTGTGTGATGAAAGAACAGCAGTCGGCATAACAGCAGCTTCAATCCCCGCAGCAGAAATAACAGGAATCGCCGCCGTAAGCGAGCATTTGCCTATTCCTGATATATCATGAATCGCAGCAACACGTTTTTGATTTTCCAAGCCTGCACAACCTTTCATCTATATTTAAATTATTATACTGCAAAAATACAAAATTTTCAACCATAAACATAAAATTAATTTCTTGTATAATTTATACACATTTTTAATGTTTGCACAAAAAACTCTTTACATTACAGCAAAAAAATGTTAATATATTACTGCTATATTTCGCAAAAAAATCATAAGGAGAAATCATCATGAAAAAAATCAGCATGAAAATCGTAAGTGTTATCCTTGCATTTTCGCTTATCTTCGGCGGTTCATCCGTTATGACAACGGCATCTGCTGCAGATATCACCAAAACTCTCGAAAACTTCGGGCTTTCAATTGTTGAAACAATTTTCACAGGTCTCGTTGGTGCTATCAATATCATCGTTCCTGACAGCCCCAAGTTTGTAGATGTTAAAGACAGAGTTCTCGAAAACTTCTACGAAGGAACAGAATGGAAAAAGGAAACAGCTGAAAACGCTAAGTGGAAGCTTGGTCATTCAAAGGCATCTCTTGTTCCCGATGACTGGCAGACAAAGGATTATTATCTCGGCGGTTTCATCGATCCCAACAACGGCATGGTTAATAAGGTTGAAGAAATCATTGACGATATGCAGGTAAGAGTTATTGCTGTCGATGACGGTTCAGGCAGAGGCGTTGCACTCTTTGCAAATATCGACTGCATCGGTTTCTCAAACGGCGATATCAAGGAAATCCGTAAGCGTGTTGAAGCTATGGATCTCGGCGTTGAATTCAACAGCATCAATGTTTCCTCAACTCATACTCACAGTTGCATCGATACACAGGGTCTCTGGACAAACCTCTTCCCCAAGCTTTTCAAGAACCTTGCTCTTTCATACCTTCCCTTTATTGAAAAGGAAAGAGGCGCAGATGCAGAATTCATGGAATTCGTTTACGAAACAGCCGCAAATACAATGAAAGAAGCTGTTAAGGATATGCGTCCCGGCACAATGACCTACGCAGTTAAGGAAATTAATGACGAATACTTCAACAATAAGAACAGAAGCCAGTCAACATCAATCATTGACGAGCTTGCAAGATTCGTATTCACTCCTGATGATGTTAACATTGAAAAAGGAATCCTTCCCACGATGATCGTTAACATCGCTGCACATCCCGACGTTGCAGGTCTTCCCGTTAACGATATCGACAACGGCAGAGATCTTTCGGGCGACTACATTTATTATCTTGGCGAAAAAATTGAAGAAAAGAACTATAATTTCATGTTCTTCAACGGTGCTATCGCAGGTATCTACGAAGGCAGAGGCCCTGCAGGTGACGGTGTTCCCACAGAACGCAGATATGAAGAAACTCTCCGTTACGGACACGAAGTTGCTAACATGGCACTCAATCTTACAAATGACGTAAAACAGATCGAAGCTAACATGACCGAAGCCGAAAAAGCAAAAATGGAAGAAGAAAAGAAAATCGGCGGAGAAAACTACACTCTCTGGTATGAAGGCTGGGAACCTGTTGAAGAAAAGATTCTTGAACCCAATCTCAACATCATGATAAGAGAAGTTAAAATCAAGGTTACAAATCCCCTTATTCAGCTTGTTGGCAAGCTTAATCTTGTTAACTACACGGTTTGCAAGGAAGGTTTTAACTATTATATCTTTGCTGAAATAGGTTACATGGAAATGGGCGGCGTTAAGGTTGCATTCATGCCCGGTGAAATTGTTCAGGACCTTATCTGCGGCGGTGATTCACTTACTGCAGAAGGCTCATTCAGAGGCGAAGATTTCGGTCACAAGTCCGTTTACGAGCTCTTTGGTGAAGACACAATATGCTTCGGTCTTATGAACGATGCTATCGGTTATGTTGTTCCCGATAACGACTATACAATGGCTCTTCTCGGTGACCACTACCAGGAAATGATTTCACTCGGCGAGGAAGCCGGCTCAACAATAATGAAAGGCATGGCATCAATTGCTGAAGAAGTCAAAGCAGTAAAATAATCCGAAATAATTCTACGGCTGTCTGAAAAGACAGCCGTATTTTTCGTTTTGTGTATTGACTTTATTGTGTTAAAGTGATAAAATATGCAACCGTAACATAACAGTAAAGGAATGTATAAGTTGCAAAAGTCTTTTATAAAGGGAATTTCACACGGTCTTCCGATTTGCCTCGGATATTTTTCCGTATCTTTCGGATTCGGTATTCTTGCCGTTAATTCCGGTTTGAAATCAATTGAAGCGATAATAATTTCGTTAACCAATCTGACCTCTGCAGGTCAGGCTGCAGGTGTCGGTATAATTGCTTCGGGCGGAACATTCATCGAAATGGCTTTAACACAAATTGTAATCAATCTCCGTTATTCGCTTATGGGATTGTCTCTTTCTCAAAAGCTTTCAAAAAAATTCACAACGCCCCACAGATTGTTTGTTTCTTACGGTATAACCGATGAAATTTTTGCCGTTGCCGCTTCACAGAAAGAAAAGCTGGTTCCTTCATATATGTACGGAATGATTTTAATTGCAGCTTCGGGCTGGGTCGGCGGAACAGCCTTAGGTGCAATTGCAGGCACCGCATTACCCACACAAATAACTGCCGCAATGGGAATTCTTCTTTACGGAATGTTCATTGCTATAATCATACCTGCCGCAAGAAAATCAAGAAAAGATTTTATTGTGATTTGTTTCGCAGCCTTTTTCAGCATTATATTTAAATATTTTCTTCCTCAGGTGTCATTCGGTTTTGCTATAATCATAAGTGCCGTTGCAGCATCAGTTATCGGTGCTGTCCTTTTCCCTATTGAACTCGCAGAGGAAACGGAGGCGGAAAACACATGAGTATGGTTATTTATATTGCAATCATGGCATGCGTTACATATCTGATTAGAATGATTCCTTTCACACTGTTCAGAAAGAAAATAAAATCAAGATTCTTTCAGAGTGTTCTTTATTATATCCCATATGCAGTTTTATGTGCTATGACATTTCCCGCAATATTCCATTCTACTGACAGCACTATCACTGCCGCCATCGGAACGGTTGTTGCAATAATTCTCGCTTATTTCAAGCTTCCGCTGACGATTGTTGCACTGTCTGCCTGCGGAGCATCACTGATTGCAGGATTCATATTATAATAACAAAACCGCTGAGATTCAGACTCAGCGGTTATTTTTTAATATAGTATTTCTTTGAACTTTTCAGCAAACTGCTTGGTGTCAACTCTGTCCAGAGAATGGCCGTCAGAGCCTATATTGAACACAACTCCGACTTCTTTTCCGATTTGAAAATATCTGTGAAAAAACTCGGGATCACCGAAAACGGCCGGAACATTCAATTCCCATGCTATTTCCTTTTTATGTGCTTTTTCCATAATATCTCCGATTTCATTATCGGTAAAAGCTCTTGTTACATCATGAGAATCATCAAAACAGTGTATATAGCCCGCCATAAAAGGATGAGCAAAGCAGTCTGCTCTGCCGCTGTCAATAACTTTATCCATAATGGCAAGCATATGCTCGGCATACCCTCTGGGCGTTTTATTATCGGGATGTTCCCAATAACGCTGATGATAATGGTTTGTTGTGTAAAGGCGGAAATCGAGCGAATTATCGCAGGCAATATCATCCGCAAATTTGCCTATTCCGTAAGATGATAGCTCAGCACCTACAAGCACCTTAACATTATGTTCAAGACCTTCAAGCTCACGCAGAATATCATATCTCTGCTGTGCAACCGCATTGGGTTTATCGATATAGTTATGGTCTGTCAGTGCTATCATTTCAAGACCTGCCTCATCGGCAGCCTTGACTATATCGGTTACAACCATCTCTCTTTTTGCGCAACCTGAAAAAACGGTATGCAGATGCATATTCCATCTCACAAGTTCATCGATATCATAAGTCTTTTCATGAAAAAACATTTTAAAGCTCCAATCCAAACAATATGTTTGCATTTTTTCTTGTCATATCAAGAATTTCCTGCGCAGAAACTCCCCTGACCTCCGCAAGAACTTCTGCGGTAAACGGAATATAAGACGAATCACAGCGCTTTCCTCTGTGGGGAACAGGCGTCATATATGGACAATCGGTTTCAATAAGAAGCTTGTCCTCTGGCACAACATACGCCACTTCACGGGGTTTACGGGCATTTTTGAATGTTACCGCACCGCCGAGACCGATATACATTCCGAGCCTGACAACCTCTTTAGCCATCTCTGCAGAACCGGAAAAACAATGCACAACACCCTTTGGTTTATATCTTTTAAGAAGTGTCATTGTATCTTCATGCGCTTCGCGGTCATGAATTATAACCGGCAAATCAAGTTCTTTTGCAAGAACAAGCTGCTGTTCAAAAACCGTTTTCTGAATATCTCTCAGCGAAAAATCATAATGATAATCAAGACCGATTTCACCAACCGCAACGCACTTTTCTTCCATGCAAAGCTTTTTCAAGACGGGAAGATAACCTTGTTTACAGCCTTCCGCCTCATGGGGATGAATACCGCAGGCAGCATATATAAAAGAAAACTCATCTGCAAGTTCAAGACTTGAGAGGGATGATGACATATCACTGCCGCAATTGATAATGCCGCAAACGCCCTGCTCAGGCAGGGCGCTTATCAGCTCTTTTCGGTCATCATTAAACGCTTCACTGTCATAGTGAGCATGACTGTCAAAGATATTAACCATAATTTATCTTACCTTGCTTCCTGCGGGAACACCGTCAACAAAGATAACCTTTACATCATCTTCTCCGACATCTGCAGCAAGAATCATACCGCAGCTTTCAACGCCGCAAAGAACGGCAGGTTTAAGATTCGAAACAAGAATTACACTCTTGCCGATCAGATCTTCAGGCTTATACCATTTTGCAATACCCGACGCAACTGTTCTGGGATCGCCCGTACCGTCATCAAGAGTAAGCTTAAGAAGCTTCTTAGCTTTCTTTACAGGTTCACATTCGGTAATCTTCGCAACTCTTAAATCAACATCAGCGAACTGCTCGATTCCGATTTTTGCAACACCCTGAATTTCTTCTTTGAGAGGATTAACGGGATTTGCCGCAGCCTTTGCCGCTTCAAGCTCTGCAAGTTCCTTTTCAAGGTCGATTCTGGGGAAGATAATACCGCCTTTTGAAACAGTATATGTTGCTTCCTTGCCGAAAACGCCGCTTTCATCCCATGAAAACTCTGCGGAAACACCAATCTGCTTTCTGATTTCATCTGCTGTATAAGGCATAAACGGAGCGATAAGAACAGAAATCATTCTTATACATTCGCAAAGATTATACATAACCTCTGCAAGTCTTGCTCTGTTGCCTTCATCCTTAGCGAGTGCCCAGGGAGCAGTTTCATCAATATATTTGTTTGTTCTGGAAACAAGCTTCCAGATATTGGTCAGTGCAATTGAATAATTAAATTTATCAAGCTCTTTTTCGGCATCCCCCTTTGTCTGAAGCGCAAGAGCTTTTAAATCATCATCAAACTCACCCGCCGCTCTCTCTGCGGGAATTGTTCCGCCGAAATACTTTTCAACCATGGAAACAGTTCTTGAAACAAGGTTACCAAGGTCGTTTGCAAGGTCAGAATTGATTCTGTTGATGAGGTTTTCATTTGAGAATGAGCCGTCTGAACCGAATGTAAATTCACGGAGAAGATAATAACGGAGTGCGTCAACGCCGTATCTTTCAGCAAGAATAACAGGGTCAACAACATTACCGACGGATTTGCTCATCTTTCCGCCGTCGATAAGAACCCAGCCGTGTGCAAAAACCTTTTCGGGGAGAGGTTCATCGATCGACATAAGGAATGCAGGCCAGTAAATCATATGGAAACGGATGATATCCTTACCGATAAGATGAACGTCAACGGGCCAGAATTTCTTATAAAGTGAATCATCATCCGAACCGTAGCCGAGAGCCGTTATATAGTTTGTGAGTGCGTCAAGCCAGACGTAAATAACGTGATCTTCATTAACGGGCACAGGAATACCCCATTTGAACGATGAACGGGAAACGCAGAGGTCCTGAAGACCGGGCTTGATGAAATTGTTTACCATTTCATTCTGTCTGCTGATGGGTTCAATAAATCCGGGATGCTCATCATAATATTTTGCAAGCTTATCTGCATAAGCGGAAAGTTTGAAGAAATATGCTTCTTCTCTTTCTTTGGTTACAGGTCTGCCGCAATCGGGACATTTACCGTCAACTGCCTGAGTTTCTGTCCAGAATGATTCACAGGGCTTACAGTAAAGACCTTCATAGTGACCTTTGTAGATGTCACCCTTGTCATACATCTTCTTGAATATCTTCTGAACCGCTTTCTCATGATAATCATCAGTTGTTCTGATAAATTTATCATAAGAAATGTTCATGAGTTTCCAAAGATCCTTGATGCCGAGAACAATGTTGTCAACATATTCTTTGGGTGTTACACCTGCATTCTTTGCCTTATCTTCAATCTTCTGACCGTGTTCATCTGTACCAGTCAGGAAGAATGTATCAAATCCCTGAAAACGCTTATATCTTGCCATTGTATCGGCGGCAACTGTTGAATAAGTATGGCCGATATGAAGTTTATCCGAGGGATAATATATCGGCGTTGAAATATAAAAAGTTTTCTTGTCCATTGTTTTGTACCTCCGTAGGTTTGGGGATTAAAGCAGGCTTGCTGCTGCCTCATCAAGGAAGATTATTGCATCCTCATGTTCCTGAAGGATTGATGCGGGGCACTGAGGAGTAACGGGGCCGTTTACCATTGCCTTAACAGCATCAGCCTTGGATGCACCTGTTGCGATAAGAATGATTTTCTTTGCTTTCATAATTGAACCGATGCCCATTGTCATTGCATAACGGGGCATGGGAATATCATCAAAATAAATTGAATTAGCCTCGATTGTGCTGTCTGTAAGCTTGATTTTATGGCTTTCGCCTGTAAACTCATCGGAAGGCTCATTAAATGCAATGTGACCGTTTCTGCCAATACCGAGAAGCTGAATATCAAGACCGCCCTTCGATGCGATATCTGCGGCATAGCGTGCACTTTCAGCCTCGGGGTCGGAAGCATTGCCGTCAAGGAAACCTACATTGTCAAGATTAAGGTCAATCTTTGAGAAAAGATTTTCAAGCATAAATGTATAATAGCTGTTTTTATGAGTTTTGGGAAGATCGCAGTATTCATCAAGATTGAATGTTTTAACATCCTTGAATGAAACCTTGCCTTCATTATACTGCTCTACAATATAGTTATAGGTCGGAACCGGAGTTGCGCCTGTTGCAAAGCCAAGTACACAACCGGGTTTATCGTTAACATAATCGCAGAAAAGCTGACCTACAGCTGCACCGATTTCTTTATCGTTTTTAAATATTCTGATATCCATAGTTAATTCTCCCTCTCTTAAGAAACTTTTATTTCGCTGTGATTTTCGGATGAATCATAGATTGCCTGAAGAATTTTTGATGTTTCAACAGTATAGTCTATGTACTGCTGATTTTTATCACCTGACTTTATGCAGCGGATAAAATCATTGATTTCATTTTCATACATATTTGTTTCTCTTGCAGAAACCTTTGTTTCCGTAAGCATACCGTTTTTAACTGACCAGAGTCTGAAATCTGAGCAATAAGAAAGTCTGATACCTGCCTTGTCACCCATGAAATCGATATACATTTCATCAACGCCGACATTCTGTGCCCACGCACCGTTGAAGCTGATAACAGGTCCTGTTGTACGAACAACGCCAACAACGGAATCATCAACATCGTATGTACCGTTCATATCGGCAGTATCTTCAGCCCACATACCGGTATACGTATAGTTGGGAATATCCTTACCGAGTTTACAGAATGCCTCGCCCGTTGCAGTTAAAGGCTTGGGGTCTCCGCAGCAATACATAATAAGGTCAATAAAATGAACGCCCCAGTCAATAAGTGCGCCGCCGCCCGACTTTGATTTTGTTGTGAAATCACCGCCGATACCGGGGATTGAACGGTGTTTTCTGAACGAAGCATATGCGTGATAAACTTCACCGAGCTCACCGCTGTCAATAAGCTCTCTGATTTTCATAACATAGGTGTTGAATCGGTTGCATACACCGATGTTGAGAACCTTGCCTGTTTCATGAGCTGCTTTCTGCATTTCAAGAGCTTCCGAAAGAATTCTTGCTGCAGGTTTTTCGCAAAGAACATTTTTTCCTGCTTTAAGAAAATCAATTGAAATAATTGAATGGAAATCATTATGTGTACAAACGGAAACAGCGTCAAGCTCGGGATCGTTAAGGAAATCGTGATAATCAACAACAGCCGTTCCGCAGCCGTATTTATTTACGCATTTTTCGGCTCTTTCAGGAATCAAATCACAAAAATATTTGATTTCAACCTCATCGTTTTTCATATATGCGGGAATATGAGCCGAGTTGGCAATTGTTCCGCAGCCGATAATTGCAACTTTAATTTTTGACATAACACAACCTCCGCTGTATTTATTATTCATATATATTTTATAATATACCACAAAAAAAGAAAATGTAAAGTTAATTGTAAAAAAAACTTGCCAAATAAAGCAATGTTTGTTATCATTAGACTAATGAAATCAATCGGTTAATCCGACAGATGATAAAGGAGAAATTATTATGGGCAGATTTCCAATAGGCGTTATTGTTAACAGTTTCAGAACTGACATCCCCACAGCAGTAAAAAAAGCTGCTCTTGTCGGCGGTCAGGGTATTCAGGTTTATGCAACAAGCGGTGAAATGGCTCCCGAGAACATGAATGCCGAAAAAAGAAGCGAGTTCAGAAAGCTTGTTGCCGATAACGGTCTTGTTATTTCCGCACTTTGCGGTGACCTTGGCGGGGGCGGATTCTGTTTTGCAGACAGAAATCCCGCTAAAATCGAAAAATCCAAGAGAATTATCGACCTTGCAAAAGAACTCGGTACAGATGTTGTAACAACCCACATCGGCGTTGTTCCCGAAGATAAATCAATCGACAGATATAAGGTTATGCAGGAAGCCTGCTTTGAGCTTTCAAGATATGCTGACAGCATCGGTGCTCATTTCGCCATTGAAACAGGTCCTGAAACATCGGCAGTTCTTAAAGAGTTCCTTGATTCACTCGGTTCAACAGGCGTAGGCGTTAATCTTGACCCCGCAAACCTTGTTATGGTAACGGGCGACAACCCCGTTGATGCTGTTTATAATCTTCAGAAATACATTGTTCATACCCACGCAAAAGACGGCAAGCAGATTTTCTTCAAAGACCCTGAAATCATTTACGGTCTCAAGCAGGATGTAATCGTTACAGGCGACTCATTCCTTGAAGTTCCTCTCGGCGAGGGTCAGGTTCCCTGGACCGAATATCTCAACGCACTTGAAGACATCGGATTCAAAGGCTTCCTCACAATTGAAAGAGAAGTCGGTGACGACCCTGAAAAGGACATCAGAAGTGCTGTTGAATTCCTTAAAAATCTTGGTTAATGGTGATATAATATGAAAATCGGAGTAAGCAGCTACAGTTTTCAGCAATTAATATCCTCAGGAAAAGAAACTCAGCTTTCGATTATGAATATTGCAAAGGATATGGGTTTTGACGGAATAGAATTCATAGATCTCGACCCTCCCGAGGGTGTTTCGGAAGAAGAATACGCAAAGCAGCTCAAAGCAGAGAGTGACCGTCTTTCACTCCCGATAATTGCATATACTGTTTCTGCAAATCTGCTTAGGGACACAGGACTTGAGGCTGAGGTTAACAGAATCAGAAGCAAGGTTGATGTTGCAGAAATTCTTGGTGCAAAATGTCTTCGACACGATGCAGCGTGGAATGTACCCGACAACATAAAATCATTTGCAGGATTTGAGCAGGTTCTTCCCATACTTATTGACGGATGCAGGGCTGTTACGGAATATGCCGCAGAAAAAGAGATAACAACCATGATTGAAAATCACGGTTTGTTCTGCCAGGACAGTGCCAAAGTTGAAAAAATAATCAACGGAGTTGCAAACCCCAATTTCGGTGTACTTCTTGACATCGGCAATTTCTGCTGTGCCGATGAAAACAGTGCCGTTGCAACAGGAAATCTTTCAAGATACATAAAACACATTCATGCAAAGGATTTCCATATCAAAAATGGCAACGGACTTAATCCGGGAAAAGGTTTCTTCAAGTCAAGAGGCGGAAATTATCTCAGAGGTTCAATCATAGGACACGGTGATATTCCCGTTTATCAATGCCTTTCAATCGCAAAAAACGCAGGATATGACGGATATGTAAGCGTTGAATTCGAAGGTCTTGAAAACTGCCTTGACGGCATTGAAATAGGCTTCGCAAATCTCAAAAAGATGGTTGAAATGATATAAAAAACAGGGTCGGTGTTTTGTGCACCGACCCTTAATTGTTACATCCAGAACGTTTTGTCTCCGTCGATTCTGATGAGGTGAGACATATCATTATGGAATGCAAGCTTATTTTTCTTATCTTTTCTGAAATTGATTTTCGTTACGGAAGTATTATAAACACAGAAATTCAATGTTTTACAGTCAAGCACCGCATATAAAAGCTTTTCGATAAATCCGCCGTGAGAAACAATGACAACGCTCTTATTATCGGAATATTTTTCTTTGATTTTCTCAATAAAACTCCTCGCTCTTTCAACGCAATTATCCTCGGACTCTTCGCCGTATGTACCGCACTCAACGATAGAATCATCAATTTGAATTTCAGTTTTGCAATTAATCGATATTTGCTTTGCAGTTTCAACAGCTCTTTCAAGAGGGCTTGATATCAGAGCGTCGGGTTTAAATCCCGCAAAGCGCTCCCCTACCGCCTTTGCCTGCTCTTTACCGAGTAAAGTCAAGGGCGGATTATTTCTGTCAAACTCTGTTTCCGTTTCAATGTTTCCCATACTTTCTGCATGACGGATTATATAAAGCTGTAAAAAAACATCATCATTCCGCATTACCGATCACCTCTTTTTCGTCATAATTCACGCCTGGAATTGCCCATGACACTTCAAACAAGCTAAAAATATTGTTATATTCAAGAGAATTATGCTGTGATGATTCATAGAATCTAAGCGGTGAACGATTCAAAAACGAAAACGGAATTCTTCTGTTAACCGTAGTTAATCCATAATTTGCCCACTGTTGATATATATCTTCAATACAAAAGTTTTCAGCATGAATAACGGTTAATCCGTCTTTCGCCTGAAATCTTACACCCACCATTCTGTCTGTTAAACCTTTTTCATTAACATAAATATCAAGCGGTTCATTCTTCAATATTTCACCGTTCTCCTCGGACAGAATCAAAAGAAAATCGCCGTTATACTTATCATCAAGATTTACGGGATACATTTTAACCCATTCTTCCTCCCAGAATATTCCGTTTGAGTATTCTCCGACACATTCTGTATATTTGACCCAAGATAAAACTCTTATATGATAGTCCTCGAATCCTATTGCACAGGCGCCGCTTTCGATTGATGTATCATGAATTTTCTGCCCGTAAAGATTATCGTAATCATCAATATATAGCTGTGCAGATTCGCTGAATTCCGATTTATGAATGCACTCCGAATAGTTCTCAATTTCGCTTTCGGGCATCATATACACAATTTCTTCGGGAATACCGTAAGAAAGAAGATTGTTACAGATTCTGTTGTATTCCTCTTCAGAAATATCAGAATCATCAATGGTGTAAACGGAAACATCCGCTTTTTGTGTTGAACAGTAAATATCAACCGCAAATCTCGGCACAACCGCAAGCAAAACCGCAACAACCGCAATTAACATTTTCTTGGATGACGATGTTTCAATTTTATATTCATGGTCGCTGTTCCACAAAAGCTTAGATACTCCGACAAACACAAATAAGTTTGCAAAAATCGAAGCAACGGCAAACGGGATAAGCACCCACGCAACCTCAGGATCATCAACCCAATAATCGTTGTCAACAAAGTATGCACAGAACAGAATAATCTGAACAACAGAAATAATTGCATTTACAAACAAAGAAAAATTAATTCTTCTTTTCAAAGGTTTAATGCTCTCATAAGGTTTGACAAGTTCATACAAACCGCCGAGAAAAAATACCCAGAATGAAATATTCAGAATTCCCGTAGCAATTCCGAACGGTGCATTGATATTGAATCCGTCAAACCAATCAGGCATCAGTGCCCCTGCCGCTGCATCCAAAACAAACGAAACAGAACGCATTATAAACGCTTTTTTCAGTTTGTCATTTGCTTTTGCAAGACAGAAAACCGCAACCAAAAACACAATGCTGCCGATAAACTTCGTTATGTCTGCCATGCCTTCAAATAATGAAACGTGGAAGGATATCAAAACAAAGCCCGCAATCAGCAGATTCATTGCTTTTTTCATTGTGGGTTTCGGTGCATAGCCGTGAACGGTACTCAGTTTAAACTTCAAAGCAGAAACGTTGCCCAAATCTTTTATTGCAGATTCAGATGCCTTTTCCTCATCAAGACCGCAGGCGATATTTGTTTCATATTTGCACATAAGGTGGTCAAAAAGCTCATCACGAACATTCTCTCTTACAGACTTCATCGGAATACCAGAACAAAGAAAATCAAGTATTTTATCAAAATTATTTTCGTTCATTCTTTTCACTCCTTAAATCTTAATCAACCTCAACATAACCCTCCTGCTTATTTTCGGGTACGTAATATTCTGTATCCGGCATCACATAGTAGTGATAAGATTTATTATATCTGTAGACCGTGTATGTCGAAAACTCCGCAAAATAGTCGAATAATAATATTTTTTCAACATCCCTTATCGGGAATGTAATCGGATATTTCTGATGATAAAAAGTGTAATTGACATTACAAAGTGTTGACGAAAAATCCCGTATTTCTCTGGTTGTTGCATAAATAATAATTATTCCGGGTTCAACATCAAACCTAAAGCCTTCAATGGGTTTATCCGTTTCATCTTCATTGAGTATTTTTACATCTCTTTTATACAGCTTATTTCCGTCAATTTTCATTGCAACAAGAGTATCTCCGCATCTCGGTATATCATCAAGCAAAGGAAACATATCATAAATGTGTCCCGAATAATCCTCAAACACAACGGTGTCTTTGTATTTTGAAGTTGCGCCCGGAAGAATTTGAAATATTTTTATGAATCGAACAAGCTGTCTGCCGGTTTCGGAACGTCCGAGACCCAATGCATAATTACTGACTATTACATTATCCGTAATTTGCTTTTCCATATCATCTCCAAAGTAATAATCAAAACTGTCAACGTGGGCGCTGAACTGATTATCATAGAAATCAAGCAGACCTTGCGCACTTTCGGTAAGTTCGGATTTGTTGACAAGATTCCGATACTTTATGATTTCACTTTTCGGCATAACGGAAACATGATTTTCGTTGATACCGTAAGAAGAAATATTATTGCAGATTCGCTCGTATTCCGCATCGGGCATTCCGATATCATTAACAGTATACGGAACATCATGCGATTTGTTTATATCCGTTACGGAATAAGCATAGTCGCCTGCAAAAATTAAAGAAAACGATAAAACGCACACAACCGAAACTGCAGATAAAACATTCCTTACCGAAATATCGACCTTGTATTCATTATCGCTCTTATACAGAATATCTGAAATTTTCAGCAGTTTCACAACGAATAAAACATAAAACTGAACAAGCAGAAAAGCATAAAGTAATCCGAAAAATCCCGAACTGCTTGATGAACGGTAAGTTAATCTGAAAAACATTACGAAGGAATAAATATAACATAAACAGTAGTAAATTACGGCTTCTTTGATTATTTTGGTATTTCCGTTCTGTTTTAACAGTTCATTCAATGCCAAGAACATAAGGATTGTTTTTGAAATCATAAAAACGGCTGTCACTGCCGAAACAATACTGCTTGCAACGGCATAGTCATTCAAAAACGGTTCAAATGCGGTCAGTGCAATGTTTAAAAAGGTTGAAACAGCGCTCAGCTTAA
>JAZSCL010000002.1:0-9953 GCA_045602905.1 Acutalibacteraceae bacterium
TCGGATTTAACCGAAAAGCTTCAGTATCTGTGTGATAATCCCGGGATTATCGCAGAATTCAAATCAAAAAGTGCAGATTATGTCTGCAACAAATTTAATTGGAACGATATCGTTAACAAAACGTTGGATATATACAGATAACGCAAAGGAAGTGAACCATGAAAATCCTTTTGATAAATAAGTTTCTGTATCCTAAAGGCGGAGCAGAAACGTATGTTTTCAAACTTGGTGAAACTTTGCAGAAAATGGGTCACGAAGTTGAATATTTCGGACTTGAGAATAAAAAAAATATTGTTGGCAATAAAGCTGAATCATATGTGACATATATGGATTTCGGTGAAGGAATCAAAAAAAATCTGAATGCTCCTTTAAGGATTGTTTATTCTTCCGAAGCCAGAAAAAAAATCCGTAAGGCTCTTGACTTGTTTCAGCCCGATGTGGTTCATCTTAATAATATACAGTTTCATCTTACACCAAGTATTATTCTTGAAACAGACAGATTCAGAAGAGAAAATAAGAAAAAGGTTAAAATAATTTACACTGCCCATGATTATCAGCTTATTTGTCCGAGTCACGGGCTTTTTGATTCTGATATAAATATTTGCGAAAAATGCCTTGACGGTAATTATCTTAATTGCTTAAAAACCAAATGCATGAAAAACTCAAGGATGAAGAGCTTGCTGGCAACAGCTGATGCGTATTTCTGGAAATTCAGCAGTGCGTATTCCTTGATTGATAAGATAATCTGTCCGTCGCATTTTTTGAAGCAAAAACTTGACACTCAGAAAAGATTTGCGAACAAAACCGTTACGATTCATAACTTTATTGAGCCGGTATCAACGGATGAAATCAAGAAAGAAAATTATGTTCTCGAATTCGGACATCTGTCGAAGGATAAGGGAACAAACACTCTTCTTGAAGCGGCAAAAAAAATGCCTGAAGTACGGTTCGTTTTTGCGGGATACGGAGAGTCGGAAAAGGATATAATCAAAGTAAAAAACGCAGAGTATGTTGGTTTCAAAACGGGAGAAGAGCTTTTGAATCTTATACGTAAAGCCGCAGTAAGCGTTTATCCGTCCGAATGGTATGAAAATTGTCCGTTTTCTGTTATAGAATCTCAGATGTACTGTACTCCTGTTATCGGCTCAAGGCTTGGAGGAATACCCGAACTTATACAAGAAGGGAAAACGGGTTTGTTATTTGAAGCAGGAAATGTAAAAGACCTCGAAGATAAACTGCGAAGTCTTCTGGAGAATCCCGAAAAGTTGATTGAGTTTACTGAAAATTGCAAATCGGTTAAATTTGAATCAAATGAAACATATTATGAAAAGCTTATGCAGATATACGGAGAATAGTTTATGAAAATATATGAAATCGGAACCGGATACACTCCGATTCCGGCGCAAATGGGGGCTGCAACCGAAATCGTAGTGGAGGAATTAACACGCTCGTTTATGTCATTGGGTGAGAATGTTGAAATAATTGATATTTCTTCCAGGGACAGAGCCGAAATTAATCTTCCTATTATCGAAGTGCCGGTTCCCGCCTGTTTTTTAAAAGACGATGTAAGTTTAGGGATTATACATAAGGTAAAGAGAGTTGTGTATTCCGTTTCGCTTGTTTCAAAGCTGAAGAAGCTTCTCAAAAAATCCGATGAAGAAGTATTTCTTCATTTTCATAATCAATATAATCTGTTCTTTTATCTGAAACTGATGCCGGAATCCATCAGAAAAAAGGCAACCGTTGCCTATACTGTTCACTCACATGTATGGGGGGATGAGTGGGGCAGAATAGAAGAAGAAATCAAGAAAAAATATTTTCAGGAAGTTTACTGCGTCAGGAATGCAGATTATGTTTTTGTTCTGAATGATATTACACGGGACCATTTCGAAAACAGGTTAGGAGTCAATCCGGATAACATACACAGGATTATTAATGGAGTAAGCACGCAAAAATATTTCCCGCTTTCTTCTGATACGATTGAAAACCTTAAATCCGAACACGGATTAGAACATAAAAAGATTATTCTGCAGGTTGGTTCGGTCTGCGAAAGAAAGAATCAGTTCGGATCTGTTGATATGCTTTCGGAATATCTGAAAGACAATAAAGATGTTGTTTATCTGTATGCCGGAGGAGTAATCGATTCGGAATATCAACAAAAAATAAAAGATTTTGCATTTGACCGAGGAATTTCGGAACAGGTTATATATGCCGGTGAACTTTCGCCGGGAGATATTCTTAATCAATACTATAATATGTCTGATTGCTGTGTTTTTACTTCAACCCGCGAATCGTTCGGTTTGGTAATAATAGAGGCAATCGCATCAGGAACACCTGTTATCCTGGGAAGCAAACCTATGTTTGATTTAAATAAAGGATACTTTAATTATAAAGATAAAGCGGAGTTTGTTTCTTTGGTTGACAGTTGTCTCAATAAACTATCAAAGTGCGACAGTTCGGAAGTGACTGATAAATACAACTGGAATGCGGTTGCACGGCTTCATCTGGATATTTTCAAAAAAAATCAGGAAAGGTCTCTTTTTGATGTCAAAAAAACTTAACGGCACGGTTATTGTAACTTATCGCTGTAATGCGAAATGCAATATGTGCAACAGATATAAAGCACCCTCAAAGCCTGAAGAAGAGATATCAATAGAAACAATACGCAAACTGCCTGAGATGTATTTTACAAACATCACGGGCGGAGAACCTTTTATCAGAGATGATTTAAAAGATATTGTTCGTGAGCTTTATAAAAAAAGTGACAGAATTGTTATTTCCACAAACGGATTTTTTACTGACAGAATAGTTGAACTTTGCAAAGAGTTCCCGCAGGTAGGAATCAGAATTTCAATTGAAGGACTTGAACAAACCAACAATGAAATAAGGGGACTTGAAGATGGTTTCAATAAGGGTTATACAACACTTAAAACCCTTGTTGAAATGGGCATGAAGGATGTTGGCTTCGGCATGACGGTTCAGGATAAGAATGCAGATGATCTGGTTCCTCTTTATGAGATTTCAGACAAGCTTAACATGGAATTTGCTACGGCGTCTCTTCATAACAGTTTTTATTTTGTTGAAACAAGCAACATTATTCACGACAGGCTTATGGTTGCTGAAAATTTTGAAAAGCTGATAAACAGACTTCTTGAATCAAACAGTCCAAAAAAATGGTTCAGAGCATATTTCAATCATGGTCTGATAAACTATATCTTCAGTCAGCAACGCCTGCTTCCCTGCGATATGAGCTTTGATACTTTCTTTATTGATCCATACGGTGATGTTATGCCGTGTAACGGAACAAAAGAAAAAGAAGT
Organism: Acutalibacteraceae bacterium; assembly: GCA_045602905.1. GTDB lineage: Bacteria > Bacillota > Clostridia > Oscillospirales > Acutalibacteraceae > CAG-177. The sequence goes on from JAZSCL010000002.1 coordinate 3,321, forward strand.
TATGGGAAATCTCAATGAGTTGGAATGGGATGAGCTTTGGAACGGAGAAAAAGCTGAATCTGTCCGAAAAAAAGTTCGTTTATGTAACAGAAACTGTTGGATGATAGGTTCTGTTTCTCCCGCAATGCACAAATACATATGGAAGCCTGCATTCTGGGTTTTGAAACATAAATTTTTACGCTTTTTTAAAAAGAAGAAGTACTCAATGTACGAAAACAGAATTGTCCGTGATTACCGAGACGGAAAAGTAACCAAAGAGAAGCTTGATGCATGTTCGACCTGCGAATTCTTTGCGGAAAGGTAAAGTTTGTTTTATGCTTATATTGACAAACGGATTAACGGAAACCGTTGATGAAGGCTATCTTAAAGTAGCTAACAGTCTGATAAAGAGAATAAAAAGCAAAACGGATGTTCAAGTGATTTCTTACGAACGCAGTTCTGAAATATCAGATTGTGTTATGAATCTCAACAAGCTTTTTTTGAACAGAAAGCTGTTTTCTGCTATCAGAAGAAGCGGAGATAAGCTTTTATATATTCCTTTTCCTGCAAAAACAATTGCAACAGCTATCAGAATTTTTATACTTTCTCTTTATTCAAAAAGAGAAATAAACGCTCTGCTTGTTATGACGGGTGAAATAGGGAATATCGGCAAACTGCTTTTCAGAATGAGTAAAGTCAGAGTTTTTGTTCTTTCGGAGCTTGCAGAAAATTTTTATAAAACATTCTTGCCGCCCGAAAAAGTCGTTTACCTGAAAACGGGTGTTGATACCGCAAAATTTATGCCGGTATCGGATGAGATAACCCGTGAATTAAAAGAAAAATATGGGTTTAATCCGGATATTCCGGTTGTTTTGCATGTAGGTCATCTTAAGCAGGGAAGAAATGTTTTGAAGCTTACCGGAATTGCAAAAAAATATCAGGTTTTGTTAGTTACAAGTACACTTACTAAAGATGAACAGGATCCGGAAATAAGGCTAAAACTGCAGACATATGAAAACATAAAAATTATTGATGATTATATCCGCAACATTGAAGAGATATATCAGATGTCAGATGTATATTTTTTCCCTACCGCGGAAAAAGGAAATTGCATCGATGTTCCGTTGTCGTGTCTTGAAGCGGCATCATGTAACAAACCTGTTATAACAACATCATATGGTGAAATGAGCAGGTTTGTTTCTTGCGAAGGGTTTTACCATTTGAAAACAGCATCAGAAGAAGAAATCAATGATTATATTGAACTTGCTTTGTCCGAAAAAAACAATGTGCGTAATGCGGTTTTGGATTATGATTGGGACAATGCATGCAATACTTTAATTGAAAAATGTAAGAGCTGATTTTTGAAAGGAGAGATATGTTATGAATATTATTTATATAGCATACTCATGCTCTCCTTTTCACGGAAGCGAAGACAGAATCGGCTGGAAAATTCCTTTGGAGAGTTCAAAGAAAAACAATGTTATTGTAATAACAAAAAAAGAACATGAGAAAGTAATTAACAAATACAAGGAAACAAACAGTTGCAACATAGAATTTTATTTTATTGATATACCGGAGATTTATAAGAAAATATTCAAAGGGTTTTCTTATTCTGTCAGGTTAAATATATGGCAGAAATATGCGCAAAAAAAGGCAGACAGTATATGCCGTAAATCGCATATAGATATAATTCATCAGATTACGCCTGTAGAATTCCGCAGTATAGGTGATTACGGAAAAATGACAGGAGTAAAATATGTTTGCGGTCCTGTCGGAGGCGGAGAAAGAGTTCCCGGAGGTTTGCTCAGGTATATAAAAAAACAAAGTTATGTAGAGATATTGCGTAGCATTTCAAACAGGGTTAATTTATATAAGCTTAAATTCAGAGGCACGCTCAAGCGTTGCGACGCAATTCTGTTTGCCAATAAAGAAACAGAGATATACATGAAACCGGCATTAAAAGATTCTCGTTCAATGATGCAATGTGTAACGGAAACAGGGATTGATAATGATGAAATAGCAGATGACGATGAAGTCTCCAAGAAATTCGAAGGCAAAAGAATCTTTCTGGTTTCCGGAAGATTAAACTACAGAAAAGGTCACGCCTTTCTTTTGGAAGCACTTAAAGGCTTACCCGATAACCTTGATTATGAGCTTTACATTGTAGGAGAGGGAAAAGAATCGCGCAGATTAAAAAAAGCGGTGCAGGAAAACAAATTATCGGAAAAGGTTGTTTTTACCGGCAGAATTCCATTTGAAAAGATGGAGGAGATTTACCGTAATGTTCACGTTCTGATTATGCCGTCAATCAGAGAAACAACAGGTTCGGTAATTTTAGAGGCGATGTCAAAAGGTGTTCCTGTGATAACAATCAACAAATTCGGCGGCGCAGTTATTTTGAAAAATGATAACTCCTGGCTATATGACGGAAAAAATCATAAAGAGCTTGTTGATAACCTGAGGAAAACAATTACTGAAAGTATAGTTGATGTTGATATTCTTAAGATGAAATCCAGAAATGCAATTTATTATGCACGACAGAATACATGGGAAATAAAATCAGATTACTATGATTCGGTTTACAAATCAATTTTATCGGATCGAGCAGGATAAGGAGATACAATGAAAAAAACAGTGTCCGTTGTTATTCCGGTTTATAATGTAAAGAACTATATTGACAGATGCGTTGAGAGTGTTGTTAATCAGACATATTCCGATCTTGAAATTATTCTTGTTGATGACGGTTCAACAGACGGCTGTTCAAAAATATGCGATCAGTGGGCTGATAAAGACGAAAGAATTAAAGTTATTCATAAAAAAAATGCCGGTCTGGGAATGGCAAGGAACAGCGGTTTGAATACAGCAAGCGGAGATTATATATGTTTTTTTGACAGCGATGATTATGTTGATGAATCCCTCGTTAAAAAATGCCTTGATGCCGCTGAATCAAACAAAGCAGATGTTGTTTTGTTCGGCAGAAATGATGTATATGACAACGGGGTTATTGAGAGCAGAAAAATCACTCCGAAAGAAGAAGTGTTTTACGCAGACTCGATAAAGAATGATCTTTTGCCGGGGTTGTTTACATATGACCTTGGATTCGGTGTCAGTGTTTGGAGCAAATTTTTTAATCTTAATTCCATAAAAAGCAATAATATCTGTTTTAAATCAGAAAGAGAAGTTGTTTCGGAAGATGCTTTTTTTTGTCTTGAATACTTTTCGAGAGCATTTATTGCCGTTGCTTTGCCTGAAAACTTATATTATTACAGTAAAAGAGATAATTCTCTTTCGCGTAATTTCGATGCGGACCGTCAGAAAAAGAATGATGATTTTTATTTAAAGAGTCTCAGCTATATTCGGGATAATGATTTATCTGAAAATGTTGAGTTACATCTTAAAGCGCGCTACCATACCCTGTCACTTGTTTCCATGAAGCAGGTAGTTGCATCATCATTGCAATTGGAGGAAAAGAAAAATCTTATCAAAGAGTTCTTCAGAAACAAAGTTCTGCTTGAATCTCTTGGTTATGAGGCAATTCGCCTTGCTATACCGCAATCGAGAATTTTTTGGTTGTTGTTTAAATTGAAGTTATTTAATATATGCTTTATTTTGCTTAAATATAAAGCTGACAGATAGTTGTTAGGGGTTTTTTTGTGAACTACAGTGATTTTGGAAAACTATATATCAAAAAGAGATCCATACCAAGCTGGTTCGCTTGCTATTTATCTGTATTTCCGATGTTTATGGCGGTGTTTGTGGATTTTCTTCATTTACCGTCTGTTGTAAAGTATTCGGCAGATGTTGTTTGGGTTCTGGCTCTGATTTGTATGTTATTTCTTCGCAGAGAAATGATTTTTGAAAAAAAAGTGAGTCCGTTTATTATATACACTGTTTCGTTTGGGCTTTTGCTTTTAATAGTTTATTTGTTTAATTATCAAAGCATAGCGTACTTTTTATGGGGCTTCAGAAATAATTTCAGATTTTATTTTGCGTTTTTATCCTTTATCTTTTTTCTTGACGGTAATGATGCGGAAGGTCTTCTTAAGCTGTATGATTTTCTGTTTTGGATAAATGCGGTAATTACGGTTTTTCAGTTTGTTGTATTAGGATACAATCAGGATAATCTGGGTGGTCTTTTCGGCGTGGAACGCGGATGCAATGCATATACATTGGCATTTTTCAGCATTGTTATCGGTAAATCAGTATTGTCATTCATTGACAAAAAAGAAAAAGCATGGCTCTGCTTTTTGAAATGCGGAGTATCGCTTATTATAGCGGCTATGGCAGAAATCAAGTTTTATTTTATAGTGTTTGCGGTAATCGTTTTTACTGCAGCTGTCATAACAAGGTTTTCAACTCAAAAGTTGATTCTGATTTTGATATCTTCGGGTTTGTTTATTGTAAGCAGCATGATTATGACCTCTGTTTTTGGTGAAGGCAGCTCACTGTCCGTTGAAAGGATATGGGAGCTTGTAACTGCCAAAAGCTATTCGTCTGCGGAAGATCTCGGAAGATTTACTGCGATTCCTGTTATTTCGAAAACCTTTCTTACGGAAATACCGGAAAAACTTTTCGGAATGGGACTTGGTAATTGTGATACTTCAGCATTTGATGTTTGCAATACACCTTTTTATAAAACATATTATTATTTACATTATACATGGTTTTCAAGTGCGTTCTTATTCCTTGAAAACGGATTCATTGGCCTTTTGATTTATATATCATTTTTTGTAATGTGTTTTGTTTTGAGCAGAAAGCAAAGTAAAAAAGAAGGCACGAACAAACTATTCTGCAGATTAAGCATGATAATTGCCGTGGTTTGTGCAATTCTTCTTTTTTATAATTCATCCTTAAGAATGGAAGTTTCTTATATTCTGTTTTTTGCTCTTGCATTACCGTTTATAGAAATTCAGAACGATGCTTCGGTGAAAAAACGTTTAAAATTAAGATAAACAATCAAATTTACGGGAGGAAAACACGATGCTCAGAAAAACGGGTAAGCGTTTGCTGTCTTTAATATTGGCGGCAATGATTATTGTTTCAACTTTTTCGCTTCAGACTTTTGTTATGGGTATGAGCGAAGAAGAAAAGAAGGAAATTGAGGCATTTTTCGGAATTGATGAGAGCAACCCTCTTTGGCACACAATTGTTGAAATGGATTCCGTTCTGCTTCGTTATTTCGGAACAAGCGATATATCAGAGGTTGAGATTGCAGAAGCGGTTGGCAAAATGGATTTTGAAACTCTTCAGTATGCAGCGGAAGATATCGACTCTGTTGTTGAACTGGTAAAAGACTTATCAAAAGAAGAGCAGACCCAGCTTTTTGAAACGGATATTGCCGTAGCCTTCGGCAACTTCAATTCTGCCATTGAAAACGGTTCATCTCTCGGAACAAATGCGTCAAAAACCGTTTCTGTGCTTGACGGCAAGGTGATGATTACCGACAGTCAGGGCACGGGCAGTGTTAACGGCACAACCGTAACCGTAACCGTAAAGGGCGGTCTTGTTTCGGGTAAAACCAATACAATCGATATTTATAACAATACTGATGAAATTGCAACAATCAGTTTCAATTTTAACGCATCAAACTACGATTCATTCAGTGAAACAAGATCAAGCGGATCATATTCCGCAGTTCTTTATCCCGACTCAAACGTAACTTTCTCAATAAAATCAAAGGCAGGTTATCAGACTGCAACTTTAACCCTGACGGATATCAATTATGTTGCGGCTGCGGCACAGTCGAATGTTTCGGTTGATTTCGTGTCATCGCTCGGAAGTGTAACTGTCAACGGCAAAACCGTTGCTCCCGGTGAGCAGGTTGTTGCAACTCTTGTTGACGGTGCAACTCTTGTTGCAACTCCAGCAAGCGGTTCAAACTTTATCGGCTGGATAAATGCATCCAATGACTATATTCTTTCAACTTCAACAACATATAAATTAACACCCGTTGCCGATACAAATGTAAAGGCAGTGTTTACAGGTAAAACAGCAGATGCTTATTTCACCGCAGGTGACTCATCTTATCTTTTCTCGGACCTTAACAAAGCTGCAAATCACGCTGCAACAACGGGCAACAAAACAGTTACTCTTATCAATGACGGTACTCTTGCTGCAGGTAATTATACGATTCCTTCAGGGGTAACGTTGCTTGTTCCTTTTGACAGTGCCGGAACAGTTTATACAACCGAGCCTGCATATGTTGACGGTGACACAAGAACTACACCTACCGCATACCGCACACTTACCCTTGCCAACGGCGCAAACATCACCGTTAACGGAACACTCGCACTTCCAGCAAAGCATTACCCCGCAAAGGGAAGCAGAGCAAACGGTGGTTCTCCCGACGGTCCCTGCAGTTTCATTAAAATGGAATCGGGAAGTAATATTACAATCAATAACGGTGCAAAGCTTTATGCCTACGGTTTTATTATCGGCGAAGGCAATGTGATTGCAAAGAGCGGTGCATCTGTTTACGAATATTTCCAGATAATGGACTTCAGAGGCGGCACACAGACAACCGATATGAAAAACGGTGTTTTCCCGCTTTCACAGTATTATATTCAGAATATTGAAGTTCCTCTTACTCTTGAGGCAGGTTCAACCGAAAGCTGTTATACTTCCATGACGATTTCCGGCATGACAGTCGGTTCG
>JAZSCL010000003.1:0-12572 GCA_045602905.1 Acutalibacteraceae bacterium
TATTCTTTTGATTATTTCTCTGACTTTCTGAGTTGTATTAATAGCTTGGTTTTCATTTAATCCGAGCTTTATGAATACTTTTAAAAAATATTCATTCATAAAATGCCACCAGTTGTCGCCGGTTAATGCACTGTAGTCCTCAAACGGTGTGTGCCATGTAAAACCGCTTTTTAACTCAGTTCTGATATCATCAAATTCAATGTTATGGTTTGGAACATTTTCATTCAAAGCGGCAAACAGACTTCTGCTCCAAAGTGAATTAGAATGAACAAGTGTTCCATCAAAATCCCAACAAAATATATTCATAATAACCTCCGTTTAAATCTCAGTAAATTATAACACATACAAATCCATGCGGTCAAATAAATAATCAATTTTTTTCTTTTGTCAAAAAACACTTGATTTTTATGGAAAGATGTAATATAATTTCAAGGCATCGGGGTATAGCGCAGATGGTAGCGCGCTTGGTTCGGGACCAAGAGGCCGTGGGTTCAAATCCCGCTACTCCGACCATCTAAAATCGTTGAAAATCTTGGGTTTTCAGCGATTTTTCTTTTTCTTGGGTGTTTCGATTGATTAAAAAAGCACACAAAATCGTTAAAACCTTTCCGAAAGCGTTTTCACTCTGACTGATTTTTTATGGCAATAATAATTGAAAACAAAGAGAACGGAAAACAGTTTTATAAAATTCCGTGCTAATTTAAGAAAGTAATCTAAAGTAAATAAACAATTAGTCAACTTTGTTTACATCTGATGGCTTTACTTCTGCACAGGTTCTTAAATCCTAATAGATAGTTGCTGAAGAATAGATATCAAAGACTAAAGAAGAATACGGAATAAATATTTTGACACTATGTTTGTACTGTCGTATGTTGTTTTTTTATAAATCTATTATAATTATCTACTTCAGAAGTTGACAATCCATATCTACTCATCCAAATATGAGCATTCTCAATTATTAACTCCTTGTTTATCAGCTTTAATGTTGTTTTTACACGGAGTTTTTTGCTTGATTTGATTATTTAATTATAGACAATAATTCTTTAGTATGGTAAAATGATAAAAAATTGTAAATTCAGGTAATTGTTATGAATTCAAAGAATCGTTATGCATTTATATTTGTCCACGGAATGTTCGGATGGGGGAGCAGTGTCGGAATTGATAAGGTTTCTCCGTATTGGGGTTCAACAACGGGTAATCTAATGAATTATTTGACAGAGCGTGGTTATGAATGCTATTCAGCATCGGTCGGTCCTGTTTCCAGTGCATGGGACTGTGCTTGTGAGCTTTATGCACAGCTTGCGGGTAAAAGGGTTGATTACGGCGTTGCACATGCCGAAATTCATTCTCATGAACGTTTCGGAAGAACATATAATAAACCGCTTATCAGTGATTTCGGTAAAAAGAAAATCCATCTAATTGGTCATAGCCATGGCGGTCAGGTTATTCGTTTGCTTGCTCATCTTCTTACAAACGGAGACAATAATGAAATTAATGCAACCGATAAAGATGATATCTCCGATTTGTTTACAGGCGGAAAAGAGAATTATATTTCAAGCATAACAACTGTTTGTACGCCTAATAACGGAACAACCCTTTATTCTTTGGCTGAAAAAGCTGAAATAATTCATCCCATTGGCAGTTCAACAGACTTTGTTATGGCATTGTTGGGGAGAACTTTTATTCATGAAAGAATAGTTGATTATCAGCTTGAACAATACGGGTTGACTCCTTTAAGAGGAGAGAAAAAGGCTGATAAAGTATTTACCGCCATGAAACGAATGAGGGATACCGATGATAATGTTCTTACCGACTTATCCTTCAGAGGTGCCAATGAGCTGAACAGTAAAATAAGAATCAGTAAGAATATCAATTATTTTTGCTATACTTCCAACGGCTGTGTAGGTGACAAATATAAAACCAAGAATATTCGTTTTCCGCTTCTTAAACCATTGGCAAGACTTATAGCAAATGCGGATTTACCCGAAGAACAGTTCGGATTGACTTTTGACGATTCCTGGAGACAGAATGACGGACTGGTCAACACTCCGTCGGGCAGAAATCCTTTCAATGAACCTTCAAAGGCTTATGACGGAAATATTGAATCGGGTGTATGGAATATTATGCCTGATTTATGCGGTGACCATGGTCAGGCGGCGGGTCTTTTTGCTTATAAGAATAAATTTAGAACATTTTATGATGAACTTGCTGAAATGCTTATTTCAACCGAAACGGAGGAATCGGAATGTCAGAAATTTTAAGATATAAGAATCCTGAGCTTTCACCTGCTGATCGTGCCGAGGATCTGCTTTCAAGAATGTCATTAAGAGAAAAAATTGCTCAACTTGATATGAAATGATGTAAATGTAAAAGTTAATATAAAGAATATCGGTAATGTTAAAGGCGATGAAGTTGTTCAGATTTATGTTGAGGACTGTGAAAGCTCTGTTGTTACGCCTTTAATTTTACTTAAAGATTTCAGACGAATTACTATTGATGTCGGAGAAACGAAAACTGTTGAGTTTAATCTTGATTATAATGCATTCAAGCTTATGAATCAGGATTATCAATGGGTTGTTGAACCGGGACTTTTTAAAATTTATGCCGCCGCATCGTCAAGAGATTTAAGACTTTGCGGAGAAGTTGTAATTGAATAAATATTACCGAGGTCGGTGTTTTAATGTATAATTTTTTTGTCGATAAATCCGCCGCTAAAAACGGAAACTTTTATATATCGGGTTCAGATTTCAATCATCTGAAAAACGTTTTGCGTATGAAGACGGGCGATGAAATTCTTGTCAGCTGTGACGGTATCAGTAATTTATGTGTAATAGAAAATATTGAAGATGATTTTGCCGTTGCTCGTATCATTGCAAAAGATTATAATGACACAAATCTACCTATCAAAATTTATCTTCTTCAAGGATTGCCGAAAAGCGATAAGATGGAGCTCATAATTCAAAAAGCAGTTGAACTCGGTGTTGACGGAATAGTTCCCGTTGAGTTGAACAGATGTGTTGTGAAGCTTGATGATAAAAAGAAAAAAAGTAAGCAGACAAGATGGCAGTCTATATCCGAAAGTGCAGCTAAACAAAGCAAAAGAAATGTTATTCCTGAAGTTCATGATGTTATGAATTTTAAATCTGCTGTTGAGTTTGCGAAGAATCTTGATGTTTTTATTGTTCCTTATGAAAATAAAGACGGAATGTCTTCAACTGTATCAGCTCTTTCTGAAATAAAGAAAGGCTGTACTGTCGGTATTCTTATAGGGCCCGAAGGCGGCTTTGATGAATCGGAAATAGATTATGCGGTTGAAAACGGCGGAAAAACCGTTTCGCTCGGAAAAAGAATTCTCAGAACTGAAACGGCAGCCATTACCGCAATGTCCATGTGTATGCTTTTCGCTGAAATAAAATTTAACGGAGAAGAAGAATGAAGTTTTTACCGTTGGAATTCAAAGAAAGAATGAAATTAATTCTTGGTGATGAATTTGATGATTACTTGGAATCGCTTAATGATGAGCCTGTCAGAGCTTTCAGAGTAAATACTGATAAGATATCTGTTAAAGAATTTGATAAAATAAATATTTTTTCATCTGAGAAGATTCCTTATGTTCATAACGGATATTATTTCACTTATGATAAAATAGGCAATCATCCATATCATCATGCAGGAATGATATATGTTCAGGAGCCGGGTGCAATGGCTCCAGCAGAATGTATTGAAATTAATCCGGATTGGAGAATTCTTGATTTATGTGCTGCCCCGGGGGGTAAAAGCACTCAGTTAAAAAATAAACTCGGCAAAAACGGAATTCTTGTTTCAAATGAAATTATTCCATCACGATGCAGAATATTGACCGGTAATATTGAAAGACTGGGTCTGAAAAATGTTATTACAACATGCATGGATTCACAAAAGCTTTCAAGGATATTTCCTTCTTATTTTGATATGATTATGGTTGATGCACCTTGTTCCGGTGAGGGGATGTTCAGAAAAGAAGGATCCGCGGTTGAGGAATGGAGTGTTGAGAACGTTCATAAATGTGCCGAAAGACAAAAAGAGATTCTTGAAAATGCAGTTAAAGTATTGAAGGACGGCGGATATATTGTTTATGCCACATGCACATTTTCTCTTGAAGAAAATGAAATGGTTATTGATAATTTTCTTAATCTTCATCCCGACTTTGAAATAATCAGAGTTAAAGAATCTGTTGAATTAAATACAGAAAACGGTATATTCTTTGATGGCTGTAATTGTGAAAATATAAAATATGCCCGACGTTTTTATCCTCATAAAAACAAAGGTGAAGGTCAGTTTATGGCTGTTCTTCATAATAAGTCTGAGATTATTTATAATTCAAAAAACACTATGCCCATAAATGAAAAATCCGATAAAATTATTTTTGATTTTCTTGATGATGTACTTGTTCAATATGACAAGGATAATGTAAGAATGTATAACGGTAATCCTGTATACATCACTCCTGATATTGATATTCCGAAAGGTGTTGCTTTTTCATGCGGAATAACTATCGGCGAAATCAAGAAAAATTACATACAGCCTCATCATCAGTTCTTTATGTCGATGGGTAATGATTTCAAGCGTAAAATCAATCTCAGTGTCGAAAGTGAGAGTTTAAGAAAATATCTTCACGGAGAAGAAATATCTGCTGATTGCGAAAACGGTTGGGCTGTTGTTACTGTTGACGGTTGTTCTGTCGGCGGAGCAAAAGTCGTTTCAGGTAAAGCGAAAAACCATTATCCCAAAGGGTTAAGAAGTAAATATTAAAAAAAGGTACCTCAGCCGAGGTACCTTTTTCATCAAATTTCAACCGAAACAACATCTTCGTTGCTTTCACAGATGAGCATTATTTCATCCATTGAAGTTGTTCTTGCTTTTTTAATTGTTATATCAAGAGTGACAGTTGAGTCGTTGTTTCTTGTCATTTTTGTTTTTTCAACAATAATTTTTTGTTCTTCAAGCATCGCTCTGAATTTTTTAACAGAATCGGTGTTATCGTTAATTACAACTGTGAATTCGTTGGCTGTATTTTCAAGTCTTGTGAAAAACTTGTGGAAAGTCAGTTGGAAAAGAACCATAAGAAGCGTTGCACCAATACCGACCGTATACATACCCGCACCGATTGCTAGACCAACACTTGCTGTTGCCCAGATACCTGCCGCCGTAGTAAGGCCTTTGATTGATACATCGCGCACAAAAATAACGCCTGCACCAAGAAAACCGACACCTGTAATAACATTTGAGGCGATTCTTGATGCGTCAGCCCGCAATCCTTCATATTGAAGCAAATCGAAGAATCCGTATTTTGAAACAAGCATTGCAAGAGCCGCACCCAAAGCAACAAGCATATGAGTTCTGATACCTGCATCTTTTTGCCTGCGGCTTCTTTCAAGACCAATCAAAGCACCGCATACACCTGCAATAACCATTCTTAAAAGCATATATCCGTTTTCATTTATATCATTAAAAATTTCATCAAAGAATAAAAAATCGTTCATACTATCTCCTTATGTGTTTCATTAAATATATATTTTAACATTTAGTATAAAACTTGTCAACAGTATCCTGAGTTTTTATATAAATTATACTTTTATAATTCTTTTGACTTTTTATAAATTATGTTATATAATTATACAAAGAAAGGATTGATTTTTATGAAAAAATTTTTAACTATAATATTAGTTTTTATTGTTTCGTTTTCTTTTGCTGCTTGTCAAAAAGAAGGTCATGTTGATTATATTTCTGCCGTTGAAGCAAAACAGCTTATGGATACAGCAACTGAGGACTATATTATTCTTGACGCAAGAACACAGGAAGAATATGACGAATCACATATTCCCGGTGCAATTCTGATTCCTTATGATGAAGTTAAGGAAAAGGCAAAAGATATGCTTCCCGATAAGGATCAGCTGATTTTTGTTTATTGTCGAACAGGCAGAAGAAGCAAGCATGCGGCTGCAAGGCTTTTTGAGCTTGGTTATACTAATGTAAAAGAATTCGGCGGCATTCTTTCATGGGAATATGATCTTGTTACGGGTATTGACAATCAAAATGCTTCATGATATTATCATTTAAAATTTAAAAGCTCCTGTGGCGGAATTGGCAGACGCGCCAGATTTAGGATCTGGTATCTTTGGTGTGCAGGTTCAAGTCCTGTCAGGAGCACCATAATCAAATAATCCGAGCTGTTTCATTTTAAACAGCTCGGATTATTATTTAGTCTAAAATCTTAAGGGCACCCGTTGGGCATATTTCCGCACATTTGCGGCATTCCTTACAAACAGATATTCTTTCGGGATTATCAAATTCCGGCTTGATAACAGTTTTGAATCCTCTTCCGACAAGTCCGAGAATGCTTTCGCCTGCGTTTTCCTTACACGTACGTACGCAAAGATTGCAAAGTATACACTTTCCTTGATCTCTTTCTATTGTAACGAGCTTTGTTTCCTTAAAACTTTCATGTATCTTTCCGGCGAGACGTTCAGGATTGATGGGTTCAAGATTAGCGTAACGGATAAGCTTGCAGTCATAAAAATCATGACATCCGCATTCAAGGCAACGTTTTGCTTCCTCTCTTGCCTGATCTTCGGTAAAACCGTTAATAACAGCATCGAAATTATTTCTTCTGTATTCAGGATCTTTAACCGACATAATTGCTCTTTCTTTCTTCTCTCGGTCTGCAAGCATTTCAGCGGTAACTTTTCTCTGAGAATAATAGGGTTTGTGGAATTTCATAGGCATTCCGAGAAGATAAGCGTTGATAGCCTTGGCGGCAGTGTTTGCTTCAGCTATGGCATCGATTGCAATTGATGCACCATTGTTCGTTGCATCTCCTGCGGCAAAAACACCGTCAAGATTGGTAAGACAGTTTGATTCATCTGCAGAAATAGTTCCCCAGCTTGTCATGCCGATATCTTCAAACCCCGAAGGTGCACATTTCTGACCGATTGCAGAAATAACCGTATCAACTTCAATAGATTTGAATTCGCCTTCAATGGGAACGGGTTTTCTTCTGCCTGATGCATCAGGCTCTCCGAGTTCCATAATCTGAAGTTTGATTGATTTAACTTTACCGTTTTCTCCGATAATTTCATCGGGATTTGTTAAGAAAAGGAATTTTACGCCCTCTTCAATTGCTTCTTCGATTTCAATATCTTCAGCCGGAGCCTCAGCTCTTGTTCTTCTGTAGATAACATAAACATTTTCTGCACCGCATCTGACAGCAGTGCGGCAAGCATCCATCGCAGTGTTACCACCGCCGACAACAGCAACGTTTTTACCGATATCCGGAATATTGCCCATGTTTACATCACGCAAGAAATCAATACCGCTGAGAACACCGTTTAATTCTTCGCCTTTGCATCTCATTGAGCTGCCTTTCCATGCGCCGATTGTAACGAGCACAGCATCTGAATCAGACTTGACTTCCTCAAATGTTATATCTTTTCCGATTTTAACATTGTTAATCATTTCAACTCCGAGTTTCGCAATGGCTTCAACTTCTTTAGCAAGAACTGATTTGGGGAGTCTGTATTCAGGTATACCGTAACGAAGCATACCTCCCATTTCCGGCATAGCTTCATAGATTTTTACATCGTGACCTGCAAGTTTAAGATAGTATGCAGCAGTCAGACCCGCAGGGCCGCCACCGATAACAGAAACTTTTTTGCCGGTCGGTTCTTCACAAACGGCAGTATATGGGTTGTCAGATGCAAGATCATTGTCTGCGGCAAACGCTTTAAGAAAAGCAACCGAAAGAGGTTCTTCAACAAGTCTGCGTCTGCAGTTTGCTTCACACGGATGAGGACAAACTCTGCCTATTGATGCGGGAATAGGAATTTTCTCTTTTATAATCTTAACGGCTTCTTTATCGTTGCCCAATGCAATCTGTTTTATATAAGCCTGAATATCTGTGTGTGCAGGGCAGTTGAGCGAGCAGGGAGCAATGCAGTCACCGTCATGGTCACTCATAATAAGTTCAAGAGCAATTTTTCTTGCTTTTTTTACTCTGGGTGTATCAGTTCTGAGAATCATTCCGTCGGATGCAACCGTTGAGCATGAACGCATAAGCTTCGGAATGCCTTCTCCCTCAACAAGACAGATACCGCATGCACCGTATAATTTAAGATTACAATCATAACATAGATTTGGAATTTCAACACCGTTTTTGGCGGCGATTGTAAGAATTGTTTCACCTTTGTTACCGATCATTTCCTGACCGTTAAGAAAAATTTTAATTTGTTCCATTTCGACGCCTCCTTATTCTACAATTATTGCATCGAATCGGCAAGAATTGACACACTGACCGCATCGGATACATATATCTGAATCAATGATATGAGATTTTTTAACCTCTCCGCTGATAGCTTTTGCCGGACATTTTTTTGCACACAGTGTACATCCGCGGCATTTATCGGCATCAATTGAGTATGAAAGAAGATCAACACATTCTTTTGCGGGACATTTCTTGTTTTTGATATGTGCTTCATATTCATTGCGGAAATATTTGATTGTTGTAAGAACAGGGTTGGGTGCAGTCTGGCCGAGACCGCAAAGTGCACCGTCTTTTACAGCTTCACAAAGCTCTTCAAGAAGCTCAATATCGCCATCCTTGCCTTCGCCCTTAACGATTCTTGTAAGGATTTCCTGCATTCGGAAAGTACCGATTCGGCAGTGAACACATTTACCGCATGATTCAAGAGCGGTAAAGTCCAGGAAGAATTTTGCCATTCCGACCATACATGTACTTTCATCCATAACAACCATACCGCCAGAGCCCATGATTGCGCCCGTTGCTGCAAGTGCCTTGTAATCAATAACAGTGTCAAGAAGATCTGCAGGAATACATCCGCCCGACGGTCCGCCCATCTGAACTGCTTTAAATTCTTTATCGTCTCTGATTCCGCCGCCGATTCCGTA
This sequence comes from Acutalibacteraceae bacterium, assembly GCA_045602905.1. Classification (GTDB taxonomy): domain Bacteria; phylum Bacillota; class Clostridia; order Oscillospirales; family Acutalibacteraceae; genus CAG-177. The sequence goes on from JAZSCL010000003.1 coordinate 8,944, forward strand.
AATAACATCACGAAGTGTTTTGCCCATCGGAATTTCAACGAGTCCGCCTTTACGGATTTTGCCCGTGAGTGCAAAAACCTTTGTTCCTTTGCTGTTTTCCGTTCCCATAGCAGCAAATGCTTCGCCGCCGTTATTAATAATCCATGCTACATTTGCAAAGGTTTCAACATTGTTGATGTTAGAAGGCTCATCCATGTATCCTTTCTGAGCAGGGAAAGGAGGCTTGAGTCTGGGCATTCCTCTTTTTCCTTCAAGTGATTCGATGAGAGCTGTTTCTTCGCCGCAGACAAATGCACCGGCACCTGCTTTAATTCTCATATCGCAAGAAAAATTACTGCCGAGAATATTATCACCAAGAAGATTTGCTTCTTTTGCTTGACTTATTGCAATTTCAAGATTTTTGATTGCAAGAGGATATTCTGCACGTACATAAACAATCATTTCTTTTGCTCCGATTGCGTATGCACCTATAAGCATACCTTCAATAAGGCTGTGAGGATCGGATTCGATAACCGCTCTGTCCATGAATGCACCGGGGTCGCCTTCGTCGGCATTACAGATGAGATATTTTGTTTCACTGATACTCTGACGGGCTGCATTCCATTTGAACCATGTCGGGAAACCTGCGCCGCCTCTGCCTGCAAGACCTGAAACTTTGATTTCTTCAATAACTTGCTCGGGAGTCATGGTTTTAAGCATTTTTTCAAGAGCCTGATAACCGTCAGTTTCTCTGTAATCATCAAGAGATACAGGGTCAATTATACCGCAATGTCGCAATGCTATTCTTGTCTGACGGTTAAGAAATTCTTCATCATCAGGTTTTATTGCAAGGTCATTGAGAAGTTCAAGATTACCGTTTCTGACAGCATCAACTATTTTTGATGCATCGTTTTCGGAAACCTTAACAAGTCTTTTAAGAAGTGTTTTATTATCGTAAATATCAACAATTGGCTCAAGGTAGCACATACCGATACAGCCGGTACTGCCGAGAATGAAGGATTCATTTTTTTCAAGAAGAGATTCTATTGCTGAGCGTACCTTTGAAGCACCTGCTGCAATACCGCATGAGCCTTCACCGATAACAATTCGCATTATTTACCCTCCTTTTCCTGAATGTTTTTAAGAACTGCAACAGCTGAGTCGGGAGTTAAGTTGCCGTATGCTTCGCCGTTAATCATAATAACGGGTGCAAGCGAACAGCATCCAAGGCAGGCAACGTTTTCAAGAGTAAAAAGACCGTCTTCTGTAGTTTCACCGTTACCTATTCCGAGATATTCCGAAATTGCAGCTGATATTCTTTCACTGCCGTTAACGTGACACGCCGTTCCCTGGCATGACATTATAAGATATTTTCCGATAGGGGAGAGTCTGAACTGAGAATAGAATGTTGCAACACCCATAACATCTGCTGGTGAAACGCCGACTCTTTCTGCAATACAATACATCACATCTTTGGGAAGATATCCGTAAATATTCTGAGCATTCTGTAGAATAGTTATAAGATTACTTGATGAATCTGCATATTTATTGAGAATTTCATCAAGCAATGAAAGGTCACTTACGGGACCGGTACAATTACACTGACACATACTTTTACCTCCTGCTGATTTAATTTTTATATTAATATATCATATAATTATTAATTATTCAATACCGCAATATTAATAAACATTAACTCAAAAAGGTAACACTTAAAAATATCTGTCATATTATGTAGCAGAGGTTTGTTCCTCAATTATAGAAAGGAATTGATTGAAATGAATGAATACAGCGGATACAGATATCCGCAAAGACAGAATCATAAACATGAATTCTGCTCTGTATCAATTTCATCTGTGCCGTCAAATCCGGTACCTGCCATGCTTTTCGTACCAATGCAAACGGACACATCGTGCTTTGATGATAAAAAGGCTTTTGAATGCGGTACATTATTTACCGTGCTTAACAAACCTTTTGCAGGGAAGTGTTGCAAATGAACGGTAAAAATGAAATGCTCTTAAAGTTGAGTCAGATGCATTTTGTTCTTTGGGAAATTCATCTTTATTTGGACACCCATCCCTGGGATTTACAGATGGTAGAAAAATATAATAAGCATCTTATCAAGTATAAAATGTTGATTAAAGAATATGAAGAAAAATTTTGTCCACTTACCGCAGCGAAATCGCAAGGATTCGAGTGGCTCAAAGGTCCCTGGCCATGGGAATATAAGGAGTGTGATTGCTGATGTTTGTTTATGAGAAAAGATTGCAGTTTCCTGTTAAAATAAAAAATCCGAATCCTAAGTACGCACAGATTATTATTTCCCAGTATGGTGGTCCTGATGGAGAACTTGCAGCATCACTCCGTTACCTCAGCCAAAGATTTTCAATGCCTTATGATGAACTTAAAGGTCTTTTAACAGATATAGGAACCGAAGAACTTGCACACCTTGAGATGATAGGAGCAATTGTTCATCAGTTGACGAGAAATCTTACCGAAGAAGAAATAAAAAAATCCGGATACGATGCATATTTTGTTGACCATACAACAGCTGTTTATCCTGCATCTGCTGCGGGTGTACCGTTCACGGCTGCATATATTCAGAGCAAGGGCGATGTTATCACCGATATGACTGAAAACCTAGCGGCGGAGCAGAAAGCACGCACCACATACGACAACATTCTCCGACTAGTTGATGATCCCGATGTCAGAGAACCCATTAAATTCCTTCGTGCAAGAGAAATTGTTCATTTCCAGCGTTTCGGTGAAGGACTCCGTCTTGCAACAGACAAACTTGATGAAAAGAATTTCTATGCTTTCAACCCCTCGTTTGATAAAAACTGTATAAAATAAAAAGAACCGCAGATGATACTGATTGTATCTTCTGCGGTAATTTTAATTAGTATTTTTTTTGCTCTCTTTTCAATTGCCGGAGTTGGTACTTTCGTTGAAACATATCCTTTTTTGCAGTAAAGACAAACTAAACCCATTATGTTCCTGCTGCCGTAAATTCATAAAATTGCAGGAGTCTTATCTTTATGTTTGCACTAAGAGTCGGCTGAAAATCAGCAGCTCGATTATATTTTATGTTGATTAATATTTTAATTTTTAAGATTAATAATATTCGCTTATTGAATCTTCTTATTTGCAAACAGTTATCAAAAGCACAAAATTAATAACCGAAATACTGCACACAATACTGTTCAACAGTATTTATATATTCCATTTCGCAAAGAGGATCAAGACCGAGACCGTGGTTAGAAAGCGGATAAAGAATGTAATTATGAACCGCACCGGCGTTTTCAAAAGCTGATTTAATTCTTTCGGCATTGCCCGAAGGAACAATCATATCCGTGCCACCGTAAGCAAGAACGGAAGGAACTGTATCTTTGGTTACATAAGCTGTGGGTGAAACGAGGTTTATCACTTTTTCAGCTTCTCCGTTTGCTGTCATTTCTTCCGTAATTTCAATTCCTGAAAGCATACTTGCAAGACCTGTGCTGCCCCATACTTCAGAATGAAAATCGGAGGGTCCTACCTGATTAGCGGAAAATACAAGCTCAATCGCAGATTCATCCGGTCTTGAAAATGCGTAAAGCATTGAGAGATGTGCTCCTGCGGAATAGCCGGAAACGGCAAGCTTTGTGATA
>JAZSCL010000004.1:0-7528 GCA_045602905.1 Acutalibacteraceae bacterium
CATAACCGTATCAAGGTCAACAACACAGATGCCTTCGTTGGTTTCGTTGTCAAACATAACATTGTTGAGCTTTGTGTCATTATGGGTAACTCGGAGAGGAAGCTCGCCTGCGTTAAGCATATCGATAAGCACGGAGCAATCCTTTTCACGGGCAAGAACAAATTCAATTTCAGCTTCTGCTTCGGCGGCTCTGCCCGAAAGATTATCAGCAACTGCCTTTTTAAAATCCGCAAATCTCGAAACCGTGTTGTGGAAGTTGGGGATTGTTTCAGTCAGGCTGTCGATGGGATAATCCGCAAGAATTCTCTGAAAATTACCGAATGCCTTTGCCGCATTGAAGAAAACTTCTGCATTCTCAACGCTCTGGCAGGAATGAGCGTTCGTGATGAAGTTATAGCATCTCCAGAAACGGTTTTCACCGTCGATATAGTAAGGCTTGCCGTCTTTGGCAGGGATAACATAAAGACACTCTCTGTCAATGTCACCGCCGTTTGCAAGCACATATTCCCGCATATATTTCGTAACGCCCATAACATTTTCCATAAGAGCCTCGGGCTGCTTGAAAACATAGGTGTTAAGCTCCTGCACAAGATATTTGTTGAGCTTGCCGTTTTCGTCACGAAAAGCAAATGTGTATGTATTGTTTATGTGACCGTCATGAAGCTGGTCCGTGTTTTCGAGCACTCCTTCAAACTGAAAAGCACCGAGAAGCTCAGAAACATTGCTGATTGTGTTGTTCATAGGAATTACTCCTTTTCGTAAAGTGTTATTTCGCCAAAAAATTCGGGTCGGTGAAAATCGGGTTTTTCTGTTTTAACAGGGAAGCGAGAGCCGTAATGGGGTTTTTCGGTCTCGTCACCGCATTTATAGAAATTGCATCTGACTTTTCTTTCGCAAAGCTTGAATTCCTTGCCGTATACTGCGGAAAGGAAGGCTTCGGGAAGTATGATTTCGATTTCCCAACCTCTTTTAAGACCGTGTTTTATATCTTTTGCATGGATAATGGGTTCAAGTGAAGTTATTTCCTTAATGAAAACTCTGTCCTCACGGCAGGTGCCGATTTGCGAAAGATAAACGCCTTTTCTGTTGACTTCAATGTTTATGTATCGGTCATCATCCTCAAAGGGCATGAGGAAGAATTCAAGGCAGCTGTCGGTATAAACGGGGTCATCACGCTCAGTGCAGACGCATCTGGGATAAACTTCGTAAGACCACAAACGGGCATGAATGCCCTCGCCCTTGACGGCATATAATGCGCAATAGCTTTCGGGTTTATAGCTGTTTTCGTCCCACGGATATGAGTTTATCGCCGCAACGGGATAATCCAATCCGTCGGGAGCTTTTTTATAAATCGGAGCAATATGTATCATTACATCCCTCTTATTTTATTTATATTATTAAAACATTATACTATAATGTGTGAAATTAGTCAATAAATAAAAACAGGTACGGCATTAACCGTACCCGTTAGTTTGTTGAAATTACATAGCTTCAACGATTGCCTTTGTGTCTCTTGCGATAACAAGTTCTTCGTTGGTGGGAAGAACATAAACCTTAACCTTTGAGTTTGCGGTTGAGATTTCGCCTTCCTTGCCTCTTCTCATGATTTCGTTTGCTTCTGCGTCAAGCTCAACACCGAGGTAGCTGAGGTTGTTGCAAACGTCTGCACGAAGGTCAATTGTGTTTTCACCGATACCGCCTGTGAATACGATAGCATCAACGCCGTCCATAGCTGCAACGTAGCTGCCGATGAGCTTGCGTACCTGATATTTCTGGATGCTTCTTGCAAGATGAGCTCTTTCGTTGCCGTCTGCTTCAGCTGCGGAAACGTCGCGGTCGTCACTGCCTACGCCGGAAATACCGAGAACACCTGATTTCTTATTGAGAATGGTATCTGTTTCAGCGGGAGTCCAGCCTTCTTTCTGCTGAAGGTAGGTGATAACTGAGGGGTCAACAGCACCGCAGCGTGTACCCATGATGAAACCGTCAAGGGGAGTAAGACCCATGCTGGTGTCGATGCACTTGCCGCCCTTGACAGCTGTGATTGATGAGCCGTTGCCGAGGTGGCAGGTAACGATTTTGAGGTCTTCGATGTTCTTGCCCATAACTTCTGCACAGCGTGCGCTTACGAAACGGTGAGATGTGCCGTGGAAGCCGTAACGGCGGATAGCATACTTCTCATAATATTCGTAGGGGATGGGGAACATATATGCTTCTGCGGGCATTGTTGAGTGGAAAGCGTTATCGAAAACAACAACCTGAGGAAGGTCTGCACCGAAAACGTCAACGCAGGCTCTGATACCCTGAATGTGTGCGGGATTGTGAAGAGGAGCAAGGTCGCAGAGGCTTTCGATGCCTTCAATAACCTTTTCTGTTACGAGTGTGCTTTCCTTGAAGAGAGCGCCGCCCTGAACAACTCTGTGACCGATAGCCGAAATTTCTTCAAGGCTGTCGATAACCTTTGCATCGCCTTCGGTAAGAACTTTCTTAACCTCAAGGAATGCAATTGTGTGGTTGGGGAAATCAACGTTGTATTCGAACTTGCGTCCGTCAGCAGTTGAACCGCCGATTTTGCCGTCAACGCCGATTCTTTCGCAGTTACCTTTTGCGATCATGGTTTCTGTGTCCATGTCGAAAAGCTGATACTTAAGTGATGAGCTTCCGCAGTTAATAACGAGAATTTTCAATTTTAACACTCCTATAGAAATATTTGCTTGATTTGTATCAATAACTGTTATATTATATATCTAAACAATATTTTTTTCAAGTATATTTTATAAAGAAAAGGTGCAAAAATGAAGGTTGCGGGAATCATAGCCGAATATAATCCGTTCCATAACGGTCATGCTTTGCTTGCTTATAAGGCAAGGAAGGCAGGGGCAACCCATGTTGTTGCGGTTATGAGCGGCAATTTTGTGCAGAGAGGCGAGCCTGCGCTGATGCATCATACAGTGAGAACCAGAGCAGCTCTTGAATGCGGAGTTGACCTTGTTTTGCAGCTGCCTTCGGTTTATGCCGTTTCATCCGCACAGAGCTTTGCGCGTGCGGGAGTTGAAATCCTCGACGGCACGGGCATTGTTGATTGGCTTGTTTTCGGCAGTGAATGCGGCGATACGAATAAAATAACCGAAACGGCAAAACTGATTTATTCCGATGAAATCAAGCCGTACATTTCCGATGAGCTTGATAAAGGCATAACCTTTGCGGCGGCAAGGGAGAATGCTCTGCGTAAAATCAACTCCGTATGTGCCGAAGTTATTCAAAGTCCAAACAACATTCTCGGCGTTGAGTATGTTGCGGCACTGGATAGAATAAACAGCAAAATTAAAACCGTTACCTTTGCGAGAGTCGGTGCGGAGCATGACTCAACACAATCAAACGGTGATATTGCATCTGCTTCGTTGGTAAGAGAGTATATAAAAAGCAGAAGAGAGTTTGCGGATTTCGTTCCCGAAAATGCTCAGAATTTATATTGGAATTCGCCAATATCGGATATAAAGCTTGTTGAGAATGCAATTTTATATAAAATGAAAACCACAACTGCAGAGGCTCTTTCGTTTGCACCTGATGTCAGCGAGGGGATTGAAAACCGAATCATCAATGCGGCAAAAGAGGCAAAAACTCTTTATGAATTATATTCTTTTGCAAAAACCAAGAGATATACGCACGCAAGAATCCGCAGAATAATTTTGAATCATTTTCTATGCGTTACGGCTGAGGATACTGAAATTTCTCCGCCGTATATCCGTATTACGGGCTTCAATGAAAACGGCGCGGAGCTTATCAGAATGCTCAGAAAAGCGGCAAAACTTCCCGTCATAACCAAGGCATCGGATGTTGCAAATGCGGGGGAGAATGCACAAAAAATCTTTTCTCTTGAATGTACGGCGAGTGATATCTTTTCGCTTTGTCTGCCTGCAGGCAGCGGTTATCAGGCGGAAAAATCCATTAAACCGATTATTTTATAACATTATATATAAATGGAATTTTTTGTTTCCGAACAGAAAGAAGAGTCGAGAGGGCAGCCTATTTCAGGCTGCCCTTTTGGTTTTGTGATAATAGTCAAAATTAACAAAATGCCTAAAATATTACACAAAAATAAATTTTATAATTGCTAAAATTTCGTATGAATGCACAAAAATCAAAAAGTTATATATTAATTTTATAAAATATGCTTGACATATTGACAATGCGAGATTATAATGTTACCCTGCATATTATACTGGAATTTAATACCCTATAATTTAGTCTTATTTTGCGTTTAAATAATTATTTTATAGGGCGGTTCCAAGAAAATTTTTCGGCTCTCCACATGGAATGGAAATTTAAAGAAACGGAGTGATTTAGCCTAATGCTGAAAATGAATCCCGTTAAACGCGGAAGCTGCACACGCATGAGCTTCGGAAAAATCAATGAGGTTATGGATATGCCCAACCTCATAGAAATCCAGAAAGCATCCTACAGATGGTTCATCGAAACCGGTCTTAAGGAAGTTTTCCGTGATATGGCGGATATCACGGATTACACAGGCAACTGGGTGCTCAGCTTTGTTGATTACCGTATGGACGATAAGCCCAAGTATACCGTTCGCGAATGCAAAGAGCGCGACGCTACTTATGCGGCTCCCATGAGAGTAACCGTGCGTTTACAGAACAAAGAAACAGGCATCATCAAAGAGTCAGAGGTCTTCATGGGTGATTTCCCCATCATGACCGAAAGCGGAACATTCGTTATCAACGGTGCGGAACGTGTTATTGTTTCACAGCTTGTTCGTTCCCCCGGCGTTTATTACGGAATGACCCATGATAAGACGGGTATCGAGCTTTACACAAGCACCATTAACCCCAACAGAGGTGCATGGCTTGAATACGAAACCGATGCCAACGATATCTTCTATGTACGCATCGACAAGAACAGAAAAATTTATATCACTGCGTTTATCCGTGCTCTCGGCTTGAGCTCAAACGATGATATCCGCCGCTTCTTCGGCGAGGATAACAAGCTTGAAGCCACTATGGAGAAAGATGAAACCAGAAATACGGAAGAAGCCCTTATGGAAGTTTTCAAAAAGCTTCGTCCCGGCGAACCCGTAACTCTCGAATCTGCTCAGCAGCACATCGACAACCTTTTCTTCGATCCTCACAGATATGATATTTCCAGAGTGGGCCGCTATAAATATAACAAAAAGCTTTCAATGCTCAACCGTCTTCCCGGCTGCACAGTTGCACAGCCCGTTATATCCGAATACACAGGCGAGCTTCTTGCAGAGCCCGGCGAAGTTATCACAAAGCAGAAGGCTCTTGAAATAGAGCAGGCAGGCGTTATGCGTGTTGTTGTTGCCTGCGAGGACGGCAGTGAGCTGTTCGTTATCTCAAACGGCATGGTAGAGCCCGCCGCTCTCCTTCCCGAATCAATCACAAAAGCCGAGCTTGAAGAAATCGCCATAAACGAAAAGGTACGTTTCTCCGTTCTTCACGAGATTATCGAGAAGTGTGGCGATGATAAGGCAGCTCTCCTTGCAGAAATGGCAGAGCGCTGCGATGACCTTATTCCCAAGCACATCATCGTTGACGATATCTTTGCATCCGTCAACTATGTAAACTGCCTTACCAAGCGTGTAGGTAATGTAGATGATATCGACCATCTGGGCAACAGAAGAATCCGTTCCGTAGGTGAACTTCTTCAGAATCAGTTCAGAATCGGTCTTGCAAGAATGGAAAGAGTTGTTCGTGAAAGAATGGCTATCCAGGCGCAGGAAGATGAAGATAAGATCACTCCGCAGACTCTTATCAACATCCGTCCCGTTATGGTTGCAATCAAGGAGTTCTTCGGTTCATCACCCCTTTCACAGTTCATGGACCAGACAAACCCCCTTGCAGAGCTTACTCATAAGCGCCGTCTTTCCGCCCTCGGTCCCGGCGGTCTTTCAAGAGACCGTGCAGGCTTCGAAGTTCGAGACGTTCACTATTCTCACTACGGCAGAATGTGTCCCATCGAGACTCCCGAAGGTCCCAACATCGGTCTTATCTCCTACCTTGCAACATTCGCAAAAATCAACGAATACGGCTTCATCGAAGCTCCCTACAGAAAGATTGACAAAGAAACCGGCGTAGTTCTTGATGAAGTTGAATACATGACTGCTGACACAGAGGACGATTTCATCGTTGCACAGGCTAACGAGCCTCTCGATGAAAACAACCGCTTTGTCAGACCCAAAATCACGGCAAGATACAGAGACGAATTCATTGAAATCGACAACGCAAGAGTTGACTACATGGATATCTCTCCCAAGATGGTTGTATCTGTTGCTACTGCAATGATTCCCTTCCTTGAAAACGACGACGCAAACCGAGCTCTCATGGGTTCGAACATGCAGCGTCAGGCAGTTCCTCTGCTCAAGACCTGCGCTCCCATCGTCGGAACAGGTATGGAATACAAGGCTGCTGTTGACTCAGGCGTTACAGTTCTTGCAAAGGATGCAGGTACAGTAACCAAGGTTTCCGCAGACTCTATCACAATCAAGCACGATGACGGCGAAAGCAAGAACTATGAGCTTATCAAGTTCCTTCGTTCCAACCAGGGCACCTGCATCAACCAGAGACCCATCGTTTCCGTTGGACAGAGAGTTGAAAAGAACGAGGTTATTGCCGACGGTCCTGCAACAGACCATGGTGAAATCAGCCTCGGCAAAAATGCTCTTGTAGGCTTCATGACCTGGGAAGGCTACAACTACGAAGACGCCGTTCTCATTAATGAAAAACTCGTTCGTGACGATGTTTATACATCCGTTCACATTGAAGAATACGAAACCGAAGCAAGAGATACAAAGCTCGGACCTGAAGAAATAACCAGAGATATTCCCAACGTCGGCGAGGATGCACTCGGCAACCTTGACGAAAGAGGTATCATCAGAATCGGTGCAGAGGTTCATTCAGGCGATATCCTTGTAGGTAAGGTAACTCCCAAGGGTGAAACTGAGCTTACCGCAGAAGAAAGACTTCTTCGTGCAATCTTCGGTGAAAAGGCAAAGGAAGTAAGAGATACTTCCCTCAAAGTTCCCCACGGCGAATACGGTATCGTTGTTAACGTTGAGGTGTTCACAAGAGAAAACAGCGACGAGCTGTCACCCGGCGTAAACAAGGTTGTACGCTGCTACATCGCTCAGAAGCGTAAGCTTTCAGTCGGCGATAAGATGGCGGGCCGTCACGGTAACAAGGGTGTTGTTTCAAGAATTCTTCCCCAGGAAGATATGCCCTTCCTTCCCGACGGTACTCCTCTTGATATCGTTCTCAATCCCCTCGGCGTTCCCTCCCGAATGAACATCGGTCAGGTTCTCGAGGTTCACCTCGGCTTTGCAGCAAGAAATCTCGGAATCAATGTTATGACTCCCGTTTTCGACGGCGCTCATGAGCAGGATATCACCGAGGCTTTCAAAGAAGCAAACCGTATCACAATGGAAAATGCAGAAAAAGAAGCTGCCGAAAAGGGCATTGAATTCAATCCCGAAACAGTTCCTCAGCTTCGCCTT
>JAZSCL010000005.1:0-3951 GCA_045602905.1 Acutalibacteraceae bacterium
AAAAGAACCATTTTATCTCAATCCCATCGTTGAATTATAATAATCACATTATATCACAAAAGAGTTTCTTTGCAACAGGTTGCATACCGAAAACACACAAGCTCCGCAGGAAAACTCTGCGGAGCTTGATATGTCATGACCCTCAAATGAAAGGAGGAAGGGATTTTTATATGAATGTGTCGTGTGTAAATTTTGCGCCTAAACGAAAACCGGAAACAAAAGCATCGGTAAGACTTCTGGCGGTAAATTCAATATACTTGTCTGTGTATTTCAGAAATAAATCCTTTTCTTCGCCTGACAGTTTATCGGCGATTTGTTTTTCAAGTTCGGTGAGCTCGTTGAGTTTCTGTTTCAATTCCGCACCGAATTCAGGACTATACGCCTGAGCGTCAATATTCTCATAATATAAATCTTCAATAAAACCCATACAATCTCCGTTCCAACAATTAATGTTTCTTCTGTAGAACATTATATCTGATTTTACGGCTCACGTCACGTTCTAAAGCGCACAATCTTTAACGCGAATTAAGCAATATGGCCTCTGTAGCGCACAAAAGCCCGTCGTAAAGACGGGCTTTCTTGACTGTTAACCAAAAATCGGTCTGACTAAGTTTCTGAATATAATGTAGACTGTCATAATCGGAGCCTTGATTATATTCAGAATGTTGAATACAGGCTTGATTTCGCTGTTGTCTGTTTCGGGATTATAATGCGAAGAATGAGCCATCAGCCACGAAATCATTCCTTCAGGATACGAAAGAACAACCTCGTTTCCGTTTCCGTCAACAGTTGCCATATGAGGATAAGCTCCGTTATCCGTGGTAAACATATCTGCCGTTACAGCTTCCCATGAATAATGCTCTGTCGGAGCTCGTGAACCGTCAGGAAGGCAAACCTTGCTCAAAGTTGAAAATCTGCATTCCTGCAAAACGTTTGATGTTGAGCAGATATTCTCCCAGTTGTTAACCGTTCCGCTGTAGCTGACAAGGTGGTCTTTTTTGCCTGCAACCATCCAAACGGGAACGTCTGCAAACTTTTCAGCATCCTGCTCAGAAACCGATATATAAGGACAAACAGGAAAGATTGCGGCAAACATATCAGGATAATTGATTGCCATTTTATACGACATCATACCGCCGAGAGAAAATCCACCCACATAGATTTTAGTTGCATCAATGTGCTCACGGTTCTTTTTGATGAAATCGTCAATAGCCGCTTTTAGGGGTGCGATCATATCATCGTCCCAAGATAGTCCGATGTGTTCCGGTGACCTTACAGCCATAATATAAAATCCGTTTTCGGAACGGGACTGATACTCATCCGATGACCAGTTTACGATATCGTTTGATTTTATCTGGAAACCGTCATACTGTCCGTGAGACTGACCGTGTGCCCAGATAACAAGCGGATGTTTTGAGCCTTCGTTTGTTTCAGGTGTATAATATCTGTAATCAACAGAATAAAGACCTGTTTTAGGTCCTTTTCCGTATTCAAACTGCTCTCTGAGTGCCTCTTTGGATTCGCTGATTGAAACAGCACTCACTGTTGTTGCAAACGATGAAATTATCATTATTGATGCCAATAATAATGCGATAATTTTTTTCATAGGACATCTCTTTTCTGAATAGAAATTTTAAGCCGCCGCATTTGCATTTATTTGATCAATTACTTTTTTGATTCCGAGCCACACAGAAACATCTGTGAAGATGTCAACGATGCTGCCTTGATCAGAGAACGGTGTTTCTTTCAGAACAGAAAGGTCTTTCATCATACCGTTGTGGACAATATACTCAACAATCTGATTGACGAAGTAAATCTGTCTGCTGTCAAGACTTGAACTGTTAAGATACTCTGCAAATGCTTCTTTTGCGGCATTCATATCAAGACCGACAATACCTCTGACAAATTCACCGAGAGGAACGGCACCGTAGTTTGCTTCATAATCTTCTTTTGAGCCGACTTCGCTCCAGAGGATTTCTTCGAGAGCCTTAACGTCGTCTGCATTGAGAGGAACGTTGCTTTTCAGCTTTGCAATAACCTCGTTATCCTGATGCTGACGGATATAAAATTCCGCCTTTGCCTTGTAATCCTGCAAATCATCATTCTCAAGCTCGGATTCATTCCAATTCATTGACAGAATTTCATCATCAAAGGTTGTGGTATAGGTTGGGTGTAAAACAATAATATATTTAATCAAATCACGCAGGTTTTCTCTGATGTTTTCAAACTCATTGATGCCTGCGGTTTCAACATAATCCGTATGCAAAATTTTATTTATCAGATCGTGCTGTGACATAATCTCAGGAATATTGGCTGTGTTTGCAAGAGCATTGACCTTTTTGACGAGGTCGTTTCTTGCCTTTGCATACTTCTTGCCAACAAGATATGCAAGTTCGATTCCGTACATAAGTGCATCAAATCGCAGAGCTTTCGCATCGTCTTCATCGGGAACAACAAGCGGTGCGATTTCTTCTTTTATTTCAAGAGTATTCTCATATGTGAGAGCATTGTAGTTATCGGGATTTGAATAGTAATCAACATAACGGAGATGTTGTTTTACAGAAAAGCTATCTCTGTTAAGCTCCCTGACCTTGCGCACCATATCCTCAACAAGCAGTTTTCTGAATGCAATAAGGTCGTTTGTCTGATAATCCATATCCTGCAGTTTATAAGCAATCTGTGCTTTGAGATTGAATATTGCGCTCTGCAGTGCGACGGCACTTGTTGTTTTGCCCTTGCCGCCCATTCTGAAGAATTCGAAGTTTCCGCAGAAATCGAAGATATAGAAAATCTTTTTATCTTCACCGTCTATGAGATTCGGGCAAAGACGGGTGCCTCTGCCGACCATCTGCCAGAACTTTGCCTTACTCATTACCTTTTTAAAGAACACAAGATTCAGCACTTCGGGCACGTCAATACCCGTATCAAGCATATCAACAGAAATTGCAATCTGCGGCATCTTTTTTTGATCGCTGAAATCGTCGATTGCACTCTGTGCATAGTTTGTGTAATTATCAATTACCATTGCATAGCCGTTGAGGTGAGGATATTCCTTGTTGAATATTTCAAGGATTTTTTCGGCGTGCTGATGGCTTTTTGCAAAGATAATCGACTTGCCGATTTTATTGCCGTAATCAATTTTCAGTCCGTGAGTCATAAGAACGTTGAGAACTTCACGGATTGTATCTTCGTTGAACACCCATTCATTGAGTGCGGATGAATTGATTTTTTCGGGCAATTCGCCGTTTTCATTCTCGAATGTGTTTTCGTATTCCTCTTTGTCCTCGTCGGAAAGTTCGTCATAAACGATGCCTTCTTCGATGAATTTGAGCTTTGTTTCAACGGACATAAAATCAACCAGATATCCGTCGGCAACAGCCTGTGCAAGCTCGTAGGCATAGGTGGGAATACCGCTTTGCAGATTGAAAATTTCATATGTATTCTTTTCGATTTCATCCTTGGGGGTTGCGGTAAGACCCACAAGAGGAGCATCGAAATAATTGAAGATATCTTTATATTTATTATAAATTGAACGGTGGGCTTCGTCGCAGATGATGAGGTCGAAATGACCGCAGGTGAAAAGCTTGCCTTCATCATCCTTGACGTTATCGATGCAGTTGAACATCGTTTGATATGTTGAGAAAACGCAATGAGCGTTGTAGTTTTCTTTATCGGTGCAAAGATTCGTGACCGAGAAATTCGGAAGAAGATTCACAAACGCACGCTTTGCCTGAGTGACAAGCGAAGTTCTGTCCGCAAGGAAAAGAACGTTCTTGACCCAGCCGTGGTTGAGAAGCACTTTTGTGAGAGCAATGACCGTTCTTGTTTTTCCCGAGCCTGTAGCCATAACGAGCAGAGCCTTGCGGCGGTTCTTGCCGTCAAAGCTGTCGCATACCGCACGGATTGCGCCTTCCTGATAATATCTGCCTGCGATATTCTGGTCAACGGTGA
>JAZSCL010000006.1:0-3303 GCA_045602905.1 Acutalibacteraceae bacterium
CCGCTTGGCCTCCGACTTATGCCAAAGCCTATGAGGACGCAGGCAACGTAGGAAAGTGCAGGCACGTAGGAAGTTGCGATCATCAAAAGGAAACCGAGACCGCCCAAACCCACCGACAGGGGGATCATGCGGAAAGGATGAATATTGGATTTTTTGTAAAGAAGATAAAAGACAAAGCAGGTAACCGCAACCACAAGATACATAATCGTCACACCGTGTTTTACCTTACCGGCAATTGCTGGTCCGGCTGTTCCCATCAGTCCGATAATGAAAACAAGAAGATAAGTACCGAGAATCAGCTTTTTCGGGGCTTTGATGCCGTCGCTCTTTTTCACGAAACGGGGCAGATGCTCATTATCCGTGGGCATACTGAGGAAGAAGATAAACATAAGCACCAATGTTGCTATTATTCCGAAACGGAAGATGGAGAAATTGACCGGTATCAGCTCGTTTTGAACCAAGGCGATCAGAAAACACGGTATACCGTAGGCAAAAGTCAGATACTTAATACCGCTTTTTTCGGAGAAGTAGTTGACCACAAGGAAGGTTTCAAAACCGATAAGCAAACAGCAACAGAATATCTGCAAGTAAATGTTAAAGCGCAGAGCATCCTCCGACAGAGGGAGAAAGAATCCGACAGCTGAAACGAGTGCAATAACCGTGTCAATCCTTTGTACCCACACGATTATCTTCGGCAAGAATATCATTGTGAGGATACCAAGCAGGTAGCAAACCACCGTAAGTGCGGTACCGTAATCTATGTTAATGGGCAGAGGAATTTTTCCGTCCAATGCTGAGGACGGTTCAAGAAAATAAAAGATAAATCCCATCTGCCATAGGTTGAACATAGCGAAGCAAACGAGCCTCCATAAAGGTATATCCATCCTCTTTTTCTGGTTTTCTATGAGAATAGGGTGATTCATAAACCGCACCTTCCTTTGCTGCGAAAAATCATCGCAAAATCGTAAAAATCATTGAATTCTTTAAAAAACTCACCCGAACAGGTGGTTTTTTCCTAAAAACCCCCCAAACGGGGGGTGCAAAACGGACAAAAAAATCAATATAATCAAATCATAACAGTATCTTTTCTAAACAGAATTATAAATTACATTTTTCTTTTTTTCAAGAATATACGAGAAATACTACCCAAAAAGGTAGTATGTGTGTCAAATCCCCCTGTATTGGGCAGGTTACATCTTCAGCTTGACAAAGTATAATTATCCTTGAAGAGGTGGCGTATGGGAATACTGAATTATTTCGATTATATTGCATTGGCAGAAAACGAACATAAGAGGCTGCTTGAAATTTATCCCGAGCTGGAAAAACTATCGAGGCGTGAACTTGAGGTTTTCGCTCATCTTCTTACCGACAAAACGCAGGCACAGATAGCGGAGGAATTGTTTATTACACATTCTTCCGTGCATTTCCATTGCAAAAACATATACCGTAAACTCGGTATAAAAAGCCGTAAACAAATATTGATAAGATATAAAGATTTATAAGGAGGAACCTTTATGGGATTTCTGGAAAGAATTTTGAGAAAAGGAATAAGCGATGGTGTAAGTAAGGCAGTAGGTGATGCAATCAGCAAAGCTATTAAACCTTCTGTAACGGAATTTGCCAATAAAACCGCACAGCAGTTTGACGATGCAGCCCGTAATGCACAGTCATCGCAGACATACGCCTCTGCTCCTTTTGTTCAGAAAACATACAACACCGATGACAATTATTTTGCGTCTGTTATCACCGAAGCAAGCTTCCCCGGTTATTCAATCTCAACAAATGTTCACGCCAAAAACTTTGATGCAAGTGCGCATCCGAGCTGCTACCCGATTTCATACCTTTTCTCAAACGGTTCTCAGCCTAAACTTGCAGTTCTTGTTATGAACAAGAATCAGTACCGTTCTATGATTGCAAAAGGAACTTACAAGGTTCTTGACGATAACGGCATTCCTTACATCCGTTTCTTCAAGGGAATGGAAAACGAAAGCGGATATGTCATTAACCGAATAAGAGAAAACCTCAAATAATTTTTGCTTAAAACAGAGAGAAAAGCTTTATGCGCCTGTGAAGAACCCAGCACGGAACTTTATGAGTTTTGCAGGCAGCCGTTTCGTGTACGGTTTCGTATCGCAAAATTGCGATGTTAAATCATTTTCTCTCTGTTTTTTTATTTAATGATTTATGTGCGTAATTGATAAACTGTTTGAAAAGGAAATATGGGAAGCCTTTTTTATTCACAAAATTGAGCAGGGAAACATAAGCGAAAAGGATACTGCAGACCTTCGGAGGTTTATTGACGGCAAGGAATATCTTCCCGTTGCAGGCAGAATCAGAATCAATCAAAGCTTTTCAGCTCCGCAAAAAACGCTTATCAGCAAATCAAAAGCAGGCAGAAAAAGAACTGTATATACTTTTGGCAGAGAAGAAAACTATGTTTTAAAGCTGATTTCCTTTCTTCTTCGTGATTATGATTATCTTTTTTCACCGAATCTTTATTCCTTCCGAAAAGAATCGGGAGTTAAAAAAGCCGCAGAGGATGTTATGAAAATCAAGGATTTGGATGACAGATATGTCTACAAAGCCGATATAAGTGACTATTTCAACTCGGTTGATGTTGATATTCTTCTTCCGAATTTAAAAAAAGCTTTAAGTGACGATTCCGAATTATATTTGTTTTTTGAAACACTTCTCCGAAATCCGTATGTGCAGTATAACGGTGAATTGCTTGAAGAACGAAAAGGGATTATGGCAGGTGTTCCCGTATCTGCATTTCTTGCAAATTTTTATCTGCGTGAGCTTGATGAATATTTCTTCAGTCGAAATATTCCCTATATCCGATATTCGGATGACATTCTTGTTTTTGCAAAGGATGAATCCGAACTTGACGAAAGCATCAAGGCTATAAAAAACTGCCTTTTTTCAAAAAAACTCACCATCAATCCCGATAAGGAAACAATAACAAATCCGGGTGAAAAATGGACTTTCCTCGGCTTTTCTTATCACAACGGAATAATTGACATCAATGATGTTTCTTTTGAAAAGCTCAAAGCAAAAATGCGAAGAAAAACAAGGTCACTTTCTCGCTGGGCGGGCAAGAAAAATTTACCCGGAGAATATGCGGCAAGAGCTTTTGTAAAACGGTTCAACACAAAGCTTTATGATAATCCCGTTTACAGCGAGCTGACGTGGACACGGTGGTTTTTCCCTGTTATAAACACCGATGAAACTCTGAAAAAGATTGATGAATATATGCAGGAGTGCATCCGTTATCTCGCAACGGGAAAAAGAACAAAATCACGC
>JAZSCL010000007.1:0-9765 GCA_045602905.1 Acutalibacteraceae bacterium
GTTGCCGCTACGAATTAAACCCATTTTTAGATGGTCTATTGAAAGATAGGGGTATTTATATTTTTCAAGCAGTTTTTGAGCAAGTGCAGTTTTGCCTGTATGCGATGCTCCTGTAATTAAAACAATCATTATCTCACCTACAAATTCTTGTTTATCAATCTCATTATAATTCCCTGAGATTATTTTTGCAACTCTTGAATTATGTTACTGAAAGTGATGGTTGTATAAATATATGAGCCGTATTCCGAAGTAATAAAGTGGATTATGGCTTTTTATTTTCGCCATTGCTTGTAACCCGGCAAGCAGGGCGAGTGGGTCCCCATTTTTGAAAATTCCTTGCTTGCTCATTACGCCGTTTAACACCGTTACATAATAGCAAGCAGGGCAAGTGGATATCCACTTTTCAAAAATGCCCCGCCGCACTTACCGCTTGTTGGTGAAATATTTTCCCCAAACCCCTAATAAAAATATGAGAGAAAATTTAAAAATCTTCTCTCCGAGCAGCGCCACAGTAGCTTAAATATTTATGTTTACATCAACTGGTTTTTATATTATAATAAAAACAGAATATCATCTTCAAGGAGATGTTAAGATGTCAGATTTCAACGGCGGTTGGATTAAGTTCTACAGCGAATTTGCAGACGTACTTTTAAAATACCGCAATGACCGTAATGAACTTATCCGTATAATTAAAAAAGTTTTTAAATCAATTGATATGAAATTACCTAAGCTTGAGAAAGACAATTTGGTAGTTGATATCGATCCGTTCACTGTTTTTGGTTTGTTCAACAAGGGAATTACAGATCTGAACAGAAAGAAAATCATCAAAGGTTTTGCAGATATATTTTCAATTGACGGATATGATTTTGATTCATTTGACGGTATTCCCGTTTTAAATAATCTGAAAGCTACTTATTACCATTTTATTGATGACAGAAATGAAAACGATATCGAAAATCTCTGGCGTTTATTTGAATTGGCACTCGGGTTTTCTGCAAATCCGAATGATACCATAAGAAATGAATTTATCGAATGTTACAATGAAGTTGTTTCGCAAAAAAGTGTTAACTGGAATATAACAATGGGTCTGTATTGGATAAGACCGTATATATTTATAAATCTTGATTCAAGAAACCGAGAGTTTCTCTGTGACGACAAATATTTCCCCAAAGAATTTATCAACACATTGTACGGTTTAAAAAAGCTTCCGTCAGGTAAATTCTATATTGATATTTGCAAATCGGTAGATGAACTTATCAAAAGAAAATCAGTTGATTTTGGAAGCTTCCCTGAGCTATCTCATGTTGCATGGCTTACCACAAAAGATAGTGTCAATGAAGATTATTACGATGGTTATTGGCCGACTCTTCAAGAATACAATCCGAAAATGACCGTTGAAAAATGGTTGTCTGCACTGAAAGATCCGACAATAACTAACGAAAAGAATTTAGAAATGTTCAAAATGATGCTTGAACTCGGTGGCGAAAGCACTTGTTCGAATCTTGCAGATAAATACGGAAACACTTTCAATTATTATAACAGACTCGGAAGCAGTTTCGGCGAAAGAGTTTTCAAGAAGTTCAAGTGTCCTGAATGCCATGATAACGGTGATGTAAGATATTTCACGATTCCGTTTATCGGCAAAGATGTTATTGAAAAAGGAAAAGCACATTTTGTTTGGAAAATGAGACCAGAGCTAAAGGAGGCTCTTCAAAAAATGAAAATGGATGATATAAAAGTTGATCCTGTTATTAAATCAGAACCTGTTACAATTGAAAAAAACACAATTCTTTACGGACCTCCGGGAACAGGTAAAACATATAATACGGTTTTGTATGCTGTTGCGATTATTGAAAATACAACTGTTGATGAATTGAAAACTGAAGGTTATGATTCAGTCAAAGAACGCTATGATAATTATAAAAATGAAGGCTTGATTGAATTCACAACCTTCCATCAGTCATTCGGTTATGAAGAATTTATTGAAGGTATCAGACCTGTTATGGATGAAGAAGATGGTACGTCAGATGATGTGCATTACGAAATTGCAGATGGAATTTTCAAAGAGTTTTGTGAGAGAAGAATTGCACAGAAAAAATCTGATTTCTCATTAAACAAGAATCCAATGGTATGGAAAGTTTCTTTAGAAAAAACATACAAAAATGAAACCCGTACCGAATGCCTTGAAAATGATCATATCAGAATCGGATATGATTCATATGGTGAAACAATAACCGAGGATACAGATTTTTCGGTGCATGGGGGCAAAACAGTTCTTAACGCATTTATCAATAAAATGCGTGTTGGTGATATTGTTTTTTCATGCTTTAATTCCAATGAAATTGATGCAATCGGTATTATCACAGGAAATTACGAATGGGACAAAGATAATAAGTATGAACATTACAAACGCATTCGTGAAGTAAAGTGGATTGTTAAGGGTATTAAGGAAAATATTCTTGAGATAAACAATAATAAACCTATGACTCTTTCAACTGTTTATAAAATGTCGGTATCAGTTGAAGATGCATTGAAACTTATTGAAAAGTATAATCCCATGTTTAACGAATCGGTGGAATCAGAAAAGAAAAACAAAGTATTTATCATCGACGAAATAAACCGCGGTAATATCTCAAAAATTTTCGGCGAACTTATTACTCTTATTGAACCCTCAAAGAGAATCGGTGCAGCAGAAGAACTCCGTGCAAGACTTCCTTATTCAAAGAAGAATTTCGGTGTTCCCGATAACGTTTATATTCTCGGAACAATGAATACCGCTGACCGTTCAATTGCAGCTCTTGATACAGCTCTCAGAAGACGTTTCTCTTTTGTTGAGATGATGCCTGATTCATCATATTTAACAGATGTTATGGTTGGGAATATTTCAATCAGAACACTTCTTGAAACACTCAACGCAAGAATCGAAGCGCTTTATGACCGTGAGCATACAATCGGTCATGCTTATTTTAAGGAAGTAAAAGAGGACAGAACAATTCATATTCTCGGAAAAGTATTCGCAAAGAAAATCATTCCCTTGCTTCAGGAATATTTCTACGAGGATTATGAAAAAATCAGACTCATTCTTGGTGATAATCAAAAAAAGAATGAAGAACCGTTGTTTATTGAATCTGTAAAAGTTAACGATAAGAAACTGTTCGGAAATTATAATTTTGATGATGAAGAAAAAGTAACATATACAATCAACGATTTCGCTTGTTATGACCCAGACACATACTACTATTTAGGATAAAGAGGTAATGAAATGAAGCCCACTTACAGAATAACTGAATACGGCTCATTTGTTGCAGACAAAAATGTTGACGGAGCAAAATATATTCCGCAGAAAACATTTGATGAACTGAAGAAGTTCATTCTGCTCAACAGAGATAATTCGGATGACGGTCTGGAACTGATGGGCATTTCATACAAAAAAGGCGTCGGCGAAGTTATCACTGCCAAAAACTATGTAGGTATGATTTCAATGAAAGACGGAACAACGGTTGAGATCTTACCTAAAATCTGTTCAAAGATCGATGATAAAGATGGTTCTGAAGCGAAGAAGCTTATTGTTAAAATGCTGAAAACTCTTCGTAAATCACCGTTTAAAAATATCCAGACATCAACTGTGAACATTGCAAAAATGGATATATTTGAAATTTTTATCCGAATGTTCGTGGAGGAAATCTTTACCATTGTCAAGCACGGTCTGAAATGCACTTACGACACAGTTGAAGAAAACAGCAACCGATTCAAAGGTAAAATGCTGTTTTCAAAGCAAATAAAATTCAACTTTGCTCATAAAGAACGCAGTTACGTTGAGTATGATGAATTCAATACCAACCGACCCGAAAACAGACTGATCAAATCAACGTTATCTCTTCTTTACAGACAGACAAAATCGTCAAAAAATAAAACGGATATCAAAACACTTCTTAATGCATTTTCAGAAGTGCCCGAATCCGTGAATTATGATACAGATTTCTCAAAATGTATCTCGGACAGAAATACAAAAGATTACAGCCGAGCAATGATTTGGTGCAGGATTTTTCTCAAAGGAAAAAGCTTCACTTCTTTTGCAGGAAGTGATGTTGCATATGCTCTGTTGTTCCCGATGGAAACGCTCTTTGAAAGCTATATTGCCTGCCTTATTAAAAAGCAAATTAACTCAGATGAATATACTGTTTCTGCACAGGATAAAACACATCATCTGTTTGAAACACCTAAATTGTTCGAGCTAAAACCTGATATTGTTATCACACGCAAATCTGATAAAGCAGTATTTGTAATGGATACAAAATGGAAGTTGCTAAACAGCACTTCGAATGCATACGGAATATCACAGGCTGATATGTATCAGATGTATGCATATCAGAAGAAGTACAAGGCAGAAAATGTAACTTTAATTTTTCCGTCAACAGATGCAGTGCCCGACAGTCAGGAAATCAGCTTTGATTCAGGTGACGGCGTAAAAGTGAACATTAAGTTTGTTGATTTATTTGATGTTAATAACAGTATTAAAAAAGTTTTACGTTTATAGTTGAAGTATAAAAAGGATTGTTCTAAGGTGAACAATAAAAATGAAAATAACACATATACATAATTGGTTATTGCTTTCTGTAAGTAAAAAAAGAAGGAGGTCTGTGGTATGAGTTATATTATCGGATCATTTAATCTTCGTGATTTTAATTTTTCAAATGAAAGTTCTGACGGCACTTCGGAAAAACTAAAAAGAAACTTCGAAAATATAGCGAAGATAATCATTGAAGAGAAATTTGATGTTGTAGCGCTTCAAGAAATAAACGCTCCGCTTCCGCTGGAACATCTTACGCGAATCCTCAACAGACATAAAAAACATTTCAGAGAATATGAATGCCGTTTTGGTACAAATATGCCTAATCAAACCATATCGCGAGATCCGGAACGATACGGTTTTATATGGAATTCCAAACGTCTCAGACTCATAAAACCTCAAAGAGGAAATAATCCTGATTATTACAGAAATGCAGGAGCACTTGGTTTGATTCGACCGCCTTACTATGCAAGATTTACTGCACGTGGAATGCTTGGCGGTGCGAATTTTGAATTGCGAATTGTGAATACGCATATCAAAGATGCATCAAGAGAAGAAGACCGAATTAAGGAGTTTAATGTTTTGGTAAAACAAGTTCTCCCTCGCATCTGTGACCATCAAGAGCTTTCTGAAGACGGCGAGTTTATGCCTTCCTACACCTTCCTTATGGGAGACTATAATTTAGTACTTAATAAAAGCGAAAGATCAATCTATAAAATAGAAACTGTAACAACAACAAATTACACAGGCAAAATAAGAGGATATCGCACGGTTCAGGACGAAAAAACAACGTTAAAACTTCCGAATAATCAATCAACTGTCGAGGAATGTTATGCGAACAATTATGATCATTTTACTTACGAAACTGATCTTGATAATAAACTTATAATTATCCCTCAGAAGATTGAAGTGCTAAGGAAATATTATCAAAGTTTCGGAACCCCTGAAAAAATGCTCGAAGGTTACAGAACGGAAATATCAGACCACGTACCGATTCGTTTGAAGATAGATTTTTTAAAATAAGGAGAAAATGTAATTATGAGTAATAAAATTACAACGAAAATACAGCACACAGAAGATGAAAAGACTAAAGCTGCGTACGCACTGAATTTATGTACGGTGTCGGTTTCACAGATTATTGATTATAACGATTCTTATATTCTGGAACAAGAATATGATGCAATTCTTAATAATTTGAATTTAAAGGAAATGCCTAAAGATGAGGCTTTGTTGAGAATTATTTCCGAATTGCTTAATACAATCACTTTCTTTCGTATTCAGAAGATAAAAAAAGATCAGCTTGACAAAAAATACAGACAACGTCTGAAAAATGCAATCTGGTCCGCTATTCCGAATTTGAGTGTAATTGTATCTGGTGATCCTGTTTCAATTGCCATATCTCTGGCAACACAAATCGGTACAGGTTACATGAATTATCGAAAAGAAAAGGCTAATGCTGCATCCGAGAGGGATGATGATGAAATAGAGCTTCAGATAACAGCAATCGAACAGATCAATGCATTGAAAAGGGAACTTTTTACAACTGCATGGCGTCTTGCTGATGAATACGGTTTTGATGATGAGTTGAGGCTTACGGAGAAACAAATTACGCAATACAATGCTATTTTACAGGATGATAATGAATACAGAAAATATGCCAGACTCGAAGCAATAGCTGAAAGATTCAAAGCATATCCTCCGTTTTGGTATTTCTATGGTCATACTGCGAACTTTATCGCTCAGATGGCACGCAATGAAATGAATATGAATCCACGACTGACGCACGGTGATATAAGTGAATATTCTAAGGCTGTTGATGTCGAAGAAGAATACACAAAAAAAGCTAAGACGCATTTTGAACACTATTATTCGCTTTGTAAAAACAATATTTTGAGAGAAGATTCTTTAACGGCATCATTTGCCTTGGAATATGTTGATCTTCTTTGGAGTGAAGAACAGAGAGATGTTGAGAAAGTCAAAGAATTATTAATAATGGCAGAAACAATGGGCGTCAATTCTTTTGATGTTTTACAACTTTGCGCTGTTTCATATTTGAAAATCGGTGCTTCTGAAGATGCTGCCAGACTTCTTAAAATTCTTGTTAATGAAGATTATAATGCTAATTCAAATGCCAAAATACTGAGTAAACTGTATGTAAACAAATATATAGAATCGAAAGATAAGAAATGGTCTTCTGAATATGAGATTTTGGAGAAACAGATTGACCCTCTTTATCTTTTCCCCATGCCCTATAATCTTGCTGATGATACTGATAAGAATTTGTTGGAATCCAAATTCTGGTTAACACAGAAAGAAATATTGAAGAAAGCATACCGAAACACAATTAGTGCCTATTCAAGAAAATATGCTGTTGAGTTTTTTGATGTTTTACCGTCAGCAAATTCTGATATAATTGAACATAATTTTTATAAGGGTAATTATAATGCTGAAAAAGAACGTCGCATTAATGAGGTCAAGAAAGCGTTTGATAAAAAGCAATCCAAAGAAGACTACTTGATCAACTTGAAAAATACCGGTTTCAGACAAGGATATATATATGTTTTAAACAGAACTGTATCGGGTCTTGAGAAGTTATCATGCTTTAAAATGCTTGAATCGCACGATGACCTGATCAAAATGATCGAGGCAAGACTCAGAGTGTCAAAAAAACATTTTGAGGAAATCCAAGAACGTTTAGACAGCGGGAAATTCTCTTATAACGATTATCTCGAGTTAGTAAACAAATATTCGTATCAATTTTTTACAGAAAACTTTTTTGAGGCATTAAAAAGAAAAATTACTGATGATATTGATGCAATTATAGATATGAGAGAACTTGATACATACGATTTTGAATTGTCCGATTTCTGCCAAGATAACGGTCTTCCTTCTCAGGAAGAATATTTGCATGTTTATAAGAAAAATGATAGCCGATCTGTTCCTTTATCAGAACTGATATTTTTTGGAGGCAATCTTCTGGGATTGTCTGACGATCAATCAGATTATAGTCCTGAAAAAGTCAATTTCATGCTTGAATTGTTCAAAAAAAATATGAACGGTTTGATTCAGAAACCGGAGGATGTTTCACTCTGTTTTATTGGTGATAATAAGTTTGATTCATATTTAAAAAACAGTAAATTCAATGAGTCGGTTGAATCATTATATTCACTCAAACAAAAAGCATTTGCAATCCTTGACGATAATACAAAGAAAGATTTTGATTTGATTTTCTGCGTTGACGGTGTTGCTTTAGTAGCCAAAAACAAAATTCGCGGTAAAGTTGAATATGAAAATATTACTTATGCTGCCTATAAAAATAAGTCTGTGCTGGAGTTAGACTGTATAGGCGAATATACAAATAAAGCTGTTGATATTTCTATTCTTAACGGTATTGCAGATAAACTTAAGATGTATTCACACAATTAAAGTTGGTTTTGGTAAGGAGAGGTTTAAATGGCGGAGAAACATAATAATGTAATTAAAGAAAAGAAAAATCAGGCAAAAAGTCTAATGAACAATGATCAAATTGCGAAGTGTAATGTTGCTATTCACACTGCTTCGATTGCAAGTGCGGCAGCAGGTGCTATTCCGATTCCAGTTGCAGATGCATTACCGATCACAGCTGCGCAATTAACTATGGTTATTGCTTTAGGAAAAATTTTTGATGTAAAAATTACGGAGAGTGCGGCAAAAGGTCTTATCGGAGCCGCGGCTTCAGCTTTTGTTGGTCGTAATTTAGTGAAGTTAATTCCGGTAATAGGCTGGGGAGTTTCTGCCGGAGTTGCAGCGGGTATCACTGAAGCTGTTGGTTGGACTATTGCCGTAGATTTTGCAAAAGATGCAAAATCCAGAGAGGAACAAAAAGATGTTTCTGAAAATAACATTTCTCACGGAAATGTGGATTTTGGTATTCAGTCTGAAGATGTGTCTACTGAAGAAGAGGAATCCCAAGACCCCATAGAAATCATGATGGATCAAGCAAATGATTTTATTTCCGGCAATAAGAAGCGTTCTGAAAATAAAGATGAGTATTCATCGCTATTGTCGGACATAGAAAAGGTTTTTGATGATCTTCCTTCTGATCATTCTTTGCGAGATTTGTACGATAAGCTGACACAGATTATTGATTAAGATAACGTCAGGCAATGTTGCAGTTTCCGATCGATTATTAGTTCAACAAGCAAAGGCAGGGACGAAAATCCCTGCCTTAATTTTATCTGTAAACTATTTCGTTGAGAATGATTTCTTCGATGGCGCTGATGATATTATTCATTCTTCTTACCCATTCCATCTGGTTGGTTGCTTTGAGTTCTTCTGTTACGTCGTATCTTTCACAATAGAGTGGAAGAAGAGTATCAAAGCGAATTTGTGCTTCGAAATCGATTTCATGAAGGTGGTCATCGAGTGTGTCTCTTAAAAGGAATCTGTTCCAGAGTGCGGGTCGGTGATTTTTGAGATAATCTTTGGAGGCTCCTTTTTTCATTGTCCGTTTTTACTGGACCTGTTCATCTTGTGCTATGACGAAGAAACAGTCAAGTCAACTGACAGCGATGAACTCTCACAGCTCAAAGAGGATATTCAGTCACTTATCGACAGCGACAATACCACCGAAAACGAAAAGACTGTTCTCGAAGATATGATTGTCGACATTGAAGGTCTTGAAGATAAGATCGAAGAAATCGAACAGCAGCTTGAAAGAATCGCAGGTATTGAAAACATCTACAACCCCGAAAAGGTAACAAGCGACGATAAAGCAGCTATAGAAGAAACTATTGTCGAAATCGAAGCAGTTAACCCCGATAATCTCACCGACGAGCAGAAGGCTGAATATGAAGAAATTAAGGCAGGCTTCGAAGCTCTCCTTGAAGAAATCGCAGCAGCAGAAAAGAATGTTGCAGACATCGACATCGAGCTTGAAATGTTTGACGAAGAAAGAGTAACAAAGTTCTGGGAAGATGATATTGAAGCTCTCAAGGCAAAGATTGAAGAACTCCTTGCAGACGAGAATATGGGCGAAGCAGAAAAAGCAAAGCTTAATGAATACAAGGCTCAGGCTGAAAAGCTCATCGAAATCATCAACACTCCTGTCAAGTATTTATCGCTCCGCTTCTTCTACCTCATCTGGGATTTCCTCGTCTGGGCATTCAACGGCATTCTTTGGATTTTTTCAAAAATTTTCGGTTGATTAACTTAAC
>JAZSCL010000008.1:0-4078 GCA_045602905.1 Acutalibacteraceae bacterium
GTAGATAAAAAGCGTTTAAAGGGGACAAGAGAAACAGAGCCGGGTGATAAGCCCGGCTTTCTGTATTTAAGGGTTTATTGTTAAATCGGAAATTTGTTTTTCAGGGACACTAATAAAAAAGGGGGGATGATTTTCCGAAAGTGATCTCTGAAACCAAATATATCGGAGTTGTTTTACTTTTGACGGATATATCATTGTATAAGACGGGAAGAGTGGAGAAAGGGACAAAGAGGATTCCGAATCCCTTTGCCTGACAAAAATAAATTAAAAAAAGATATTAATCAGGGAGGGCAAAAACATGAAAAAAATAATAGCAGTAATTATGTGTATCGCAATGATATTAACCGCAATTCCGATGACGGCGTTTGCAGCGGATTCGGAAGAAACCGTTCAGCCGTTTTTAGAAATCGAATTCAAAGACGGCGATGCAAGAGATATTCTGCCGGGTGAATCGGTGGAGCTTTATCTCATTTATGAAATGGGAAACAATAGTCAGTGTTCTTTTGATTGGTTTGTAAACGGCGGCGGAACCGGCGGAGAATATGAAAGTGTTGGTTTTGAGGAAGGCAGAAAAGGAATAAGAATAACCGCAAAGAAGCATGGAACAATAACCGTTATCGCAAGAATGTTCAACGGTGAAAAAGAGCTTGTAGCGAAAGATGAAGTGGAAATTACGGTTATTGACAAAAGAAATGTGTTTGAAAAAACTTTTGAAGGAATCGTAGAGTTTTTCAAATTTGGTTTGGGATATTTATCTTTGACAGGTATCTGGTCTTTGTTTATCGGTCTCGGAATTTTTTCAGGAATTGTTGAACTGCCGATGGATTTGTTTAATAAAATTTTCAAATCCTGATAAATAACAAAGGAGGATTCTGATATGAAAAGAAAATTCAAAAGCATTCTGTCGCTCATGCTTTGTGCGGCAATGATTTTCACAACAGCAGGTTTTGCGTTTGCAGCGGATGACAGAGCCGTTGTTGAAACGGGATTTTGCGGCGAAGACGGAGAAAATTTAACATGGACACTCTATGCCGACGGTGAGCTTGTCATCAGCGGCGAAGGTAAAATGGATTGGTATTATGTTAATCTTAACGGAGAAGATGATTTTTTGGAAGTTCTTCCCCCGTGGTACGGTTATTATAACCAAATCAAGGTGATAACACTTGAAGAGGGTGTCACAAGTATCGGCAACCATGCCTTCGCAGGCGAGAATCTCAGTTACCACAGAGTAAATATTCCGCTGTCGCTGAAAGTATATGACGGTTATCCGCTTGACTGCGCCGATAATTCCTGCGATTCCGGTAAAACCTGCAATGTTTACTATCCCGGGGATAAATTTGATTGGGGCAACAACATAAGCCGTTTAGAGCCGAAGTTTATACTTAACGAAGACAAAACCGGTTATGTACGCGAGAATAAGGGAGCGTACATATCCTATGATATAAGCACAAAAACGCAAAAAATCAGAAAGGTTGAAATGTGTTTTTTGAACGAAACACCTGAATATTCCTGTGTTCTCTATAAACCGAGTGCAGGAAATCTTGTCAAGGACAAGGGCGATAAAAAAGACCTTAAAGTTTTTTATAATGCCAACGGCAGAGAAGATATCAAGCTTATTTGGAAAACCAAAGGCGACTCTCTTGAGATTGAGTGTTTTGAAGATGCGGGAGGCACAGGCTTGCAGACAAGTGCGGTTGTAACCGCTGTCGGTTACGGAACTTATTATGTGTGGGTTGAGCTTGTTGACGGCAACGGAAAAGTTCTTGCATCCTCCGAGAAAATTGAGCTTTATACTGAAATTTATGAGGAAATGAACTTCTTTGAAACAATAAGCTATCAAGTAACAGATATGATTGCGTATATCGGCGGAAGGTGCTTGCAGTTTGCCTTTACATTAGGAGTATTACTTGAAGTTTTTCTTATGTCGCCTCAGGCCTTCTTTGAAATAATTTCGGGGAAAACGGGAATTTAATTATGTTTGGATTAATACGGACAAGTATAGGCTTCATTTTTGTATTTATTTGTTCATATGCTGTCAGGAAATCAAAGATAAAAAACAAAAGAAAATGGGGTTTGCTTATTTCGTTATTTACGATTATTCTAGTTACGGCTTCGGCTTTTTACCCTATTGAAAACAGCGTAATAACATTTTCAAGTCCCGAAAAAGCATTCTGTTACTTTCAGTCGGCTGAAATAAAGCTGGTTGTAAGCGGAAACGAAACTGATTTTGTTTCAGGAAGCAATCATAATTCTAATTCTTTTTTGATTTTGCCCAAAACCGAGAAAGGTTGGAAAATTTCAACAGGCAATGATTTAAAAATTGTCTGTAAAAAACGCATTGAAGGAATAACCGTTGCAACAATATATAAACACAGAAAACACGATGATTTATATGTTGTGATTTCGATGGTTGAGGGCGGCCAGAATAAAATCGGTGATAATGTCGGTTCGGAATTTTATTCAAAAAAATACACAGATTCCGAAAAACATTTTGAAGATTACTATATGTATGTTGCGCATATAGCCAAAAGCGATAAACCGTACTGCATAACCGTAAACGGAGAAGAAATTTTGTTAATTGAGCAGTAGTTAAGAAAACGGATAATATCCGCAAAAACAGCAAAG
The DNA here is from genome assembly GCA_045602905.1 of Acutalibacteraceae bacterium. Classification (GTDB taxonomy): domain Bacteria; phylum Bacillota; class Clostridia; order Oscillospirales; family Acutalibacteraceae; genus CAG-177. Next base: position 2,626 of record JAZSCL010000008.1, read on the forward strand.
GACTGATTTATATGCGTTTCCCGAAAATTAAAAATGCTCTGCTTTGCAGGCTGACGGTTTATGCCGTTGTGCTGGGCAGTACAGCTTTGCTTATTCTCGCAGTGGCGCTCATGGACTTTATTCCGCCCGAAATCAGGGTGATACTCGGATTTGCGATATTGGTGGGTCTTGTAATTTATATAATCAAAAACTATATGGTACTTATGTCGCTTGATTTGTTTTTTGCAACGGCACATTGTATGTTCAAGGCAAGAAAGCAGTATAACCTGCCTGAGTCATACACCTTTGAAAGAGCAAAAATACGGGTATCACGTTACGGAAAGCGTTGTAATCCTGCGGATTATAAGCTTGCTCCCGAAGAACTGAACTACCGTTTCCGCAGGTCTTTTTCGAACTACGAAAAGGGCAACGAATCGGTGGTTGCAATGTATCAGACCGATTATCTTGACGGTGAAACCTACAGACAGATATGCAGTTCCGCAAAAGCAAATTCAAGATCGCTTACAGGGAAGAAGAATCCGAGATTGTTGGATGCAAACGCCGATAAATTGCCCGTCAGCCGTGTTACGGTTGTTATAATTTCCGCAAAGCAGATTGATGCAGGGCTTTTTTCTGCGCTGTATGAAAAAGTCTGTAAGCAGATTGGTGACGAAACTCACAACGCCTTCATGCCGTGCATAATCGATGAATCCCGAAGAATCTGCTTTTTTGACGGTATGAGCATACCGAATGTCGGCTTTGGTACGGGCATCAAAAACAAGGGAATAAAAATCATCAGAAAGTGTGTTTTCGGCGGTAAAATTGATGTGTCTGAAAACGAACACCATGTTTCTGCAAATGAAAATGATACCGATGAAACTCTCTGGACTGTCTGGCGTGAATTTAAAAAGGGTGATCAGTCGGAAGACAAAAAGATTCTGAAGGAAATGGAAAGCAAGCAGATAAAATTTGAGGATTGCACGCTGTATATCAAATGGGACGAGCGAGGAGTAAGCAGTTTTGTTGAGCTTGATGAAGAAAACCGAGTTGCAAAGATTATTTGGGAATTTGAATTTTGGGATTATCCGAAAAGTACCCCCATTTCAAAAGAAATCAGAGCCGGGTTGGAGCAGATGACTGCAGATTATTTTTCAAAACGGGGTTATGATACGGATTTTTCGGAAATAAGATCTGATGATGCGGAATAACGAGAGTGATAATAACAAAGAGGAAACATTAACGGTTGATTTGTTTACCGGTTGGTTGGGATAAATGAAACATTTGAGATTTACCTTCTCAAAGTAATCGTGAATTTGTAACACATCTTCCTCTGCTCACATAGTATGTGAATGTAAGCGGTCAACGCTTATAGTTTTGTGAAAACCGATTCCATATGTCTGAAACACAATATCTCACGCACATTCGAGCATTTTTCTCTTTGACATACGCTCGTATGCCTGCATCGAAGAAATGC
>JAZSCL010000009.1:0-4507 GCA_045602905.1 Acutalibacteraceae bacterium
TACTTTTTCTTCATCATAATCGACACTTGCGGCAACGTTCTTACCAACCGAGAATGAAAACAGTTTGAAATCTTGGAACACAACAGAAAACAGTTTCAGATAATCTTCATAATCGTATTTCTGTATATCTATGCCGTTAAGTGTGATGTATCCTTCTGTGGGGTCATAAAGTCGGCAGAGCAGTTTTATCATCGTTGTTTTACCGCTGCCGTTCATACCGACAACCGCAATTCTGTCACCGACCTTGAATTTAAGGTTGAGGTTTTTAATCGCATATTTATCGGTACCCGGATATTTGAAGCTGACATTGTGAAATTCAATGTCATATTTATTATCCATTCGTTTTTCGGTGGGAATGGTGCCGTAGTGCATTTCGGTGGGAATGTCAATATACTCAAAAACCTTTTCAAGATAAAGATTATTACTTTTGAGTGAAGCTGTGCTTTCGGCAAAGTGTGTTACACAGTACATCAGTCTTTCAAGAGGCTCAACGTACTTAATAAATCCTCCTAATCCGAATGCACCCACGTATGCTTTGAAAGCAACAAAAAGATAAATTATTGTAATAAGGGAACCGGTAATAATACTGTTAGTTGCGCCTTTTTTTAAGCCGATTTCAGCAGTTTGTTTGTTGAGTTCACGCCAATTCACAAAGGCGTTCTCAAAACTTTTAAGTATCAGATTTTTTTGATTAAAAATGTGAACATCTTTGCAGGATTTGCTGTCATCGAGATAATCATCCGTATAATATCTCATCATTCTTTCAACTACCGGTATTCTTCTTTGAACCGTGTAGATTTTTTTGCCGTATTTTTCGCTTATGAAATAAGAACCGACAGCCGCCGCAACCATCAAAATGAAAAAGCATACTGCACAGAGAGATGAATCAGCAAAGGCAGAAAAGCCCGTTAATATTTTGGGTGAACGCTTAACAATAAAATCGGAAAGAAGAATTAATCCGCCTATAATCTGAAATATATCGTAAAACAGTTCTATAAAAGTATTAACCAGAATATTCAGACCGCCAACATCGGCGTTTTTGGTGATAGACTGCCGTTCAAGACGGATTTTCGGGTCCTCCATATTCTTATAATCCATTGAAAAAGATTTGTTATTAAGATATACCTCTGTCCATTGTTTTGAAATCAAATCTCCAACTCTCGCTTTATTATAGCAAAACTTACAGAGAACCATTAACACAACCTGCGAAAAAGCAAGAAGACAGAGAAGAATAATCAGTCGCTGAAGACTGCGTTCACCCGTGACTTCATCCACCAATTCTGCAGCAAGAAAAACATTTAAGAACCAACTCAGACTATCAAAAAAGCAGTAACCTATTGAATACGAAATAAAATGAGGTGTAAAAGTTGAAAACAGTTTTAATCCACGGATAATCAGGTTAATTTCCTGATTCAATGTTCTGTTTTTTTCCGAAGACTTCATCTGCCTGCACCTCCTTTTCGTAATATTTGCTCTGCACACGGAACATTTCAGCATATTTGCCGTCTTTTTTCATCAACTCCTCATGAGTGCCTGTTTCGGCAATAACAGTATTGTCAATAAGCACAATTCTGTCACAAAAACGGGTTGATGAAAGTCTGTGTGAAATATAAATTGAGGTTTTACCCCGGGAAAATTCATTGTATTTTAGGTACATATCATTTTCTGCAATCGGGTCCAGTGCCGCAGTCGGCTCATCAAGAATCAAAATCGGAACATCCTTGTAAATCGCTCTTGCCAGAAGCAACCTTTGAAGCTGACCGCCCGAAAGTTCAACCGCATCATCATTGATGTTTTTACCGAGAAGTGTATGTATTCCATCAGGTAAACTGCCTATTTTTTCGGAAAGTCCCGCAAGCTCAATACAATTCAAAACTCTTTCTATGTCGGTCTCTTCTTCGGGAAGCATTGAAATATTGGAAAGAATTGAGCAGGGCATAACGCGGACATCCTGAAAAACGGCGGAAATTGCAGCGTAGTATTCATCACGATTAAATTCGGCAATATCAACACCGTTTACAAGAATCTGACCGCTTGTAGGTCTGTAAAGTCCGCAAATGAGCTTTACGAGAGTTGTTTTACCTGCACCGTTTACACCGACAAAAGCTATGTTTTCACCTGCATTGATTTTCAGATTAATGTTATCAAGAATTTTATTTTCGGCTTCGGGATAGATGAACGAAACATTTTTCAGTTCTATTGAATAAGGCTTTTTGTCAGGCAAAGTTTTACCGTCTTTGTTTTTTAACCGGTTTTCAATGTCAAGAAATTCCCGTAAATCGTTGATATAATGGGTGCACCTGTTGACGCATTCAAAATTATAGCCTATGTCACGGCACCATACTCCGAAGGCAATCAAAGCAGAAGAATAAAGCACAAAATCCGCACCGCTCATACCGCTTTTGTACATCTTGTAAATCAGGAAAATATAAACACCGATTTCTGTAGCCGTTGAAATAACAAGACCAATGCTGTCGGTTATAAGATAATACTTGTATTTCTTTTTTACCCATTTAAATTTTTCAAAAATATAATGCTCGCTTAAGCTCTGTAAAAATGAACGCAAGCCATAAATACGAACATCCTTTGCAACGGCAAAGTCCATTGAAGCCTTAGTAAGATAATTCAAATGTCTGTCTGCCATTGCTTCGGGATCTTTGGTTGTGTCCGTCAGTTTTTCTTCCAGAAATGCAACAAGTAAAGACAGCAACCTCATACCTATAACACAAATCAGAATTAACGGGTTTAGTGTCATAATAATGGCGCCGAAGCTTCCGACACTCAGCAGAACAACAAAGAAATTGTAAAACTGCTCAAACACCGTATATATTCCGTAATATGAGAGCGAATTTTTTGCTTTCTGATATTTTGCCTTTCCATCGGGGGACTCCAGAAGCTCAAAATCCATATTCATAATTTTGTTGCTAAGCATCAAATCAAGGTGCTTGATAATCTGAGGGCGTCTTTTAAAGTCTTCTTTATAGTAATATTGACGAAGCACACCTATGGCAATATAGGTAAGCTGTATTCCAATTACGGCAGCAGCAATAATTCCAAAACTTGTTTTTTGTTCTATAAACCACACTAAAAGCGGGGCTAACAGTACGGTTACCATTTCCGAAAAAACCTTCAGCGGTACGTTGATAAGATGCATAAAGATAAAGCCTTTATCCCATCCGTAAAACAGCTTTGCTATAAATTTTAAATTATTGAATGCCGAATATTTTTTTGTTTTGGCTTTTTTCATCCGTTTCACCTCACAGTATGACTATACCAAAAAAGCAACCTTTTGGGGTTGCTTTTGCACGAACGGTTATTTGCTTTGCACGAATGGTAACATAATCTCCGTTCCAAACACTCCGTCTTCAAACTGACGGTTGACAAAGCCGTTGTACTTACCGCCACCCGAGTCATCACTCATAAGTCCAAAGCCGTGATTTTCGCCTTTTGAAGATTTGTATGCCTTGCCCTTTTTAGCGGGAGTGCCAATCATAGAGTTAGTCACATTTATGTAAAGCTGTTGTTTAAAAAGCCCGATATAAACACGGATAAATCTCTGTGTTTTGTCCTCGATTTTTTCGCAGGCTTCCATTGCATTGTCAAGCAAATTGCCGATGATAACGCAAAGTTCAACATCGTTTACACTGCATTCTTCGGGTATGGTTGCAGTAACTTCATAGGGGATATTTCTTGCCTTGCAGAGTGCAAGTTTACTGTTGAGAATGGCATCCGCCATAACGTTGCCGGTTTTGACAACAGTATCAACAGTATTAAGGTCAACCGTAAGTTCACCGAGATAGTTGCCGAGTTCGGTAAGATTACCCATTTCGAGCGATGCACGCATAACCTGAATGTGATTTTTATAATCGTGTCGCCAGCCGCGCATTGTTTTGTAAATATTCTGAACTTCCTCGCAATGCTTCGTGATAAGATCGTTCTGATATTCGGCAATACGCTTGTCCGTAAAATTGCGGATATATCTCCTTGTGAAAATAACCGCCAGAACTATTGCAAACAAAACAACTGCAACCGATGCGGCAATAATCCAGTAATTCATTGATTGATACCTCTGTAAAAATTGATGAATGCCATATTGACATCGTTATACATTCGCCTTGATACGGGAACGATTTTGCCGTTGTCAAAGACTACATCTGTTTTTGTGATTCTTGAAATATGCTGAAGATTTGCTATGTATGAACGGTGACATTGAGCGAAGCTCTCATCAAGCATTTTGGCAATATCCGAAATCTGGAGTTTAACATTATACTCGCCGTTTTCGCAAGCAACACAGCTTGAATGTCCGAAGGCTTCAACATAAATTATATCTTTCAGATTGATTTTGAAGCTTTCGTTATCAACCGAAAGCAGAATGAATTTTTCTTCTTTTTTTAGATTGTCACACGCCTTTGAAAGAACCTCACAAAGCTTTTCTTTCTCAACGGGATTTATCAGATAATGAAGCGCCGTAACATCGTATCCACGGGAAATGTAATCGGGGAAACCG
>JAZSCL010000010.1:0-8472 GCA_045602905.1 Acutalibacteraceae bacterium
AACACAAAAGCTCTGCTTGAAGGCAGAGCGGCAGCGAATATTCTGCTGACGGGCGATGCAGGAACAGGCAAATCCTCAACGGTAAAAGCCGTTGTAAATGAGCTTTACAAAGATGGGCTGCGGATAATCGAAGTGCGTAAAGAGCAGCTTCACGATATACCGTCAATTCTTGATGAGCTGTCGGAAAATCCGCTGAAATTCATTTTGTTTATTGATGACTTATCTTTTCAGAAGGATGACGATAATTTCAGCGCATTAAAAGCCGTTCTTGAAGGCTCTGTATCAGCAAAATCAAAGAACGTTGTGATTTATGCAACAAGCAATCGCCGGCATCTTGTCAAAGAAAAATTCAGTGACCGTGAGGGTGACGATGTGCATTTCAACGATACTGTTCAGGAGATTATCTCCCTCTCGGACAGATTCGGAATTCATATCACTTTCAACAAACCTAACAAAGAAACATATCTTGATATCGTTCGCAGCCTTGTAAATAAAAAAGGTATTAAATGCGATACAGCTGAACTTGAAATAAAAGCGGAACAATTCGCTCTTGAAAAAAGCTCACGCTCCGCAAGAACGGCAAAGCAGTTTATTGAAAATATGATATAAAATCAAACCCCCGGCTGAGCCGGGGGTTTTGATTTATTAAATGAAATTAGTTTTGATCTTGTTTTCGGGGATATCATGCAGTTCGTATTTCTCGTCTGTTTGGCCAAGAATAATTGCACAACAAGGAATCATTCCTTCGGGAAGATTGAGTTCTTTCAGAAGCTCTTCGTTATCGTTGAGGAATCTGACTGCACCCCAGATGTGACATGAGCCTATGCCGAGCTCGGTGGCGGCGATTGCCATATTCTGAATAAGGATTGCAGCGTTTGAGAAGTTCACGTTAACGCTTTTAAGGTCAGTTGACGGGATAAGCGATGAAACAAGAATGACCGTCGGTGCGCCGTAGAAAGGTCTGTGACCGCTTTCACTTTCGCAGTAGTCTTCCCACTTATTCAGAAACTTGCGGTTGCTGATAACCGTAATGTTCAAAGTGTCAAAAAGTGCTCTGCCGACGGGTGACGCATAAGCTGCTTTGAGAATCATATTGAGTTCGGATTCCGTTATGTTTTCGCCGTTATATGTTCGGATTGACCTTCTGCTGAAAAGATTATCAAACGTATTCATCTTTTTTCTCCTTTGTTTTATGTGAAATAATTATAATTCCGTATAACTCCGATGTCAATTATTTATTCAAACGGATTTTGAATAAAAATATATCTTGGCGGATTCCCTGCGTACAAATGACAGCGTTGTATGTTCTAACAGATTTCTAACATACGGATGAATAATAAGCTTTGGCAAGAATCCAAGCAAATCAATACTTGCAGAAATCTATCTTTTGGTTTATTGAATGAACTTTTGTTATTGTTCTTATTCTATCCGCAATTATTTATTGCTTAATTTTCCTATTGCCTTTTTCGAAAATATAATATAGAATATTCGTAACAGTAAAACATAAAGCAAAACTCACTTTAATTCAACAGGGAGATGAAAAAATGAACACCGTGAAATCTTCTCAGAAAACTGTCCGTCCCTTTGGCTGGCGTGACAAACTCGGCTACGCTATGGGCGATATGGGCTGCGGATTCTCTTTCCAGCTCGTTTCAACATTCATGCAGCTTTTCTATATGCAGTATATCGGCGTAGGAGAAGAAGCCTACGCAATAATCATCATGCTTTCAAAGATTTTTGATGCAATCAACGACATTATCATCGGTAACCTCGTTGACACAAAAAGAATCAGCAAAAAAAGTAAGTATATGCCCTGGATTCTTCTGGGCGGCGTTACCTTGGTTATCTTCAACGTTATGCTGTTTGCACCCGTCAAAAACTTCTCGCAATGGGGCAAATACGCATGGTGCCTTATTTCATATTGTCTCTGGTCAATCGCTTACACCATGGTAAACGTTCCTTACGGCTCACTCCATTCGGTTATCACCGACAATCCTCAGGAAAAGGTTTCTCTTTCAACCTTCAGAAGCATCGGTGCCGCTCTTCCCGCAATTGTTATTATGATTGTTCTTCCCCGTATAGTTTATAACAAATCAGTCAATGCTGCAGGCGAAGAAATCCAGATTCTCAAGGGCGAAACTCTTTTACCCGTTGCAATTGTCCTTTCAATAGTTGCTCTTGTTGTTCTCTGGGGCACAACAAAGCTTGTTAAAGAAAGAGTTAACCACAAATCAAGCGAAAACGCCGTCGGTTTCAAGGCAATCATATCATCGGCAAAATCATTTTTCACCAACCGTGCCATGGTCGGCGCAACAATCGCAACTGTTGCATCGGTTGCACTTTTCAATTCAACAATGGCTCTCAACAACATGGTTTTTCAGTATTTCTTCAAAGATACGGATAAAATCAGCATTGCAATGATAGGCAGCTACGCACCCATGGTTATTTTCATGGTGCTTATCGGAAAGCTTACGAAGAAATTCGGCAAAAAAAATGTTATTGTTACAACAATGCTTGTAGGCGCGATTGCAGGTATCATTTCACTTTTCGCACCCATTACTCCCGATTCAAAGGGCATGATTGTTTATGTTATCTGCCTGATGGGTCTTAATCTCGGCAATGCAGGATTCCAGATTTCTGTTTGGGCAATCGTTGCAGACTGCATTGAAATGAGCTACAGAAAAACAGGTAAGAGCGAAGAAGGCTCGCTTTACGCTCTCTACTCCTTCTTCCGCAAGCTTGCTCAGGGTATCGGTCAGGCGGTTGTTGCTCTCGGACTTTCGGCAATCGGTTTTGTTGAAGGTGACAACGCAGTACAGCCTGCAGATTTCGGCGATAAGGTAAAGTCCCTTTATTTCATCGTTCTCGCAATCGGTTCACTCATCGCATTCCTTTCAATGAAGTTTATCTACAACATCGGCAAAAAGGAAGAAGAAGAGTTTGCACTGCAAACCGAAGCATAAAAATATAACGGAGCGATTCACTTCACGGTGAGTCACTCCGTTTTTTGTTTCAGAAATAAAAAATGGGGGTTTTATAAACCCCAACATTTTAATGATAACTCATAATTAATTCAATGTCAATATAAAAGTTAAAACATTTTCGTCACAATAACCAATTTCTCCGTTTTATATAATATAATTAAGTTAACTTTGTACAAATTCCCATCTTGAAAACAGTGAAAATGTATGCTATATTATAGTCAAGGAAAGGGTGATACCGATGAGAAGGTAAAGACCTTAAGACCGGAAAGAATTTCAGAAAAAAACAAACAAAATATAAACTGAAATCAGAAGGTCTTAATCCACAGTCTTAAAGGAAACGAAAATCAGATATCGGATAATTTAAGATTGGACAATACTGCAGAAAGAGAGGTTACCCAAAGATGTTAGATAACAAGAATTCACAGAAGTGACCCTTGATTGTTGTGTAAAGAAACATCAGTCAAGGGTCACTTCTCTTTTATAAATAAATTTGTTCGTTGAAGTCATTACGGCTTCGGCGTTTTTTGTTTTATATGATTTCGTTTCAGACACAATGTTTTTATTGACTAAATTTTTGCCTTATGTTAATCTTAATATATATTGATTTCGGAGGTTAGAGAAATGACAAAAATCAGGAAAATTCTTTCGGTTATTCTTTGCGTGTGCATGGTTTTTTCCGTTTGTGCAATCGGTGCATCTGCTGAAAAAGGAACCAATTCTGTTACCGTTTCAGGCAAAGAAACACTCAACAAGCTTGATTTTGATGTTCCCGTTGTTTTCGTGGAGGGCATCGGAGGCGAATTCTACAACGGCGCTTCAACTCCCGATGAAAGCGATGACGAACAGATTTGGGGGCCGAGCGCAGGCATCATTGTTAAAACAATCTTCAAGAACATCGGTAAGATTTTATGGTTTCTTATGATAAAGGATTATGAAGGCGTTGCCGCCGTTATGGGCGATGTTACCGATGACCTTTTCGGTGAATTTTCTTGTGATGAAAACGGAATCCCTTCTTCCGATACATATAAAAACGGCGAACGTGATTACGAGCTTATCGAAGGCAGAAACGGCTTTGATAACAGCTATTATTTCCTCTACGACTGGCGATATGATATGCAGACCATCGCTGCTCAGCTTGACGAATACATTGAATATGTTATGGAGCTTACAAACTCCGACAAGGTTGCTCTTGTTGCCATGAGCATGGGTAACTGCGTTCTGACAACCTATCTCTACGATTATTATTACACTGCCGAAAACTATGAAAAACGCAACCATATCGATGCCGTTGTTTATCTTGCAGGTGCTATGAACGGCGTTGCCGCCTGCGAAGACCCGTTCTCCGGCAACATCAGCGTTGATACCGTTTCTCTCATGCGATTCCTTAAAGAGATTCTCAACGGAAACGGTCTTTATAAATTTCTCGAAGTGCTTTATTCGGTCGGATTATTTGACCCGGTTGTTGATTATGTTGATAATCTTACCCAAGAGCTTGTTGCCAACGGGTTCAACGATGCGGTTGGCTCAAATCTTGCAACAATTCCGGGGTTCTATGCTCTTATGGGTGCTGAAAGATATGAAGAAGCAAAGGCTTATTTCTTTGACACTGCCGAAAAGCAGCAGAAATATGCGGAGCTTATCAGAAAGAACGATTACTATCACTATAATGTTCAGGCAAACGGCATTAACATGATTCAGTCGCTTCTTGATGACGGCATCAATACCATGATTATCGCACAGTATGGCTACACGATGGCACCTGTCACCTCGGATAATGACAGAATGAGCGACGGCGTTATTATGACCGAGCGAGAAAGCTACGGTGCAACCTGCGCAGAGGTTGACGGCACTCTCGGCGAGAATTACAGGCAGGCAAAGAAATGCATATGCGGTAAAGACCATGTTTCTCCCGACAATCAGATTGATGCATCAACCTGTGCATTCCCCGACATAACATGGTTCATCAAGAATGCACGACACAGCGAGGACAGAGACCTTCTTTCAAATCTGATTGACCTTGCAGTTTACAGCGATGAGCAGATGACTGTATGGACATACGAGGATTTCCCGCAGTTTATGCTTGCGGAAGACGAAGAAACGCTTGTTATCCTCACCAATGAAAACGCAGGCAAGGCTGTATCCTTTGAGAATACAACCATCTCTGCCGAAATCAAATCCAAATTCAAAAATATATTCTGATTAAAAGAGAGTGATGTAAATGTGGAATAAAATTGTTGCATTTTTTATGGCTATAATATCATTTTTCTGCAGTCTTTTCGGCATAAACTGCCCCGTTGCGCAGACCGGAAGTTTTTATTACGAAAATATTTCCTACGGTAGTCACGAAAGAAACAAACTCGACCTTTATATCCCAAAGGAAAATGACGGTGAAGTCGGTCTTGTTCTCTTCATTCACGGCGGTGCATGGATTGGCGGCGACAAAAACGGATATGCCGACACAATAAAGATGTGGTGCGAGGAAAGAGGCTATGCGGCGGCAGCTATCAATTACCGCTATCTCTCCTATGATGTTTCATTCGACGATATACTTGACGACATAGAAAATGCACTGATAAAAATAAAATCCACCGCAGTTGAAGCGGGCGTAGAAATTAATAAAATGATTACAACGGGCGGCTCTGCGGGCGGACATCTTGCAATGCTTTATCCATACGCAAGAAAGGAAAGCTCACCCATTGAAGCGGTTGCAATTGCAAACTACTGCGGACCTACTGACCTGCTTGACCCGAATTATTACAACGAAAATGCCACTCCCGCACTCAAAGAGCTTTACAGACAGATTGCATCTCTGGTCTACGGCGAAGAACTGACATTGGAGCAGACATATCTTGCAAATGACCTCTTGAAAAAGGCATCACCGCTTTATTATGTTGATGAAAACACAATCCCCACAATTATAAATCACGGCATGAAGGATGACACGGTGCCCTACTCCAATGCACTCTCTCTTGAAGCAAAATTCAAGGAGCTTGGCGTTACACATATAATGAATCCCCATCCCAACTCAGGTCACGGACTCGACAACGACCCCGTAGCACAGGAGAAAGCGGAAGAATATTTTTATGAATATGCAGAGAAATATTTGAGATAAAAGATAAAAGGATGCTTCAAATCGAAGCATCCTTTTTTGTTTCATATCATTTCTGCCGCTTTTGTGGCTATATTATACAAATCCTCTCGGCAGGTTTTGACTATTTCGTCAAATGGTTTATCGGTTTCGCAGGAGAAATAGAGCTCGGAAACACCGAGTTCTTTTATTTTTTCGGCACCCTCTCCCCTGCTTCCGCAGATTGCAATGACCTTTTTATTCTGCTTTGCTGCACGCTTTGCGATTCCCGAAATAACCTTGCCGTTAACACTCTGGAAATCAAGTCTGCCCTCGCCCGTTATTATCAAATCAGCATCGGCGGCTTTTTTGTCGAATCGTGCAGCATCAAGAATTATATCAATTCCTCTTTTAAGCTCCGCACCGAGAAACGCAACCGCAGCCGCTCCCATTCCGCCTGCCGCACCTGCACCTTTTATTTCCGAAACATCAATATTCAGCTCGTTATTGATGATTTCCGCTGTGTGCCGCAGTCCCGTGTCAAGGCGTTTTACCATGGCTTCATCCGCACCCTTCTGAGGCGCAAAAACATATGCTGCTCCGTTTTCGCCGTAAAGCGGATTATCAACATCGCAAGCCGCAACAATGGGAATTGCAATCGGATTTTCGGGATTAGTTATTCCGCAGATTCTGTGCATCGTTTCGCCCGTGGGCACAAATTCCGCACCTCTTTCATCAACAAATACGAATCCCAGTGCAGATGCCATACCGAGACCGCAATCGTTGGTTGCGCTTCCGCCAAGACCGAGCAATATCTCTCTTGCCCCATTCTTTACAGCATGATTTATAAGCTCACCGACTCCGAAGGTCGTTGCCTTTTCGGGATTTTTGTTTTCTCCTGCAAGCGGAAGTCCTGCACAGGATGCCATTTCTATTACTGCCTTATCGTCCTCAAGCATAAGATATTCCGCCGTTATTTTCTCCCCGAAAACACCGCAAACCTCTGCTTTTACGGTTTCTCCGCCCATAATTTCCCTGAAACAGGCACAAAGCCCCTCGCCGCCATCGGCAGCGGGGAGCTTCATTATTTCTGCATTTTTTATTTTATTCCTGAATGCCTGCCCGATAATATCACACACTTCACTTGCAGTAAGCGTGCCTTTGAATGAATCGGGCGCAATAAGAATTTTCATATTATTCAGCAGATGCCTTTCTTATGTATCTCTTAAAGAATGCAACAGCAGGAGCAATTGCATCAACGGGAATTCTTTCGTCTGTACCGTGAGTGCAGCGAAGAAGACCTATGCTCACCTTATAAGGTGCATAACGGTAGATATTTTCGCAGATAGGCTCATAGTAGCAGGCATCAGTGCCGCCCATTACGAGATAGGGAGCAACGATGCTGTTTTTGTTATCCTGCATAACAAGCTCTTTGATAATCTTGAAGCATCTTGAATCTGTGGGTGAAAACTTTGATGCTTCCTTAGCCTTGAGCACCTTAACTTCGATATCCTTGTTTCTGCAAACCTTGCGGATATGATTTTCAACATCCTGAACAGTTACGCCGGGCATCTGTCTGAAGTTTACGGTTACGCTTGCTTTCTGAGGAAGAACATTTGCCGCCGGACTGCCCTGAGCCATGGTTACTGCAGTTGTTGTTCTCACAAGACAAGCGGTGAAGGGAATCTTCGTCATGCCGAACTTAAGAAGAGGATGAAGAAGATTGAGGTTACACATAAGAAGTCTTGCAGGATATGTGCAGTTTCTGCCAACATTTGAGAAAAGCTCTTTAACAAAAGGCATAAGCTCCGCCTTGAACTGATGGTCTTCAAGATCCTTGATAACATTTGCAAGCTCACCGAGACCTGAGTGCACGGGAGGCTGTGATGAATGTCCGCCCTTTGCAGTGACGGTAATTTCAAAGTCGGTGTAACCCTTTTCCGCAACACCGATACCCACAAGCTCTTTATTGTTGAGAATGCCTTTGACATTAACGGGAATGATTGCTCCTCCTTCGTCAAGAACGCTGTCAAGATGAATTCCTCTGTCTCTGAGGGTCATCATAATTGTTTTTGCACCGCCCTGCTCGGATGCAACAACCTCTTCATCCTGTCCGAAAAGAAGATAAACATCTCTTTCGGGCTGAAATCCGTCTTCAAGAAGGGCCTCAACGGCTTCCATAACAGCGATGAGGTGGTTTTTCATATCAACTGTACCACGGCCCCATACAAATTCACCGTCATCATAGCCTTCAAAAGCACCGTGCTCCCAATCCTGCTCTGTGCCTGCGGAAACGGGAACTACATCCTGATGTGAAAGAAGAGCGATAGGCTTAAGGTCGCTTCTTGTGCCCTTCCAGCGGTAAAGAAGGTTTGCAGGAGGAACAACTTCCTTTTCAAGCTTTTCTGCGATAAGAGGATA
>JAZSCL010000011.1:0-13749 GCA_045602905.1 Acutalibacteraceae bacterium
CAAGTTGCGTAGGATATGCCGTTAAAGAGGTAAAAGTATTTTGCGATTATTATATGGCATAACGAAAAATCCCCTGAATTTCGGTTCGGGGGATTGATTTTTGCATCAAAAATTACAAATATCACGTCAAATTTGACAAATTACACATCAATTGTAAAATTCGTGGTATTATTCAGTTGTCAACAGGGGAACACACCCAAATAAAACTACGGAGGACAAAACGATGAAAAAAACAGTTAAACTTATTCTGGTGGTAACGGTAATAGCAATTCTTTCTCTCATGGCAACATCGGCATATGCCTATGAAATCGGGGACCAAATCAAGTGGCAAGATGAAAATAAACGAGATGCTTTTTATGCAGGCGAAATAACAGAGGGTTTAAACGAAGTGCCGGAAAGCGATACAGGCAGAGTTTTCAAATTTGAAGCTCAAAAAACCGGTTATTATTTTATAACCGAAAGCATCGGACCTTCTTTCTTAAAAGAATTTGAAAACAACAAAATTGTAGGTCATGCAGAAATGGATGGAATGATTGATGAAAATAATAACCATGGCTCAATTGTTTATCTGGAAAAAGGAACACATTATGCGTTGCTCTGGTGCGAATTCGGAGCAGCATTCAGAATCGAATATTTCGGTACGGTTGAAAATATAATTTATGATGAGGAAAATAGTTTTGTTTTAGGCGAGGATGCATACTTGAGTGATGAAAAAAACGAGATTTATGTTAGTGGATATGACATAACAGTAGAGTTTTCAAACGGCAGAAAACTTACAAGGGTTTATGGCAGCGATGTAAGCCTGATGCTTATTGACGAATTGAAAAACGGCGAAAATAAAGTTGTATATAATTTTATTGGCGGTTATGAGGAAACAATAACAGTTGGGATTTATGAAATCACCAAAGTAATTAAGTCTGTTGAGCTTTCAAACATTGGAAGATACACAACAATCTATAAAGATTACAACGGATATTACAATGATATCGACATCGGCGAAGAAACACTTACCGTTAAATTTACAGACGGTACCGAATATGTTGCGATGGTTGAACAAAACGGTGTTGCACAGGTTGTTCTTCCCTTCGGTAAAACAGTAACGGCATATATCGGATATAAACATGAGAATACTTTCTGTGTTACAATTTCATATGAAGTTTTCTTAAGTGTAGAATGTGAGGTTGAAGGCATGATGCTCGGAGATAATCTCAATGTTCTTCGCGAGAATAACATGGAATCGCTTCGTTGGTCAATGAATCTTCTTAAAGATGCATTTGAAAATCTTGGTGAAGACCCCGAAGTTGCAGGCATGCTTCTCCGCTGGTCAGCAGAAGAATTCGTGCAGGTTTTCAGAAATATTACAAGATTCGTAACATACTATCTTACAATTGCATATTAAAATTAACGGGACTGTCTCAACCGAGGCAGTCCCGTATTCTGTTTAGTTGAATAAATCGTTAAAAGCGTTTGCAATTCCGCCGAAAAGAAGATTGATGGAGAGGGGAAGCATTTCGGAGAAGCCTGCAGAGCCGTACTTATCGTAAAGCCACAAGCTTATCTTGGTGAATGTTCCTGTTTCTTCCTCATCGGATTCGGGGCTTCTTGCGCCTACCTTAACAAGGATAGCCTGGAGTCTTGCTTCAATTTCGTCCTGCTGTCCCTGATAGCAAACTGTGCCGTTAACGAAAGCTTCAGCTTCTGCAATAGCATCTGCAAGCTCTTTTGCATCTGCTTCGCTGAGCTTTGAGGCGTCAACTGCCTTTGCAGCGGGGATAAGGTCATTCTTAAGATCTCTGGGATCTCTCTTTGCGTTGAACTGGGGGAATGCGGGTGAAGAATAAACGCTCTTGATGTTGTCGGTTGCAAGAAGCTCGGTTGCGAGCTTGATGATAATATCGTTTCTTGCGGTCTGTTCGTGATTCTGGCCGTCAAAATAGAAGGTTGTGTCGGGAAGAAGACCTGTTGATGCGTCAACAACATTGTCGGGAGAGATGTGGTTGTGAGTGGGGTCGGAGCAGTTTTTGCTTGTGTTAGCCTGCTTGTAGCCTTTGCCGAGGGTTTCGCCGACGATTGCGGAATGAACGCCCATTGCGGTTGATGAAAGATGGATAACGCCGTCTGCGTTGTCATCATTCCATGATGTGCCTATCTGATAGAGGGGTGCATCGTAGTCAACGATATTGTAAACTTCAACGCCCTTATCAACCAGCTTCTGGATGTTGGGAAGCGAATTCTTCTGAGCCTGATAATATTTGTCGGTCTGCTTTTTGAGTTCAGGCTTATTTACGAGAAGTCTTGCGGAAGCAGAGGGATAATCCTCCTTGGGGCAGAGACCCCAGAGGCTTGTGATATTAGCGGCAACTTCTTCGATAAGGCAGTCTGCAACGTTATTGAGAACGCCGAGAAGAACTTCGTCGGGAAGAATTCTTGCGATAACCTCAATCATTCTTGCATCTTCTTCATCCATAAGGGATTCAAGGAAGCCGTTATAGAGGAAATCTTTGTTAAGGAATGTAAGTCTCTTGTTGTAGAGGTCGCCTACGATGGTTGAACCGTTGAGTGCGGGAACGATGTAAACAACCTTGTTGAGCTTATCCATAACATCGGGATAGTAGTCAAGAAGACCGTTTGCGATTGAACCGCCCATGCTGATGGGAACGATGTTAACCTTATCGTGGCCTGTTTCTTCGATAACCATGTTGATGAAATCATAAAGACCGTCAATGGTTTCGCCTACATTTGTGAATGAATTATAAGCATAGTAGTAAAGATGGTCTTCGCCTGCTCTGCTTGAGAAATCCATAAGGGGAATGTTGTCATAAATCTGTTCTTTTTCGTAATCACTGCATTCGGCAACTGAATAAGGATATCTTTCAACCTCAAAGTTACCTGTGTTCTTGCCGTTTTCGTCGCACATATTAACTGCGAAAGCGTCACGGACAACATCGCAAAGAGCTTCGGAAAGACCTACATCGTGCTGAGTGAAAAGGGTGAGAAGGGCGGGGAAAAGAACTGTTTTAACGATTGAACCAACGTCGAAGATTGCGGGGAAAGCATTCATTTTGTCGCCGTCTTCGTCAAGAAGATAATCGCCGTTTTCGTCAAGTGCCCAGACATTGGACTGACCGATACCGGGAACAACGATTGAAGGGCAGGTGTCGCAGTTGCCGCCGCAAGAGGTTTTAACCTCTGATGCGGATGCAAAAAGGGCAGCGCCCGACATGATGATTGAAACGGCAAGGAGAACTGAAATTAACTTTTTCATAATTATTTCATCCTTTATTCAGTTATTTAAAAAAATTCTTTATGTCTTCAAATATGCTTTTTAAAGCAAGACCGGGAAGCTCAAAGAAACCGTTTGAACCGGTGTATTCATAGAGGAAGTCGCTGAGCTTTGTAAAGAAGCCCTCTTCCGGTGCGGGATAGGGAGCGCAGGTTATGAACTGCGGATAAGCAGGGTCGGAATAAACATCGGTTATTTTGTTTTCGATGATTCTGAGAGCAAGAGTCAGGATGGTGGTGTTCAATGCGGTCTGCTCATGCTTCTGACCGTCAAAATAGAAGGTTGTGTCGGGAAGAAGACCCGTTGAGGCATCAACCACATTGTCATGAGAAATATGGTTGTGGTGAGCAGGATCGGAGCAGTTTTTGCTTGTATTAGCCTGCTTGTAACCCTCGGGAAGAGTTTCGCCGATGTTTGCTGCATATGCGCCCATTGCGGTTGAAGCAAGAGGAATCATACCGTCAGCCATTTCTTTATCATAGGATTCACCGATGCCGTACATCTGAATATCGTATTCAGCAACGGTAAGCACATCAATGCCCTTGTCGATAAGCTTCTGAATATTCTTTCTTGAATTGAGCTGAGCCTTATAATATTTATCGGTCTGCTTTTTGATTTCGGGTCTGTCTGAAAGATACAGCTTGGCAGCCTCGGGATAGCTTGCGGAGTCGCACATTGCCCACATACTTGTGCTCATTGTCATGATATCTCTGACGAGCACATCAACGCCTTTTTCAAGACCTGCCATCAAAACCTCGTCGGGAAGAATTCTGACGAGAGTTTCAATCATTGATGCGGTTTCGATATCAAAGAATGTTGAAAGAAGACCTGTGTAAAGCACATCGGGGTCGAGAAGTCTGATTTTGTTGGTGAAAATATCGCCGATGAGCGTTGTGCCGTCAAGGCAGGGAACGATGTAAAGAACCTTTGCGATGCAATCCATGATATCGGGATGATATTCGAAAAGAGCATTTGAAATTGTTCCTCCCTGGCTGATGGGGGAGATTATAACCTTATCGTGACCCGTCTGCTCCATAACCATGTGAATATAATCATAAAGCTCGTTGGTAATGTCGATATGGTTTCCGAATGAATTATATGAGAAATAATAGAGGTGATCTTCGGGGAAGCTGCTCTCATGAAGATTGAGAGGAACGTGGTGATAGGGAGCTTCCTTTTCTTCCTCTGTGCAGTCAGCAAGAGAATACGGATATTTTTCAACAGAAACATTCTTTGAGGGCTGAGCGTTGCTGTCACATTTATTGATTCCGAAAATGGTGTTTATAATGTCTGCAACAGCGTCGGAAAAGCCCATATCGCTCTGAGTGGCAACCGAGAGAAGAAGAGGCACGATTGCTGTTTTTATGATTGCACCGATGTCAATAACACCGGGGAAAACGGCAGTTTTGTTGCCGTCTGAATCGAGAACAAATTCGCCGTTATCATCGACAAGCCAAACGCTTGACTGGCCGAGACCCGGAATAATAATTGTGGGATAATATTCGCAGTCGCCGTTATTGCATTCTCCGCCTGCGGTGAATGCCGAGGTGCTGACTGCAAAAGCCGAAAAAATCATTGCAAAGCAAAGGAAAAGCGATACAATTTTTTTCATTATAAAATCTCCTTAATCCTGATTGAAGGTGAACGAAAAAAATTCCGTTCACCTTTACAATTGAATATTAACCGAAAATCATTCCGATAAGGTTACGGGCGGGAGAAAGAATCCAGTCAACGAGGCTGCCGCCGCCGAGCCAGTCAACAAGACCCTTGCTTGCGCCTTCGAGAGCATCCTCAAAGAAGATGTCTGTAGCTGAAGGCTCTTCGGGATAGCTGTAAAGACCGTGCTTTGCAAGAATAGCGTTGAGTCTGTCCTCTGCAGCCTTAACGGCATTCTGGTCAACAACTGTTGCCTTAAGAACAGCCTCACCCTGTGCAATAGCCTCTGTGAGTTCCTTCTTGTCCTCTGCTGAAAGGGTGATTTCGCCTTTTGCATCCTTTTCAAGGAGCTTCTTTGCATCGGGAATTCTCCAACGGCGGATATACTTGGTGTTGCAGCTACCGTTGAACTGGGGATATGTTGCGGGGTCATCGTTAACGCTTGAAACTCTGTCCATAAGGATGTGACCGATGAGGTTGAGAACAGCGTCGTTGTTGCCTACTTCGTGATGCTGGTCAAGGAAAATCCATGTATTCTCGGGAAGGATAGCGGTTGAAACGTCAACCTTGTTGTCCTTAGAAATGTGGTTGTGGCTTGCATCCTTGCAGTATGTATTCTTTTCGTAATTGATGTCTGCAAGAGTTTTGCCTGCGGGTGCGCCTGTTGCACCGAGGGTTGTTGAAGTGAGGTTGATGATACCGTCAGTGTTGTAGGTGTGAGCGGATTCAACGATACCGAAGAAGGTGTAATCCTGTTCGCCGAAGGAAAGGTTTGCGCCTGAAACGAGGTTAACCTCAACGCCGTCTGCAACTGCATCAAGAATGTTCTTCTTGAGGTTGAGTCTTGCCTTCTGGAACTCGTCGGTCTTTTTCTTGAGTTCAGCCTTTTCGGGGTTGTTGTTGAGATATCTCTCTGCGAGAGCATCGTATCTGTAAGAGGGAACCATTGCCCAGATCTGGGGGCAGTTGATCATCATTGTGTCAAGGATTGCACTGATCGCACCTGTGAGGATTGCATCAACGCCCGAACGGGGAAGAATGTGGAGCACGCAGTTGATAAGATAGCCGAGTGCAACATCATCGCCGAGAATGGGGGGGATAAATTCGTGATAGAAATATTCGTCTGCAAGATTCCATTTTCTGTCCATCATGTCTGCAACGATGTCTGTACCGTCAAGGCATGCAACAGCAGTAACGATTTCGTCAACATCTTCATGACCGTATCTGTGGAGATATGATGTGAGGATAGTACCGCCGAGAGAAACGGGAAGAAGAGTAACCTTATCGTGACCCGTCTGCTTCTTGACCATATCAATGTATTCGTCAAGCTCGTCAGCACTCTTTAAGGGGTCGCCCACAAGGTTGAAGGTGTAAAGATAGATGTGGTCTCCGCCGTATTCCTTTTCGATAGCCTGAAGAGGAATCATTGTGTAGAGCCAGTCCTTATCGTCTTCTGTCATTTCGGAAATGGGGTGATTCCATCTCTGGGTCTGGAGGTTGTTAACGTGGTTGCCGTTATTGTCGCACTGCTGAACCCAGAAAGCGGCGGAAGCAGCCTTGTATGCAGCCTGCTCAAGACCGATATCATGCTGAAGGGTGATTGTGGCAAGAAGGCTTAAAACAAGAGCGGGAAGAGTACCCCAGAGCTTGCTGAGCTCAAGGATGAGAAGAGTTCCGCCGACTTCGTTGCCGTCAGCATCGAGATAGGGTGTATTATCTTCATTGTAAAGATATGTGGGTGAATGGTTGATACCGGGAAGGATAACAACGGGGGAATGGTCGCATTTGCCGCCGCAGTCTGTTTTGAGGTCTGATGCAGCGTATGCACCTGCAGCTCCGCAAGAAACAAGCATTGCTGCGCACAGAATGAGAGAAACGATTCTTTTGATTCTGTTCTTCATTTTTAAAACACTCTCCTTAAAGATTTTTTGACAGATGTGTTTTATTTCCGTCAAATACATAGGTAATATTAACATATAATTAATATAATTTCAATAATTTTTATTAAAAATATAATATATATTATACAAAAAACGGAAATGAAAGTAAATTATCCTCTTTTTCTTGACGGACACGCTTTTATGGTGGTATTATTTATAAAGCAAACCGACGGGGGAATAATCCATGATTAAGAACATAATTTTTGATATGGGCGGAGTGTTGATTGACTACAATCCCGAAAAGGCACTCTACGGAATATTCAGTAAAGAAACTGCCGATATTCTTCTCAGGGAGATTTTCAGGAATCAGCTCTGGGCGGATAAAGACAGAGGAATTATCACTCCCGAAGAAATAATGAAAATCAAAAAGAATTCCATTCCTGCCGAAACATTCGAAAAAGTCAGCGAAATGGTTGATAATTTTTATCCCTATATGCCTCCTTTTGAGCAGATGTATGATTTTATAAAGGGTCTTAAGGAAAACGGCTACGGCATTTATCTTCTTTCGAATGCATCGTCGGATTTTCACATCCGCAGAGAGGGAATCCCCGCACTTTCGCTGTTTGACGGAGTGCTGATTTCCGCAGACTATAAGCTCCTCAAGCCCGAAAAAGAGATATATGAGGCTCTTTATGAAAAGTTTGACCTTAATCCCGAAGAATGCTTCTTCATTGATGATGTTCAGAAGAATATCGACGGCGCAAGGGCAACGGGTATGGACGGACACTGCTATTATCACGGAGACCTTGAAATACTTAAGAAAGATCTTATATCAAAAGGCGTAAAAATATGAATTGCTACACCGAAATTGCAAAAAACACAACCGAATTTCTGGCACTGGCCAACGTTATACGAAAAAACCGTTTGCCTGCGGGTGTAACGGGGCTTTCGCATATCCATAAGGCTCATGTTATCGCATCGATGTGTATGTGCCTTATGCGGAAAGCGGTTGTCATAACTCCCGATGAGGCGCAGGCAACGAGACTGCGTCAGGATATGGAAAGCTTCGGAATAAAAGCTTTGCTTTATCCTGCAAGGGACTTTTCATTCCGAACCCTCGAAACCGTTTCAAGAGAATATGAGCACGCACGGCTCAAGGTGCTTGATAAAATGCTTTCGGGGGATTACGATGCCGTTGTGCTCTCCGCAGAGGCGGCAACTCAGCTTACAGTCCCACCGGCGATGCTGATGAATAACAGCTTTTCTGTTGAGTCGGGTGAGGATTACGACAGCGAGGAGCTTATTATCCGTCTCATCCGATGCGGATATACCCGAAGCGAGCAGGTTGACGGTCCCGGTCAGTTTGCATTAAGGGGCGGAATTCTTGATTTTTTTCCTCCCGATTCGCAGTATCCGTGCCGTGTTGAATTCTGGGGAGATACTGTTGACAGTATTTCGTTTTTCGACCTTGAAACACAGCGAAGAACCGATATGGCAGACGAAATCCGAATAACTCCCGCAAGGGAGATTCTCTGCACCGACGAAATGCTGCTTGCTCTTCTTGAAAGGCATATTTCCGAAAACAGATTAAAGGGCGATGCTCACAAAAACATAAACGATGATATCGACAGGCTGAGGGACGGGGTTCGTCTTTCCTCGGCCGATAAGTATTTACCCCTGATTTATCCCGACAGTGCAAGCATTTTCGATTATGCACAAAACGCAATGCTTTTCGTGTGCGAGAGCTTCAATGTCAAGGATAAATTCAGCGCATCGTGTCAGCTTACAAACGAAACAATAAAAGGACTCTTTCAGAACGGTACGCTCTGCAAGGGTCTTGACCGCTATATAATTCAGCTCCCCGAGCTTTTTGCGAAATATGAAAAAATGGGTGCGGTTTATCTTGATAATCTCCCCCGCGGAAGCTTTGATACACCCGTCAAGGAGCTTATAACCTTCAGTGCAAAGCAGATAAGTCCGTGGAACGGCACACTCACTGCGCTTGTTGATGACCTTGATGCCATCCGTGAACGCAAGGGGTGGACCGTTGCCGTGCTTGCAGGTACGGACAAGGCGGCGAAAACTCTTGCCGATGACCTTGAAAAAGAGGATGTTCACGCACTTTTCTGCCCCGTTCCGCCTGCCGAATTTCCGCAGAAAACAGTTTGTGTGCTCCCCGGAAGTCTTTCCGCAGGCTTTGAGTATCCCGCCGCAAAATTCACTCTTCTGACCTACCGTGCAAGACCTGCAGGCAAGAAAAACAGAGTTGTATCAACCAAAAGAGGCAAGAATGCCTTCAATAATCTTGATGAGCTCCACAGAGGAGAATATGTTGTTCATGCAACTCACGGTATCGGCATTTTTGAGGGAATTCAGACCCTTGAAGCATCGGGAAACACCAAGGATTATATTAAAATTCAGTATGACAAGGGCGATAATCTTTATGTGCCCGTAACTCAGCTTGACCAGGTTTCGAAATATATCGGACCTAAAAGCGACGATAAACCGCTGAAGCTCAGCAAGCTCGGCGGAAAAGATTGGCAGAAAACCCGTTCAAGGGTTAAGAGTGCCGTTAAGGATATGGCAAAGGAGCTTATTGAGCTCTATTCCAAGCGAATCAAAATCAAAGGTCATTCATTCTCGCCCGATATCGATATGCAGAACGATTTCGAACGCAGATTTGAGTTTGTTGAAACTGATGACCAGCTCCGCTGTATCCACGAAATCAAAAAGGATATGGAAAAACCGTATCCGATGGACAGACTGCTCTGCGGTGATGTCGGTTTCGGCAAAACCGAGGTTGCCCTGCGCGCAGTGTTCAAGTGCGTTGCAGACGGCAAGCAGTGCGCAATTCTTGTTCCTACAACGATTCTTGCGCTTCAGCACTATCAGACCATATTGAGACGCTTTGAGGGCTTCCCCATCGAGGCGGGAATGCTTTCAAGGTTCTGCACAAGGAAAGAAATCTCAAAAACCCTTGACGGACTTCGCCGCGGCTCGGTTGATATCGTTGTGGGTACTCACCGTCTTATTTCTAAAGATGTTCAGTTCCGTGATCTGGGTCTTATTATAGTTGACGAGGAACAGCGTTTCGGCGTTGCGCAGAAAGAAAAGCTGAAAAGCCTTTTCCCTGCCGTTGATGTTCTGACGCTGACGGCAACTCCCATTCCACGAACCCTCAACATGGCGATGACGGGAATCCGTGATATGTCGGTGCTTGAGGAAGCTCCGCAGGACAGACAGCCTGTTCAGACCTATGTTATCGAACATAATATGCCCGTTCTTGTTCAGGCAATGGAGCAGGAGCTTCGCAGGGGCGGTCAGGTTTATTATCTCTATAACCGTGTTGAGGATATCGAGAAAAAAGCCGCCGAAATCAAGGCGATGCTCCCTGATGCCAATATCGGAATCGGCCACGGAAAAATGAGCGAGGATGAGCTGAGCGAAGTGTGGAGAAGGCTTCTTGAAGGCGAAATCGATGTTCTTGTGTGCACAACGATTATCGAAACGGGTGTTGATGTGCCCAACGCAAACACGCTGATTATAGAAAATGCCGACAGAATGGGTCTTGCACAGCTTCATCAGATAAGAGGCAGAGTGGGCCGTTCGTCACGCCGTGCAAGTGCGTATTTCACGTTTACACGGGGAAAACAGCTCAGTGAAATTGCAACACGCAGGCTTGATTCCATCAGGGAATTTACCGAGTTCGGTTCGGGCTTTCATATTGCCATGCGTGACATTGAGCTGAGAGGTGCGGGCAGTGTTCTCGGTGCGAATCAGCACGGACACATGGAATCCGTCGGCTATGAGATGTATGTTAAGCTTCTTGAGCAGGCAATCAGCGAGGAGAAGGGAGAAAAATCCGATATTCCCGAAAAGGACTGCGTTATCGACCTGCCTATTGATGCACACATTCCCGAAGATTACATCGAAAGCGTACCCCAGAGGCTTCAGATTTACCGCCGCATTGCCGACATCAAAACAAACGAGGATGCCTCGGATGTTATCGATGAGCTTTGCGACCGCTTCGGCGACCCGCCCGAAAGCGTTGAGGGACTTATAAAAATCGCCCTGCTCAGAGGCAAGGCGGCAAGGCACGATATTTATGAAATCACTATGCAGAGCGACAGAATTATTTTCAGAATAAATTTGCTCGACATGGAGAAAATCGCCATGTGCTCGGCACATTTCAGAGGCAGATTCGTTGTCAGTGCAGGCAACGGAAAACCGCATATTGCGGTGCGTCTGCTCAAAGGCGAAAACCGATTGGGGCTCATCGAAAGAGTGCTTGATTTTATGGACGAAAAACCTGATGATGAGAGGTGATTCTTTGATTGCAAAGGATGTTAAGCTGATTGAATATTCAGAAACCGTTGACAGATGGAATTGCATAACCCACGCAGTCGGTGCGGTGTTTTCTGTTTTTGCAACGGTGATGATTATTATTAAATCGGGGAACACAAGGGAATTTGCATCGGGATTGATATATAGTCTTTCGATGCTTGCAGTTTATACCGTTTCGTCGGTGTATCACGGTTTGCCGATGAGCGAAGCAAAGCGGAAGGCGAGGCTTCTGGACCATTCCGCCATTCCTGTTCTTATTGCAGGTACGGCAACTCCCTGCGCACTTGTAACTTTGTATGAGGTCAGCGTTCCCCACGGCATTGCAGTGTTTGCGATTGCATGGATTTGCGCCGTATTCGGCATAGTTTCAAAGGTTTTCTTTTTTGAAAAGCTTAAAGCAATGACTATGGCGGTATATATAGTTTCCTGCGTTGTGATGCTCGGCTGTGCGGTGCCGCTGCTCGGCGAGATAGATGTGGGAGCGTTCCTCGGCTTGCTCGCAGGCTGTGTTATCTATGTTATCGGTGCGATTTTCTGTTATATCGGAATCAAACGCCCTGCGTTACATATCGTCTTTCATGTTTTCGTTTTCGCGGCAACCGTAACGCACTACGCGGTTATTTACAATAATATATTCAGATAAAAAAGGAATGTAAAAAAAGCGCAGACCGCATAAAACAATACATATAACAAGGGTTCTGCAGGAATTATTATCCTGCAGAACCCTATAATTTTATTCAAAAGAAAAAATGAAAAAAAAACAATGTTTTATGCTGCGAACAAACTTCGCCACTCGACGTACTTTTATACCTTGGTACAAATTAAGGATACTGCGGTTTAGTCGATTTTACCGACGAAGCGGTAGATGATATCGATAACGAGTTCGGTTTCTCCGAAACTGTTTTCTTGAGTTTCGTGAATCAGTATCTTTTCAACCAAAGTGTTCAGCAGTTCGGCGGTCAGTTCCGTTGGATTGGAGTATTGTTTCAGAACTGCAATCCATTTTTCTGCGTTATCGGTTACTTTCTTCTCGGTTGAAAGTTCGGCTTCAAGAGTGTTGATTTTCTCATCAAGTTCTTGTTGTTCAGTCTGATATCGTTCTGACATCATATTGAAGTTGTATTCCGTGATGCGCTCATTTACCCAATCTTCATACATTTTGGCGAAAAGTCGGTCAATTTCGGCTTTTCGCTTTTTTGATTTTGCGAGTTCGGAAGCTCTGTTCTTCATTGTTGCATCGTGCTTTTCAGCATCGTTATCCACCAGCTTTTTCATCAAGGCTTCTTCTTGTGTTTCTGCAAGCCTTGTCCAGAACTGTATTCTTGAAAGAATATACGGATAAAGTGTGTCGTAACGGATGTAATGCTGTGAACAGATTTCCTTTCCGTATAAAGAATAGCTTGTGCAATTGAAATAAGTGTATGTTTTCTTGTTGGTGCAATACCTCATACTCTTTCCGCAGTCCGCACATTTGATGAGTCCCGCAAATATTTGTGTGCTTCCGGTTCTTGTTGGCTTTTTTCTGCTTTCCATTTGCTGCTGCACAAGGTCAAAAGTTTCTTTTGAAACAATCGGTTCGTGTGTGTTTTCAACCTTCATCCATTTTTCTTTCGGGTTGCGGATAACCTTTTTGTTTTTGTAAGAAACATTCGTGTGCTGAAAATGAATTGTGTTCCCTATGTAGGTTTCATCCCTGAGAATATTCTGAACCTGACTAAACCTCCAAAGATAATTATTCTTTTGCCTCTCGGGATTGTTATAGATTCTTGCAAATCCGCCGAATCTCGAATATTCCCAGTAACTCGGAACAGGTATCCTTTCATCAATAAGATAATTCATAATTTTTGAAAGACTCGTTCCGTGTGCCGCCATCTCAAACATTCGAATGACAATCGGTGCAGTTTCTTCATCGGGAATTATCTTGTTTTTGATTTCGGGATGTTTTTTGTAACCAAAGGGAGCATAATTTCCCATTCTCTCACCTGCAAGGAATTTTGCGTGGAAAGCTTGTTTTGTTTTACGGCTTGTGTCTTTTGCATACCACTCATTGAACAAGTTTTTGAACGGAACAAAATCGCTGAGTCCGTTTTCGGTATCCTCGTTTTCGGCAACGGCAACATACCGCACTTTCTTTTCGGGGAACACAAATTCGAGATAGTAGTCCATCATTATGTGTTCTCTACCGAAACGGCTGAGGTCTTTGGTAACGATACAGTTGATTCTGCCTGCTTCAACATCATTCATCATTCTTTTGAATGCAGGTCTGTCAAAATTCGTTCCGCTCCATCCGTCATCTATGTATTCATCAACAACATTCAAGTTATTGGCTGCTGCATATTGACGGAGAATTGTGCGTTGCGACTCTATGCTGACACTATCACCGTAGGTTTCGTCATCACGGCTTAATCGCATATATAATGCTGTATTGTAAGTTTGTTTCAATTTAAAAAATTCTCCTTTCTTTGAAACAACCCACGCTTACAATACTTTCCGATTGGATTATATCTTAAACGCAGGTTTTATTCAAGGCTTTTTATCGGACAGTTACATTTGTTTTGACTGATAGATTACCAAATCTTCAATCAG
>JAZSCL010000012.1:0-7192 GCA_045602905.1 Acutalibacteraceae bacterium
GGATATACACTTTGGGAAACATGGATTTTCTACTGTGTAGGTTACATTGTCTTTGACCTTGTTTATTTCTACCGTCCCAAGAGAGTAATTGAAAACTACAAAAACTCGAAATCCGTCAAAGATTTCCTCGTGTCCTTCGGAGGAGATATCACGGTTCTTCCGTTCTTCCATATTCTTATGGTCGGTCTTCTTGTTTTCGGCTATATCAATTTTCGTTAAATAATCAACCACCGGTTATATGCGTGGTTCGTAAAACAGCTTTTTATTCTCTGAAAATTGAACATTTTCAAGGTTCGGCGTGGCTTCGGTCACGCCGATTTCTTTTGCATAAGTTCGTTCAGCGGTATGAATCCGATAAAATCGTATTCAATTAAAATGCTTTGTTGTCGTTTGCCGCTCGATTTGTCTGCGGCTGAAACGTAAATTCTTTTGACAAGTTCTCTTAACGAATAAGGTGTAAGCGGAACTCCGTCAGCATACTTTGATGCAAGCTGAATGAACTGTTCTAAATTTTCTGTCTGTTGTTCCTGTATTTCGATATTTTCCTGTAATGTTACCAACTCTGATTTAAGTTGCGATTGTTCTTCTTCGTATCGTTGGCTCATCATCTCCAACTTTTCATCCGAAAGCGTACCTTTTGCGTTATCTTCATAAATCTTGATAAACAATCGGTCAAGCTCTGCAATTCGCTTTTCATTTTGGGATAACTGCTTCTTCCGTACTCTGATCTTTTCTTCGCTCTCAACCTGAAGTTTTTCAGTCATAACTTTTCTGAAATGTTCTTCGTATCTTGCAACGTATGACACTACCGCATTCATATGCGTTTGCACCAAATCTTCAAGAACAACGGAACGAATAAAATGGATTTTGCATTTATCACGATGCTTGTGATGTACTGAACATTCAAAGAAAGATTGCTCAAACTTTGAATTGTTGCTTGCACAAAAATACATCTTTTCACCGCAATCTCCACAATACAACATTCCTGAAAACATACTGCTCTTGCCCGTTTTGGTTTTTCTGTGACGATTCCGGCGAATTATCTGTACCTTTTCAAACACAGAGTCATCAATTATCGGTTCATGAGCATTTTCGAAAACTGCTTGTTTTTCTTCAGGATTCTGCCTTTGCTTTTTATCCCATATTGAGTTGGTGTAGGTTTTGAAATTTACAATACAGCCTGTGTATTCTCTGCGTTCGAGAATATTAACAACGGTGTTTACGCTCCAATGACATGGATTTTCAGATAACGGATTGGGTGAATTGATTCCTTGCTTTCTTTTGTAAGCGGTAGGATTCAATATGTTGTCAGCTGTCAACTGATTTGCAATTTGACTCGGACCTCTGCCCTCCATACACATATCAAATATTCTTTTGACTACCATGGCAGCTTCTTCATCAACAACCCAGTGTTTCGGATTATCAGGGTCTTTCTTATAGCCGTATGGAATATTTACTGTGAGCGGAACACCCTTTTCGCCTTTGGATTTGGTAACTGCCCGGATTTTTCGGCTCGTATCTCTTGCATAGAATTCATTGAACCAATTCTTGATTCCCGCAAAATCGTTGTTTACACTGTTCGGGTCGCTTGTGTCAAAATCATCATTGATTGCGATGTATCTGACACCGTGTTCGGGGAATGTGAAATTGGTGTAAAGTCCCGTGAGAGATGAATTTCTTCCGAGTCGACTCAAATCCTTTGTGATACAAACCGCAACATTTCCCGCAACGATTTCATCAAGCATTGCCTGAAATCCCGGTCTGTCGAAGTTGGTACCCGAATAACCGTCATCCACAAAGAATGTAGGGTTCGGGAAACGGTGTTCTTTTGCATATGAAAGTAACATACTTTTTTGATTCGAAATCGAGTTCGATTCACCTGCTAACGCATCCTCTTGTGAAAGTCTGCAATACAAGGCTGTAATTTTATTTGTTGCCCTTGACATTTCTGTATCCTCCTTTGATTGGGCAACTGTCTGCACAGGATTGGTCGGGTTCATTATATCATCATCAAATTGATTTGTCATTCGGTTTTCTCCATTTTTTCGGAAATGTTTTTTGTCATTATGCGTTCGAGTTTTCCGACTATGGGTTCATCACCTTCGTATGTACCGAAAACCGTGTAATGTGTTCCGCCGATTTTCTTCTGAATTGTCAATTCAGGAATCCAGTATGCGGATAAATTCTTTATGGTTAAATCTCCGTTTTCATTAACGGAAACATTTTTATTATTCAATTATTACGTCCTTTCGTTATTCAATAGTTTCTTGTTTTGATTTTTCTGCTGTCTGCCGTGAATCTTCCTGCTCATGATATTTAACATTCGCAAGAACTTTTGAAATGACAAATTTTGCACGTTTGAGTTCTTCAAGACTGCCGTAGTTGCTTTCGATTAAAGCTTCATCGGCAGCTTTTTCTGTTTGCAATTTTTTTAGTTCGGCTTTCAGAGATTTGGTTGTTGCGTTTGGATTTTCATCAACCCAACGTTTCGCTCGGTAGAATGAATTTAATTCCTTGCTGTGTTCGGTTTTAAATTTATCTCTGCCGAATTTCTTTTTGCTGTATTCATCTGCAACAGATTTGTATTTTGCATAATCACCGAGGAATTTAATTCCTTTTTTAAGTTCTTTGATTTTTTCTTCGGTATCACCAATTCTGTTTTGGATTTCTATTGCCTCTGTAATCATACTTCTCAATTCATCGGCTGATGTGATATTGCGTTGCTGAAGAAACATTACTATCTGTGAAACCTTTTTCAAATCAACTGCTAAATCTTTATTGTAATAGTATCTGCTTTTTCCGTTGTGAGCTTCTTGTCGGGAGTTCAGATAGTCGATGAGAATATCTGCGATTGTCGGCTCTTTTTCTTCTTTGAGTTCCGAAAGAATTTTCTTGACTTCTTCAATCCATTCTTTTAATTCCGCAAGTGCTTTGCGCACCTTGTTTCTGACAGAGTTGAATTTAACAATATCCCGATTCAGAGTGCCGAGAAATGTTACTTCACCTCTGTTTTCCATTTCTGATGCAGCAGGACCGAGATGAACTGTTGGAACTATATCAATTCCTTGCCGTTCATAAGAACGCATATCAATTCTTTCGGGTCGGTTATTCTTTTCAAGATATTCATTGACTTTTTCTTCCCAAGCATGACGCCAGATTTCTGCATTTTCTCTTTTGTTCCAATCAACAATATCTTCACGGTGTTCACCGATTCGGTTGCCGTGTTCATCAAGCTCATAAACCTTTCTGCATTTCGGAAGCCACTTTCCGTTTTCGTCAATCGCTCTCATCGTCAGCATAATATGTGTGTGCGGATTGCCGTCACCTTTATCGTGAACAGCAAAATCACAACACATTCCTTTTGAAACGAATTGCTCATAGCAATAACTTCTGACAAGCTCTGCATACTGCTCGGTTGGGATTTCTCTCGGAAGTGCGATGATAATTTTTCGGGCAAGTTGTGAATTCCATTGAGTTTCGGCTTTCTCGGCAGAGTTCCATAAAGTTTCCCTGTCGAGATATTCTTGCGGTGCGTTTTGAGGAAGAAGGATTTCGGAATGGATAACTTCACTTTTCTTTCGTAAATAATTTTTGGTTCGGTTATCGTATTCCGAAAAAAGTCTGGTGCCACTCTGATAAGCAGCGCCCGCAACGGCAGATTTATTTTCACTACGTTTTTGTATTGAAATCTGAAAATGGGTACAGGATATTTTTATCACGCTCCTTTCAAATTGGGGCAGACGAAGTCGCAGGGGTGAAACCCTTGTCTGATGAAATCAGCGGAACATTGTTCCGAGTGTTTTTGTAAAAAACCGCAATTTCACCGCAACGGTGTATAATTGCGCACTTTTACAAAGTGGTGTTTTCGTTGCTCTCTCTGAATTGCTCAATCGCTTTGCCGACTGCTTCGGGATGAAATGCAATTTTCAGAATTGTTTCAACCTGTTCGTCGGCCAGTTCGTTGGGACAACCGAGAAATTTTTCAAGCATTGCTCCACGGGTACAAAGTCTGTGGGTACGTTCTTTCCGTGTAAGCAATTTTATTTGTGAATCATAATATTTGCTTTTGTTATGTAATCGCTTCAGTTCAGCTTCTCCCTTTGCCTTCATTTCACGAAGTTCTTCAAGAGATTTATTGCTGAGATTTTCATTTGACACTGATTTTTTTATCTCCTTTTTTGGATTGTAAAATTTTATGTTTGCAAGACAAACAAATGTTCGTATACTTGAATTATATTTTGGACCAACTTTTTTGTCAAGGATAGTGTTGGGCAGAAGTTAATTGTTAACAGAAAGTTTACAATTAAATCTTTAACTTTCAGATAAAAATATCCCGTTGCTTCAACTAAAATGAAACAACGGGATTTTTATAATTCAGTCAAATAATCAGATTATACTCTGAACCTTCCTTATATGTGAAAATTTTATGGATTTAATTAACTGTTATTTTTGGGGATTCCGTTTTCATCTGCAGAGTAAACAGAATCAGTTGCTCCGTCATAGGCATCAAGAAGAAGGTTGTTGGGGTCTGTCGGCAAAGCAAAGATTTTATTACCCTTGCAAAGCATACCGATTTCTGAAGTGCCAATAAATTTAACCTCACCGTTTTCAAGTTTAAAGACCGAAAGTACGGTTTCTCTGTTTTCATCTTCGCTGTTGAGACTGAAAAGATAAATATAACTGTTGCCGTCAGCAGTTTTTACATAGTAAGGGTCAAGCTCATACGCAGACCATTCTTCATTATGGAACGAACCTTCATAATATACGCTGAGCGTGTTGTAATATCTGCTTTCTGTATCGCAGTCACCCATAACAATAATTTCTTCCAAACGATTGTTACCTGTAACATCGGTGTAAAATGATGACGATACAGGCAGGCTGACGATATATGCATCAGGCACAACGGTATATTTTTCGTTGAACAATTCAGGATATTCAGCAAATGTTACGGTTGCTGTCTGAACGCCGAAATTGGTTGGTGCAATTGCGCCTGCATTGAAATAAAACGTTACTCCGTTATAGTCAAGAGTCCAATTAATATCTTCTTGCGCTGTGTTGGAAAAATAATCTGCAACAGCAGTTTCGCCGAAAGGTTCTTCCTCACCGATACGGCTCATAATTATATTTTCGACGATTTCAGAAATTTCGGAAGTATCCGTAATAACATCGGAAAGAGCAAGAAGATTTCCGCTTTCGGTATCATAATTCAGACCGTTGAATGATCTGCCATAATCCGAATAATAATCTTCAAGAAAGCTGACGGCGATTCTGTCAGCTCGTCTTACCTGAACATCAAGTGTTGAAATATAGGTTGAAAAATACTCGCCGTCATTCATAAATTCTTTCGTGGCATCAAAAAGCAGATTATCCTTTTCTTCTTCCATTGATTTTTTGCGCATAATGGAAGTTTCAGAAAGAGTTTTTGCAAGAGCAGGATATTCCGTTGCAAATGATTCATCAAGAACTACAGTTGAATATTCGCTTCTGACAAGCATTTCGGGATAATCCTCATACCACTCGTAGTGAGAAACATATTCTTTGTTTAGAGAAAGAACGGTTATTTCTTCTTTTGCATTATTTTCGGTGTTTTGTGTTGTAGTTTCAACATCTTGCGGAGTTTTATCTCCGCAAGATGTAAAGGCAACCGTAAAACATAAAGCCAATATAACGCAAACTATTCTTTTTATCTTATCCATAAAATCAGAACCCTCTGACGATGAACGCCACAAGCTCTGTTGCAGATTTATCTTCGCGTTCATCTGTCATAATCGTAATAATTGTTCCGTCATCAAGAACTGCCGAGTCGCAGAACCAAGGATAACCTGTTGAGAAAAGGTCACGGTCAGAAATCTCTTCAATGAATGCTCCGTTATTATCCCAAAGAAGAACATCTCTCATGTTGCCGTCAAAAGCAATATAGCCGTTTGCGGTCTGAGTGATGAATGTAACGCTTCCGAGACCTTCTCCGTCAGCATCACAAAGAGTTTTCTGAAGGACGCCCGATTTGTTATAGATAAACACTTTATGTCCGCTGTCATCTGCTGCGCTTGCGCAAACATAGATGTTATTTTCATCAACGCAAATATGCATTACTGTTTTAGCTTCTTTGAAAACAACGGGAGTTGCAGTAAAAGCGTTGCCGCTGAAGTTTATAATATTGCACTCGTTTGATGTGAAGAAATCAACGCCCCATGTGCCTGACGGATGTATTGCAAGATTGTCAATATCTTCATAAGTTGCAACTATATTACCGTCTTTGATACAGAGAACGTCATTCATTCCGCCACTTACCCAGAGTCTGCCGTCGGATGTTGATTCTATTCTGTCGTAATCATCTTCTGGAAGGTCGATTTTTTCAACGAAAACAAGTTCTGTGCCGTTATAATGGCAAACATTGAGTTCGCCTTCGGTAAGCACATAAATTCTGTCGCCGATTGCAGCAACTGAATGCTCAAAGGTTTCAAACGTTGTTATGGGTGATTCAAATGGAACAAACTGAGTTTCAACAGTAAATGCGCCTGCATTCACGCTTGTATCATCGGCATAGAATTCTTCGCCTTCCCATTCCCAAGGACCATCAACGTTGCCGATATCTTCAAGGTTGAATGTGATACCTTCAAGAAGAGCGTCTATACGGCTGTCTTCCGTATCAACTGCGTCGAACTTGACGTAAACAGATGCATTTGCACCTTCAACACGGTTGAAATAAACGAGAGTGTCATCACCGTCATCATATTCAAGCAGTTCAACACTGCCGACAGTTACGGTTTCATAAGCCTTGTTTTCTTTGTATTCATACTGGTTGAAGCCGTAATCAACAAGATCTTCACGGAAATCATAGGGATCTTCAATTTCAACGCTTATTTTTGCTTCGATGAGATAATACTCATCGTCTTCAGGGTCAAGAACCTGAAGCACTGCCGCACAGTAATCTTCTTCATCTTCAAATTCATCTTCAATGTTTATCCAGTCGCCGTCAAATTCAACGGTGAAAAGCGAGGTTTCAACGCTTCCTTCTGAATTATCTGAAGTTTTGGGTTTATCGGGATTATCATCACCGCAAGCGGCAAATGAAAAGAGCATTGCGAGTGCAAGAAGAACTGCAAGTAATTTTTTCATAGTAATATCTCTCCTTTGTTTTATTTATGCCCAGGGGTCTTCCTCCACGGGCACACGGATGTCCGAAAGGCAT
>JAZSCL010000013.1:0-9889 GCA_045602905.1 Acutalibacteraceae bacterium
ACAATATCGGTTTCAACGCTCTTGCGGAATGCGGCAACCATTTTTTCATCGTAGTCTACCCTGCCCATTCTGTAATAGCCGAGCTCAACGAAGTTTTTGTAGCCGAGTTTACGGGCAATTTGTGTTCTGATTTTAACAAGACCGTCAAAAATTTCGTCGAATGTATCGGCATTGGCTTCCATTGTTTTGCCGATTGCCTCTGCGGCTTTTCTGCGGACGTCACGGCTGTCATCTTCTAATTTACCCCTCAACACGGAGAGGGGCATTTTTTCGCCCTCAAACTCAAATGCAAGCTCACCCATAAACTTTGAGTAGCGTGTGACGAGTGCATTTTCAGCCTGCAAATCCTCGATAACTTCGGGCGAGAATGTTTTGAGTGACATCTCAAAGCCCTTGAAAACTCTGGGATTTATGAGCTTTTCGGCATCTGCTCTGTAGGGTGAGTCAAGCATCGCCTTTTTGTATTCATTCTCAATTTCGGAGAAAAGCGGCATTGCGTTATCGTAATAATCCATCTCCGCATTGTAGAATTCATCCCTCGTGTTGAGGGTAAAACGGCAGTTTGCAAGCGATGCGGCAGTGTCAACATCTTCGCTGATTTTGTTATATTCATCCCTCGCAGTCCTCAAATCCTCTGCGGATTTCGCCGCCTTGATTTTTGCAATTATCTTTTCAGCCTGCTCTTTGAATTCCTCTACGGTAATTCGCTGATACGGCATCTCGGAAACTTTCATTGTATCTCCCCTTTTGCTAATGTTTAACAGTTATAGTATACTATGGAAAGGGGCAGAAATACAACAATTAATTCTAAAAAAACTGCCTCACTGAAAAGCAAGGCAGTTTTTATAATTATCAGAACGGATTAAAAAGTCTTTCAAATGTAACGGGATTATAGCCAAGTCCGAAATACTTGAAAATCCAGATAAGGGGATTTGCTCTGAAAGCAACAAGGTCAACTACGGTTACGAGCTTTCTGAGGAACCAAGGAAGGTCATAAACGGTTTCGACAACCTCAACGGGTTCAAATTCTTCACCTTCAACCTCAAGAACGAACGGCTGAGAATAGCAAATTCCGTTTTCGCCAGTGATATAGAATCTTACATAAAGATAGGGCTCATCAAGAAGCTCTGAGTGAAGATCAAGAGTTGCTGTACCGCTTGAAATATTGCTTTCTCTCTTGATTACATTGCAGTTTGATACCCATGTAATTTCGTTGAAGTTTGTTCCTTCGATTATTATTTTATCGTTTTCCTGATCAACCTCAACTCTTGTTACCATGGGAGTGTTGTCAAGAAGATAGCTTTTGCTGTCTTCAACTTCTTTTTCAACAAAATTGGGCATTTCCTTCATTCCGTTGAGTTCAACACCGTTTGAATAATGAGTAATCGAGAAAAGCTCACCGTTAATCATACATTTTTTGAATGCATCAAGAGTAAACTCGGGCATAAGCATCATTGTGTATGCATAGTTGATGGAACTTTCATTGTGTGAATCCGAGAAAGTGAAAGACCAGGGAAGAACACCGTTGGGGATTGTCTTCTGCAGAATCTGGTCATAGAGAATTCTGTCGCATCTTGTGTGGGCATCGGTTGCGCTGTTTATGCCCATGCCAACGCTTGAGCCTTTATAATCCATGAAAAGGCGAGCAAACTTTGTTGCGTAATAATCGTCAACGGGCTGTCCGACATGAAGCTCCGAATCCTTATCAATATAAACATATTCTCCCACATGAGAGAGCATTGATATACCGCCTTTTTCCATAACGCCTTTACTCGGAGTTTCGTAATCGCCGAAAACACCTGCAAGACCCTGACCGTACTCGGCGAAATAACCCGTAAGATGGCAGTCCGCAAAAGGAGTTGCCATATTGAGCTCATTGCCCAGAGGTACGTCAAGCATACCGTTTTTGTGTGTTCTTGTTTCGGATTCAGCCGTACCGTTAAGATATGCCTGATAAAGCTCTTCCTCGATAGGAATGATATCAGCCATTTTTGTTCTCTCTTTTTTGATATATCTCATAAGAGGAACTGTTTCGGGAGCGATGTTCCAGCCTCTGTTAAGAGTACCGTGGTCGGTAAGGGCAACGATATCGTAGTTGAGGTCATAATGCTTCTTGACAACCTCTTCAACCGTAAGGAAACCGTCGCTTGCTGTTGAATGACAATGAAGCTGAGCTTTATAAGCAGTCCATTTGTCCCAATCAACTTTAACATAAGGATCTTTGATAATGTAATTCTTTTCGGGTGTCTGAGCATCTGCCGACGATGCGCTGATGCCCGACATGAGAACTACTGTCAGAATTGCAAGAAATAGCGCTGTTATTTTTTTGAACATATGTATACCCCTTTCTTTATAATCTATATTATATCACCAAAATTCACAAAATCAACAAATAAAGTGAATTAATTTTTATATTTTTTGAACTTTTTATATTTATCATCACTGAGTCAGTGTCTCTGCTCTGTGTACAGTTAAACAATATATTTTAAAATTTACAAACAATATATTTACTTTTTACTTTATTTTTTGTATTATATATTTTGAATAAGTATATGGAGGTGCAGGATGGAAATTTCGCAGTTTACACGCTCGGAAATGATTCTCGGCGAAAACTCGACCGTCAATCTGAATAATAAAAATGTTATAGTTTTCGGTCTGGGCGGAGTAGGCTCTTACACTGCCGAAGCTCTCGCAAGAGCAGGAATAGGGAAAATCACAATCGTTGATAACGATATTGTTTCCGTTACAAACATCAACCGTCAGCTTTGTGCCCTCCACTCAACAGTCGGCAGACCCAAGGTTGAAGTTGTTAAGGAAAGAATTCTTGATATCAACCCTCAATGTGAAGTAACTGCACTCCGGCTGTTTTATCTGCCCGAAAACTCCCACGAATTCCATCTTGAACAATATGATTACATTGCAGATGCAATAGACACCGTAAGCGCAAAAATCGATCTGGCAGTCAAATCTCAGGAGTTTACAATCCCCTTGATTTCATGCATGGGCACAGGCAACAAGCTTGATCCCTCACGCTTCACGGTTTCAGATATTTTCAAAACAAGCGGGTGTCCGCTATGCCGTGTTATGCGTACGGAGCTTCGCAAAAGAGGAGTAAAAAAGCTCAGTGTTGTCTGGTCAGACGAAATTCCCGTTAAACCCGCAGAAACAGCAGAAAGCTCCGGCAAAAGACAAACTCCGGGCAGTCTTCCGTTTGTGCCCGGTACCGCAGGTCTTATAATGGCAGGCAAAATAATTCTTGATTTAAGGTGAAAACAATGAAAAAAATCATTGCTTTATTTCTGACAGTTTCAACCGTTCTTGTTCTTTTTTCGGGATGCAAAGAAAAAAATCCCGAAAACACAGACCCACACATCGTTTCAAATATTGCCAACCAATCCGAGGGTACTCTCAAACTCGCCTATTCAAAGGCTGATATGCTTGACCCTTTTACTGCATCAATGGCGGCAAACATTCAGATTCTCGGTCTGGTTTATGACGGTCTGTATAAGCTGAACAAACAGTATGAACCCGAACCCGTTATTGCAAAAGGAGCTATAGTAAGCAGCTCCATGATAAACGTAACCCTCGGCGATGCAGTTTTCTCCGACGGTACATCAATCACATCGGCCGATGTTGTTTATTCATTTGAAAAGGCAAGATTCTCCCCTGCCTACGGTTCAAAACTTGACAACATTGCATCCGCAAGCGTTTCAACCTCGAATATGCTTGTTTTCAACCTTATCAGTCCCGACCCCTATGCGCTTTCATGCCTCACCTTTCCGATAGTCAAAAGCGGTTCAGAGGGCGAATTGCCTGTAGGCTCGGGAAGATATGTTCCCGAAATATCGGGCGAATCTGTTTATCTTGTTGTTAACACAAAAAAACAAAACTTCAATCCTGCAATCAAAACCGTTATGCTTGTACCCGTAAGAGACAGCTCATCACTTGAAAGCAGTCTTGAAATCGGAAACACGGGATTTTACTATAACGACCTGAGCAGCGGCACATTCTCGAGAGTCAATGCCAAAACGGTTGAGATGGGAATCAATAATTTTGTATTCCTTGCATTCAATTCTCAAAGTGAGGTGTTTTCCGATCCCTTGCTCCGCCAGGCTGTAAATCTTGCCATTGACCGCAAAGAAATCGTTTCAACAGCATTTCAGGGGCACGCCCGTGAAACCTATTCGCCCTTCAACCCCGAATGGTATGCCCTTGCTTCAAAAGACCTGATTATTCCGGAAAACACAGAAAAATCGCTTGAACTTATTGAACAGTCCGAAACAGAGATTGATAAGCAGGTTTCTCTTCTCGTAAACAAAGATAATCAGTTCAAGCTCGAAACTGCCGAATTTATAAAAAAATATCTTGAATCAATCGGATTTGAGGTTAATCTGAAAGACTATTCCGAGGATTATTATAAAGAAGCACTTGAGCTCGGCTCTTACGATATGTATATCGGAGAAATGAGGCTGACTCCAAATATGACTCTTTCTCCGCTTTTTGACGGTTTTTCTGCATACGGAATCGATTCTCTCTGCATTTCGGCTTCAAGATATTCACAACTTCTTTCAGGGAAATGCGAATTAATGGATTTCATAAACACATTCAACGAGGATTTACCCTTCATTCCCCTTTGCTACCGCAATGCGGCGGCATCCTACACAAACGCCATGCAAGCCGATTTTGCCTGCTGTGACGGCGACGTTTTCTATGACATCGAAACCTGGAAATTCAAATAATCTGTATTAAATACGGAACTTTTTGCCATAATATACTCAAACCCACAGAAAGGTCTGTATATTATGATTACATCCGCTGATTTAAAAAATGCAATTATCTCTGCCGCAGAGAGTATGAAAATCCGTGAATCCGAGGTTAACGAGATGAACGTTTTTCCCGTGCCCGACGGCGATACGGGAACAAACCTCGCTTTAACCGTCTCGGGATGTGCAGAAGCGATTGCCGACTGCGATGAAGCAACCGTTTCCGCACTTGCAGACATTGCCGCAGGTGAGCTTCTCAGATGCGCAAAAGGCAATTCGGGAGTTATTTTTGCTTTGATTTTCAAAGGCTTTGCAGAAAGTATAAAAGGATGCGAGACACTTGATGCGCACACTCTTGCCGATGCTCTTGAAGCAGGATGCAATGAAGCATACGAATGCATTGATAAGCCGACAGAAGGAACAATTCTGACTGTTATCAGACTTGCCGCCGCCAAAGCAAAATCCGCCGCACAAAAAGGTAAGTCTGCAAAAGAAACCTTTGATGCCGCCGTTTCAGGTGCAAGAGCATCGCTCAAATCAACTCCGAATCTGCTTCCAATACTTAAGAAACACGGAGTTGTTGATGCAGGCGGTCAGGGGCTTGTTTACATCATGGAAAGCATGAACAAAGGTCATTCACCTGCCGTATTATCCGAAACGGAAGTCAGAAAAGAATTCAGCTCAGAAAGCATCAAATTCACTTATTGCACCGAATTTATAATAAACACAGACAAAACCGAAACAAAGGATTTAAAAAAATATTTTGCAGGTATAGGCGATTGCTCCGCCGTTGTACCGTATTCGGATTTTATCAAAATCCATATTCATACAAACTGTCCCGACAAGGCTCTTGCAAAGGGTCTTGAATACGGAGAACTGACCGCCATTAAAATAGACAATATGAGAATTCAGTCAGGCAGAATATAACGGAGTTAAATATGGAATTTAATTCAAGCATCAAATATCTTAAAGGAGTGGGCGAAAAAAGAGCCGCTATGCTGGCAAAGCTCGGAATTTTCACCCTGTGGGATTTGCTGACTTTTTACCCGAGGGTATACGAGGATTGGAGCAAAATCACATCAATAAAAGATGCTCCAGTAAACGAAACCGTATGTATCCGCGCCATCGCAGGCATGGATTGCCGTGAGCACAGAGTAAGAAAAGGAATGACTCTGTATAAAACCGAGGTAACAGACGGCGAAAATCTGCTTGATATCACATTTTTCAACAACAAATATGCTGCTCAGAAAATCGAGCAGGGAAAAGAATATCTTTTCTTCGGAAAAATAACGGGTAAAGGTTATTACAGAGCAATGAATTCCCCCGAATTCACCGAATTTGACGGTGACGGAAAAATGAGACCCGTTTATCCGCAGACTGCAGGCATGAATTCACGAGCGATCGAAAAGCTTGTTCGCTCTGCATTTGAACAGTGCGGTGAATTCCGTGACCCGCTCCCCGACGATATTCGTAACAGCTACTGCCTCATGGGAATAAAAAATGCTCTTTGGAATATCCATTTTCCCGAAAGCGAAGATATGCTTTCCGAAGCTCGCAGAAGACTGATTTTCGAAGAGCTCTTTCTGCTTGAATTAGGTCTTATGCGTCTTAAAACCAAAAGCCGCAACTCTAACGCAACACCCATGGTAAATGATTATACACAAGAATTCTTTGATATGCTCCCCTTTGAGCCTACGGGCGCACAAAAGCGTGCCATCGCTCAGGCTACGGAAGATATGAAGCAAAATGTTCCCATGAACAGACTTCTGCAGGGCGATGTAGGCTCAGGTAAAACCGCAGTCAGTGCGGCACTCATATATAACTGTGCCAAAAACGGATATCAGAGTGCTCTCATGGCACCAACGGAAGTTCTTGCAATGCAGCATTATAATACACTTGCAAAAATGTTTGAAAACACGGATATATCTGTTTCTTTGCTCACGGGTTCAACTCCCGCCTCAGAGAAAAAAAGAATAAAAGAAGCTTTGAAAGACGGAGATATCGACCTCATTGTCGGCACTCACGCATTAATACAGAAAGATGTTGAGTTTAAAAATCTTGCTCTTGCCGTAACCGATGAACAACACCGTTTCGGCGTTAATCAGCGAGGTACTCTGAGCTCCAAGGGTGTCAGCCCCCATACTCTTGTTATGTCGGCAACCCCTATTCCCAGAACTCTTGCATTAATAATTTACGGCGATCTTGACCTGAGCATACTCGATGAAATGCCGAAGGGCAGACAAAAAATCGAAACCTTTCTTGTTAATTCCGAGCTCCGCGAAAGAGCCTACGGTTATATCAAAAAACATCTTTGCCTTGGAATGCAGGGCTACATAGTCTGTTCTCTCGTTGCCGAAAACGAAGAGCTTGAGCTGACTGCCGCAACCGAACTTCATAAAAATCTCTCCGAAGGATTCTTCAAAGGTTTTAAGGTTGGTCTTCTTCACGGAAAAATGAAACCCGCCGAAAAAAAAGCTGTTATGGATTCCTTTGCATCGGGAAAAACTCAGCTTCTTGTTTCAACAACCGTCATTGAAGTTGGAATTGATGTTCCGAACGCCGTTATAATGGTTATCGAAAACGCAGAACGTTTCGGTCTCTCTCAGCTTCATCAGTTAAGAGGCAGAATCGGCAGAGGCACGGAAAAATCAAGCTGTATTATGATTTCTGATGCTCAGAATGAAGAAACAACACATCGCCTGAAAATTCTTGCTTCAACAACAGACGGCTTCAGGATTGCAGATGAAGACCTTAAGCTCAGAGGTCCCGGCGATTTCTTCGGAGCACGTCAGCACGGTCTGCCTGCATTAAAAATTGCTGATATGATGACCGACGGCGAAGCAATACGTGAAACTCACCTTGCGGCTGAAAATCTTCTTAAAAAAAACCCCGCCCTTACGGGCGAGGAATACGCTTATCTCAGGCAGGCTGTCAACCGTCTTTTTTCCGGCGGTATATCAATGAATTGAGTTTTTAACCAGCCTTTTTGCCTCTTCTATCTCTTCTTTGTCAACGGGAATTATTTTATATTCGCTTGAATCATTATCAACCATCGTTATGGGCAAATCGGGCAGAATCTCATGAATTCTTGCTATGAATCCGTTACTGCCTTCGCCCGGAAATCCCGTAACAAGAGTTGATGCATTGTTTTTCTTTGCAGCAACCGCAATAACAAGTGCAGGGCTGTCATTAAAATAAATATCCATATTGGCATTGAATTTTTTGGCACATTCAAAAAGATTTTCCAAAGCTCCGCCTTCGTTGGCGTTGAGTCCGCTGCTTTCTTTGAAAACGCTGAGAACTGAAAGCGGAAGATTTTCTTCTTTTGCAATCCTTGCACCCGCTTCAATCAGCCTTGCGCAGGACTGCTGAGGTGTTACGCAAACCATAACACAGGGTTGCTTGATATTATTGCTCATAGTTACGATTCCTTTCCATAAGATTTATTTATATTGAATATGTTGTGTTTTTTCTTGATGCAACCATATAATAACATCCATATGTTGACAGGATAAGAAAAATGAATGTACAGTTTGTAAACAGATTTTAAATGCTTTTTCGGAGGTTATCATGAATAACTTGAAATATTTTCTCGGCGTTGACGGCGGCGGCAGCAAAACTGCTGCAGTGGTTTATTCAAGTGACGGAAAATATATATGCTCAGCATCGGGTGAGAGCATAAACTACTGCTCCGTCGGTCTTGAAAATGCAAGAAAAGCAATGTCAGATATAATCGGCAAGCTTTCTGTCAGAGAATTCGACTGCGCTGTTATCGGCTCTGCGGCTCTTAACGGCAGAGCATCCGACGAAGAAACCGCAAACTTCTGTGTTGGAATAATAAACGCAAAAAAAATCATCATGGATTCGGATTTATACATAGCTCTTGAAGCAGCAGATTCAAACGGTGAGTGTGCGGCGGTTATCAGCGGTACAGGTTCAATGGCTGTTATGAGAAATTCTGACGGAGAAATAAAAACCGCAGGCGGCTGGGGTTATATTCTCGGCGACGAAGGCAGCGGATACTCAATCGGTCTTTCGGGAATAAAAGCCGCAATAAGAGGCTTTGAAAAATCTTTACCCGAAACAATTCTCACCAAAAAATGCCTTGACTACTTCGGAATAACTGATATTTTTGATTTGATTGACCTCTACTATAATAAATCTGTCAGCAGAAAAATCACGGCGGCATTTGCAAAAGAGGTTATCGCTTCGTCAGACTGCGGTGATTCGGTTGCAAAAGAGATTGTTGAGTCCGAAGCAAAAGCTCTCTCCGAAACAGTTCTGAGCATTATAAAAGATTCTGATAAAAACATAAAAATCGGTCTTTGGGGCGGAATGTTTCAACATAATCCGTCTTACAGAAAATATTTTAAGGCTCTTCTTTCCGATAAAGGATTCAATAATGTTGACCTTATAAAATTCACTCCCGAGCTCGGTGCAATAATCGCCTGCTTCCGAAACGAAGGAATTGAATTGTCAGAAAACATGAAGAACACAATTATTAACGAATACAGAATATGAATCAGATTTCAGCAATAAAAAACACAGCATTCATTGCCCTTCTTTCGGCATTTTTATGCCTGCTTGCTCCCCTTTCCGTGCCTGCGGGCGCAATCCCGGTTTCGCTTGCAAGCTTTGCAATTTTTGTTATCTCAAGCTGTGCCAAAACAAAACAATCCGTTATTGCCGTTGCTGTTTATATTCTTCTCGGTGCATTCGGACTTCCTGTTTTTTCGGCATTTACGGGCGGATTTCACCGCATTGCAGGAATAACGGGTGGCTTTATTATCGGCTACATTCCGTGTGCACTATTAACCGGACTTC
This sequence comes from Acutalibacteraceae bacterium, assembly GCA_045602905.1. Classification (GTDB taxonomy): domain Bacteria; phylum Bacillota; class Clostridia; order Oscillospirales; family Acutalibacteraceae; genus CAG-177. Next base: position 9,588 of record JAZSCL010000013.1, read on the forward strand.
TTGTGAATAAATACGAAAACAGAAAGCTGATTTATCCCCTTAGCATGGCACTCGGAGCTCTTTTATGTTATTTTACGGGCACATTGTGGTATATTCTTCAAACAAAATCCTCGCTTGTTGCCGCACTGTTAGCCTGTGTTGTTCCGTTTCTCATAGGCGATATAATCAAAATCGCTGTTGCAAGTATCATAAGCATACCTCTTCGCAAAAGATTAAAAAAATTTTTCATCGGAAAGGATTGATTCTATGGAAATCATCAGAAAAGAATATTCAATACCTTCAAAATCGGGAATTGCCGATGT
>JAZSCL010000014.1:0-2301 GCA_045602905.1 Acutalibacteraceae bacterium
CAGCCTGATAATATTATATCAGCAATCGTCTGGGCATTTGTCGGAATAAATATATTTATTCATGCAGGTCTTGCAATTCTTCTCAGATTCCTTGATATCGAACTCAAACTCCCTGCTATTCAGAAGATTATCCGTCAGCGCCAGATTGATAAATGCAAAGCAAACGGCGAGGAATGGGTTGAGCCTTCAGAAAGAGCAAGACTTATTCAGGAAGAGCTCGACACTAAGGCGGTTGAGTCATTCAAAACCGAACTTAAAGAAAAATGTGCAAAGAACAGTAAACTGAACTATGAGGCTGAGCTTGAAAAATATATGAAAAAGTTCAGCGAGCAAAAAGGAAAGGCAAAAATAAAGGCTGAAAAAGAATTGCGTGATGAGGCTGAATACACACGTAAAATGGAAGAACAGGCAAATAAAAAGGGAGTGAAGATATGAGCCGCAGACCCGATATTATAGTCATCAACCCCGACCAGATGAGAGCGGATTCTATGCATCATCTCGGCAATCCTGCTTCATACACTCCGAATCTCGATGCTCTTGCCGACGAGGGCGTCAGCTTCAGCAACGCTTTTTGTCAGAATCCTGTCTGTGTGCCGTCAAGATGCTCGTTTATGACGGGTACCTATACGCACACAAACGGTCACAGAACGATGAGTTATCTGCTGCGTCAGGGCGAGGATAATCTTTACCGCATACTTAAAAACAGCGGATATTACGTCTGGACAAGCGGCAGGGGGGATTGCCTTGCAGGTCAGCAGACAAAGTGGCTCAAAGAATGCACAAGCGAAATCTATAATAAGTGCGGCAAAAAGCCGAAGGATGAGGGCAGAGGCGAAAAGGACGATAAAAGATATTTAAGCTTTTACAGAGGTGAAATAACCAACGTTGAAGCTGACGGTATGTGCCACGATAACGATTGGGTGTGGGCAAAAGGCTGTGAAGATTTAATCAGAAAAGCGAAACCCGATGAGCCGATTTTTGCTTTTCTCGGTCTTAATAATCCGCATCCGCCGTATCACGCTGAAAAAAGATTTCTTGATTTGATTGACGAATCAAAAATTCCGCCTGCAAAAGCACCTTCAAAACCCGAAGATAAAAAGCCGTCGATGCAGTATGAACTCTGCGATGCTCTCGGAATAGGGGATTGGGATAAAGAAAATATAACCGCACTGCGTAAAACATATCTTGCCCAATGCGCAAGGATTGACGAGCTGACGGGCAGAATTATTCAGGCACTCAAAGATACGGGCAGATATGACAATGCCGCAATCTTCTTTTTCTCCGACCACGGCGATTTTACTGCCGATTACGGTATACCCGAAAAGGCGCAGAATCTGTTTGACGACTGCCTTGTGAACGTTCCTCTTATCGTAAAATTACCGAAATATATGCAGACCGACAGCGGCATAAATTCAAATCCCGTTGAGCTGATTGATTTCTTTGCAACTGTTCTTGATATAACAAAAACCGATGCAAGCTACACTCATTTTGGCAGAACGCTCAGAGAAACAATAGCCGATAAAACCGTATCCGTGCGTGATTTCGTTTGCTCAGAGGGCGGCAGACTGCAAAACGAGAAGCATTGTACCGAGGAGGTTGAAAACTATTTCGGCGTTGTTGCCGATGAATATGCGCCGAGAATAGGCATTCAGCAGAAGAACAACGGTCAGCACACAAAGGCGGTTATGATTCGTACAAAGGATTATAAATACGTTATGCGTCTTTATGAAACCGATGAATTCTATGACCTTGCAAAAGGCGAAGAAACAAACGAAATTGATAATCCTGAATATACCGATATAATTGCCGATGTGCGCTCGAAGCTTCTTGAATGGATGCTTGAAACGGCAGACAGTGTGCCGAAAGATAAAGATGCCCGTTTCCCCGATGACTTCTATCTCGGAACGGTCAATGCCATGGCAGGCTTCAAGGTGTCGCCGCTTATCAAGGGCGTTATGAAGCTGACTCGCAACGATTTTTCATCGCTTGTCAACAAAGCAATAAAGCTTCTGCGAATTGACACAAACGGATTTTACAATAAGAAAATGTAACAGAAAACCGCTTCACTATGCGTAATGTGCAGTGAAGCGGTTTTGATATATATGTGCTATTTTGAAGGTTAATTCGACAAATTGAAATTTACTTACTGCAATACACCGCAATTGCTTCACAGATAAACGTAGCAGTACCGTCAGCGTGCTTATCAATGTTGTTCGTAAAGCGCTCGTCCGCTACATACATCTGACCGAGACTTGCCAAGTCGGAGGCCAAGCCGGTCTTAGGAAGACAATTGATAGATTC
>JAZSCL010000015.1:0-10607 GCA_045602905.1 Acutalibacteraceae bacterium
CATCAAATATTACAAAAAAAGCGTCAAATTTTACAAATTCAACAAAAGTGCGGAAAAAAGATGTATGATGCAGATGTCAACAGGGGAAAACAATAAATCTCCTGAAAAAATGTATAAGAGAGGTAAACAAAAATGATCACAGCAGCGGTAGTAGCAGTAGCAGCAACAGTTCTTGTAGCAGCAACAGCAGTAGTGGCAATTCTTTTTTAAGAGAGATTAAGAGGAGGGTAAACAAATGATTACAGCAGCAGTAGTGGCAGTAGCAGCAACAGTTCTTGTAGCAGCAACAGCAGTAGTATGCATTCTTTTTTAAGAGAAACTAAGAGGAGGGTAAACAAATGATTACAGCAGCAGTAGTAGCAGTAGCAGCAACAGTTCTTGTAGCAGCAACAGCAGTTGTATGCATTCTTTTCTGAAAAAATAACGGGAGGAAAACATTATGCCTTCGGTAGTTGCTCTTATAGCAATCTCATTGGCTCTTATTCCGGGAATACTTCTTCTCGGCGGAGCAATGGAAATTTATTCGTTTTTCGCATAGAAAAAGGGCTGTAAAAAACACACAGGTTTTTTACAGCCTTTTTAAGGGTTCTGCAGGAATTAACATCTTGCAGAACCCTTGTTATTTATTGTTTTATGCGCTCTGCGCTTTTTTTACATCCCCTTTTAAAATTACAGCGATGAAATGAGTTTTATTATATCGGGAAAATCCGTGGCGGTTTTGCAGTAGTGAGCGAATCTGACTTCCATATCTTCATCAACCGCAATGAATGCACAGAGCTGAAGATTGCGGTCGGATTTATCTGCAAAAACATGATTTTCAAACCAATCGGAGTTGATGAGTTTGTTTGCATCCTTGCCTGAGGTTGATTCAAAATGCTTGTCTCCCGCAATGAAGCTGACCGCACTGTCTGCCTCAAAAACATTGTATCTGTCATAGAGCTTTGCGTCTTTGTCCGCAATCATCTCAAAGGGGAATTTGCCCTGAGACGCAGCAAGGGTCTGCACATCCGACTGAATAACAACCTTAACGGAATACCCCACTGCGGCAATGGCGGGATACGCTGCCTTGAGAAGCGAAAGAATCTTCTGAGTGATTTCACATTCGTATTTTCTTGCAAAAACGATAAGGGTTTTCTTTCTGATTTCCTCTCCGAGGTTGCAGAATGTTTTTTTCGGTGACTCATAAACGAAGCCTTCAAGCTTATCGCCCTTTGAAAGGGTTTTGTGATAAGGAATGCCCACGGATTCACGCTTTGCTGTTGCGGCGTTGACCGCATTCCTGAATCTTTCAAGCATTTTTTCAACCGTTTCACGGGCACAGGCAAGGTTGATTCTCTGGAATCCCCTGCCGAGAGGACCAAACATCTCGCCGTTATCGAGGTAGATGTTTGCGTTTTCAAGAATTTCTCTCATCTCAACATGAGTGAAGCCGAGTGCTCTCACATCGAGCCACTGAAGATATGTACCCTCAAGAGGATAAACCCTGATTTCCGGGAAGTTTTCCGCCATGAAATCCTCAACAAGCTTTGCGTTTGAGGCAATAACCTCAATCAGCTCTTCAAGCCAGTCCTCGCATTCGGAATATGCGGCGGTGCAGGCTGTATAAGCAAAAACATTGAGATGCATCTGCATATTAATCCAGTTGGATGCCCTTGCTCTGAGACGGACTTTCTCATTTGGAATTATGATATTCGAGCACTGCAGACCCGCAAGGTTGAAGGTTTTGCTCGGTGCGGTGCAGACTGCGATGTTGTTTTTGGCGTTTTCGCTGACATTCGCCATAACCGTATGGTTATATCCCGGCATTATAAGGTCATTGTGGATTTCATCGTCAATGATGAAAACACCGTTTTCACAGCAGATTTCCGCAACCTTTCCAAGCTCCTCTGCAGACCATACCTTGCCTACGGGATTATGAGGATTGCAGAAAATCAGTGCCGTGTTTTTTACCGACCTTGTCAGTTTTTCAAGCAAATCGTAGTCGATTTCATATGTATTGCCCATGTTGATGAGGGGACAGTAAACGATGTGTCTGCCCGAGGCAACGATAGTCATATCAAACGGATAGTAAACGGGCGGCATAACTATAACGCCGTCACCGGGCTTGGTTACGGCTTCAATCAGCATTTTAAGAGCGTTGATTATACCCGGAGTCTGAAGAATCCAGTCTTTTTCTATATCAAAATCATGGCGACGCTTCATCCATGACAAAACCGCTTCGTAATATTCTGCGGTGGGATTCGTGTAGCCGAGAATTGCCTCACCCGCAAGCTTCTGCAGAGCTTTTACAATGGGTTTTGCTGTGGGGAATTCCATATCCGCAACAGAAAGAGGCACAAATTCGGGCGATGCGTTTTTTGCGATTTCCCATTTGGATGAGCCGTAGCCGCGTCTGTCGGGAATGCTTGTAAAATCGTGTTTCATAGGGATTCTCCTTTTGATTTTTCTGCTTTTATTTTACCACAAAATCTGTGAATGTAAAGAAGGGATTATTCGGGCATCTGCAAAACCGACAAGTTTTTCGAAATCTGTACTATTTTAGAAAAAACGGCTTTTATTAATATTTTATTAACATTCTTATGTTATTTTCATGGAGTTCTTGTCGAAAAAATTGAAGGGAAAAGATAGGCTATGAAGAAGGTGCATAAGAATCAGGTAAAGGTGGTTATCCCTGAGTATCAGACCATCAGAGAAATCATCGTTAAGGGTACGGAAAAGGGCGGCAACAAAAAGCAGTTCATGTTCCTTGACAAAAACAAAGAGCTTCAGGAAATCAACTATAATCAGACTTGGAGAAACATGAGCACGCTCGGAACATATTTCTTCTCAAAGGGTCTGAAAAACGGCAAGAAAATTGCCATTATCTCCGAAAATGTTATCGAATGGGCATTTGCATACTACGCCATTCTTGTCGGCGGTAACGTATGTGTACCCATGGATGCAAAAATTACTCATGACGACCTCGAAGACCAGATTATCCGTTGCGGATGCGACGCTGTTGTTTATTCCTCAAAGTTTGCGGATTTTGCGGAAAACATTAAAAAGAATCCCGAAATTCCTCAGATGGAATATTTCTGCATGGATAATTTTGACGAATATTACGAAATCGGTGCAAAGCTTATCGCAGACGGCGACGACTCATTCGACAAGGTTGAAATCAAACCCGATGACCTTGCCTGCATCTGCTATACATCGGGCACAACGGGCAAGAGCAAGGGCGTTATGCTCACCCACAGAAACGTTGCCAGCGACTGTTCGTCATCCTGCCGTGTGCTTACAGGCAGACACGCAATTGCATTCCTTCCCCTTCATCACACCCTTTCATGGGTAAGCGCACTTTACGCAACCTACATCGTTACCGAATGGGGCTATCTTTGCGACAGCCTCAAGGATATCCAGAAGGATATCGTTAAATTCAAGCCCTATAACTTCACGGGGGTGCCCCTTGTTGTTGAAACAATCTACGATAAGGTCTGGAAAACCGCAAGAAAAATGGGCAAAGAAGAGCTTCTCAAGAAGGGTCTCAAAATCAGCAACTTCCTTATGAAATTCGGCATTGATATCCGCCGCAAGATTTTCGGAATGGTTATCGACAACCTTGGCGGAAATCTTGATATGATTATCTGCGGCGGCGCATATCTCGACCCCAAATACGAAAAGGGTCTTTATGACCTCGGCATCGATGTTTTCAACGGCTACGGTCTTACCGAATGCTCGCCCGTTATCACCTGCAACCATCCCTCAAAGTTCAAATTCGGTTCAGTCGGCACTCCTCTTGACTGCTGTGAAATCAAAATCCACGAGCCCGATGAAGACGGCGTAGGCGAAATTTACGTCAAGGGTACAAACGTTATGGTTGGCTACTACAATGACCCCGAGGCAACTGCAGCAGCCTTTGACGGCGAATGGTTCAAAACAGGCGACTACGGCAGAATAGACAAAGACGGCTTCCTCTTCATGGTTGGCAGAAAGAAGAATCTTATCTGCCTCTCCAACGGCAAGAATGTTTCTCCCGAAGAGCTTGAAGAAAAGCTCATGACCGCAATTCCCTATATCAAAGAAGTTCTTGTTTATGAAGAAGATAAAAGAATCTACGGCGAATTCTTCCTCAATGTTGAAGATTATCCCGACGCAAAGGACAGAATCAAAAACGACGTTAACGAATTCAACAAGAAGATGCCTCTTTTCAAGCAGATTGCAAAGGTGCGTGTGCGTGATACAGAATTCCCCAAAACCACAACTCTTAAAATCGTAAGAAAATATTAAAGAATTAACGGGACTGTCTGAACAGTCCCGTTTTTTGTCCCTTACCCTATACAATTTGCGGCAATTTCAAGAATCAGTGCCGCTGCGGAAAGTAAAATAAGAAATTTTTTCATTCTGATTCCCCCTGTTTTAAACTTCCTTGATTTTTTGCTATTCGATAACTTCGTCGGCAGAGCAATAGCTGTAGTCGCTGCCGAAATAAACCTCAACAGGCCATGACATTTCGCTCTTCTCGGTTTCGACGGGCATTCTGCGGCTGATTCGGTTCATCATCATTTCAATTTTCTTTTTCATAATATACACTCCTTTAAAAGTTTTGTCCCCCAAAAACTGTTATTTTGTCCTCTTGTTATATAAGTGTGCAGATTTCTTGTTTTTGTTGCAAATTAATTCATTAATTTTTTATTGTCTTTTATTCCTTGACTATATTTCCCGTTTGGTTTATATTTATACTATATTTATTTAGGAGGCGTATTCCATGACCAAATCCGAGGCAATGGCAAAAGCAAAGGTACTTGTTGCAAAAATGACAGTTGAGGAAAAAATGACTCAGCTTCTCTATAATTCCCCGGCAATCGAAAGATTGGGTATAAAAGCTTACAACTGGTGGAACGAAGGAGCTCACGGCGTTGCACGTGCAGGCACGGCAACCGTTTTCCCCCACACAATCGCTATGGCGGCATCCTTTGACCCTGAGCTCATCAATAAAATTGCCGATGTTGTTTCAACCGAAGGCAGAATTAAATACAATAAGCACGTTGAATACGGCGACCACGATATTTTCAAGGGTCTCACATTCTGGGCACCCAACATCAACATCTTCCGTGACCCCCGTTGGGGCAGAGGTCAGGAAACCTTCGGCGAAGACCCCTTCCTTTCCTCAACTCTCGGTTCTGCATTTATCAGAGGCATTCAGGGTGACGGCGAATTCCTGAAAGCGGCAGCTTGTTCAAAGCATTATGCAGGTCACTCGGGACCCGAAAAAACCCGTCACGGCTTCGATGCAAAAATCAGCCTCAAGGATCTCTATGAAACATATCTTCCCGCATTCGAGAAAACCGTTGAAGCAGGCGTTGCAGGCGTTATGGGTGCATATAACCGCACAAACGGCGAGCCCTGCTGCGCTCACAGCTATCTCCTTGTTGAGGTTCTCCGCAAAAAGTGGGGATTCGACGGCTACGTTGTTTCCGACTGCGGTGCACTCGGCGATATTTATAAATTCCACAAGTTCACCGAAACAAAGGCAGAGGCTGCGGCTGTTGCTCTTAACTCCACCTGCGACCTCAACTGCGGTGAAACCTATGACGCACTTATCGAAGCCTATGAGCAGGATCTCGTTACAGAGGAACAGATTACAGAATCCTGCGAAAGACTCTATATGATCCGTTATCTTCTCGGTGAATTTGAAGAAGTAAGACCCTGGTCAGATATTCCCTACAGCAAGCTCGACTGCAAAGAGCACAGAGAGCTTAATCTCCGTGCCGCAGAGCAGTGTCCCGTTCTTCTCAAGAACGATAATTTCCTTCCTCTTGATGAAAACACAACAAAGAGAATTGCCGTTGTGGGTCCCAACGCACAGTCGGTTACCGCTCTTGAAGGCAACTATAACGGCTATGCATCCGAATATATCACCGTTGCCGACGGTATCCGCAGAGTATTCACCGAAGCTCCGATAAATGTTGAAAGAGGCTCAAACTACTGCTTCGAGGCACTCAACCATTGGAGCGGCTTCAACAATATGCTCAGCGACGGTGTTGCCGCCGCATCAGAGGCTGATATCACTGTTCTTGCTCTCGGTCTTGACTGCTCAATCGAGGGCGAAGATACAGGCTTTGACGATGCCTATACAGCTTGCGGTGACAAAAAGTCATTCTATCTGCCCGAAACTCAGCAGAAGCTTGCAGAGGCAGTTTGCGATGCCTGCGAAAATGTTATCGTTGTTCTTCTTTGCGGCAGTGCAATCGACCTTGGCGACAAGGTAACAAACCATGCAAAGGCTATAATCCACGGCTGGTATCCGGGATCAATGGGCGGTCTTGCCATCGCAAACATCATTGCAGGCAAGGCATCACCCTGCGGTAAGCTTCCCGTAACAATGTTCAGAGGCGACCACGATATTCCCGATTTCGAGGATTACAATATGAAGGGCAGAACCTACAGATTCATTGAAGGCGATGCACTGTATCCCTTCGGATTCGGTCTTTCATACACTGAATTCGGCTACGAAAACGCAAAGGTTGTTTCCGCAGACGAAAATAAAATCAAGCTCTCTGTTGAAATCACCAACAAGGGTGCAATCGACGGCATTGAAAAGGCTCAGGTTTATGCAAATTACACCGACAGCCGCACGATTACTCCCAACTTCCAGCTCTGCGGTATCAAATCCGTTAAGATTGCCGCAGGCGAAAAGGCTGAGGTTGAATTTGAGATTGACAGATATTGGCTCAAGGCTGTTATCGAAGACGGCTCAAGAGTTGAGCCCGACGGAAAAATCGCTCTTTATGTCGGCGGACATCAGCCTGACAGCGTAAGCAACAGACTTACCGGTTATTCATGCCTTAAAGTGGAGCTCTGATATGAAAATAATTGCAAGCGATTATGACGGCACTCTTAATCACGGCGGTATCGACGATGCAAAACGCAACGCAATCAGCCGCTGGAGAAAGGCGGGAAATCTTTTTGGAATCGTCAGCGGAAGAGGAAAATCCGATTTGCTGATGCTCCGTGAAAAAAACGATTTTGAATGCGATTTTCTTGTTGGCTGTAACGGTGCAATCATCATGAAGCCTGACGGCGAAATCATAACCGAATCTCGTTGCGACGGTGCTCTTGCAAAGCCCTTGCTTGAATTCATTTTCGGAATAGGCTGTTATTGGGCAAGCGTGCATACGGAATTCAGATGCATTCTTGATTTGCGTGACGACGAACGATTTGAGGATGAGTTCATCCTTGAAACCATGCCTGACGTGCCTTATTTCAATCAGATAAGCACTATTTTGCCCGATGAAGCAGAGGCAAAACGTGTTACCGATGAAATCCGAAAAAAATTCGGTGATAAGCTCAATCCTCTGCAAAACGGCAGATGCATCGACATTGTTTCAGCGGAAATGAACAAGGCAACGGGTCTTTACAGACTGCTTGAAACCGTTGGCGGAAAATACGAGGATATGATTGCCGTGGGTGACAACATAAACGACACCCACATGATTGCCGAATTCCGTTCATACGCAATGGAAAATGCGGTGCAGAGCATCAAGGATATCGCAAACGGAATCACTGCCGGCATAACCGAGCTCATCGAAAAAGAAATATAATAACAAAAGCGGACTGCACAGTGAATCCCGTGCAATCCGCTTTCTGCTTTTCTTAGAAAAGAATGCATACAACTGCTGTTGCTGCAACAAGAACTGTTGCTGCTACTGCCACTACTGCTGCTGTGATCATTTGTTTACCCTCCTCTTAATCTCTCTTAAAAAAGAATTGCCACTACTGCTGTTGCTGCAACAAGAACTGTTGCTGCTACTGCTACTACTGCTGCTGTGATCATTTTTGTTTACCTCTCTTATGCATTTTTTCAGGAGATTTATTGTTTTCCCCTGTTGACATCTGCATCATACATCTTTTTTCCGCACTTTTGTTGAATTTGTAAAATTTGACGCTTTTTTTGTAATATTTGATGTTTTTAATTGATTCATAAAACAAAAACACCCTGCTCGCAGTGAGCAGGGTGTTCGGTTTTATAAAGCTATCTTATAATCAATCAAGCTCGATGATGCACATTTCAGCAGCATCGCCTCTGCGAGGACCTGTTTTGATTATGCGGCAGTAACCGCCGTTAACTTCCTTATATTTGGGGGCAAACTCATCAAAGAGCTTCTTAACTCCGTCTTCTTTTGTAACGTAAGCAAGAACCTTGCGCTTTGAGTGGAGAGAGTCGTCCTTAGCAATGGTGATCATTTTTTCAGCCATTGCGCGAACTTCCTGAGCCCTTGTAACGGTTGTTTCAATTCTGCCGTTTTCAAGCAGATAGGTAACAAGGCCTCTGAGCATTGACTTACGATGGTCACTTGCTCTGCCAAGCTTTCTGGTACCGGGCATTTAGTTCACACTCCTTATTCCTCATCCCTGCGAAGGTCGAAGCCAAGCGAATTAAGCTTTGCAACAACTTCGTCGAGGGACTTTCTGCCGAGGTTACGAACTTTCATCATGTCTTCCTCGGTTCTGTTGGTCAAATCTTCAACCGTATTGATCTGTGCTCTCTTCAAGCAGTTAAAGGAACGAACAGAAAGGTCAAGTTCCTCAATGGTCATCTCAAGGACTTTTTCTTTGCCATTGTCGCTCTTTACGACCATAACCTCTGTATCATATGCCTCGCCTGAGAGGTCACCGAAGAGGTTGAGGTGCTCGTTGAGGATCTTGGCGCCGAGAGAAACGGCTTCCATAGCGTTGATGGTTCCGTTTGTCCATACCTCGAGAGTCAGCTTATCATAGTCTGTAATCTGGCCTACACGGGTATTTTCGACTGTGTAGTTAACCTTTAATACGGGTGTATAGATTGAGTCAATTGCAATAACGCCGATAATGGGCTGCATCATCTGCTTGTTTCTGTCTGCAGAAACATAACCTCTGCCCTTATCACAGGTCAGCTCCATGCTGACGTGTGCGTCGGAGTTGAGAGTTGCGATGTGAAGCTCGGGGTTGAGAATCTCAACCTCTGAATCGGTCTTGATGCTGCCGGCGGTGATTTCATCATCACCGTTAGCGTCGATATAGATTGTTTTGGGACCGTCACCGTGAATCTTGAGGATAACGTTTTTGAGATTGAGAACAATCTCGGTTACATCTTCCTTGACTCCGGGGATGGTGCTGAATTCATGAAGAATTCCGTCAATCTTAACGGAGGTTATCGCGTAGCCGGGAAGAGAAGAAAGAAGAACTCTTCTCAGGCTGTTGCCCAAAGTTGTTCCGTAGCCTCTTTCGAGGGGTTCAACAACAAATCTTCCGTATTTTCCGTCTTCGGAAATTTCGGCAGTATCAATTCTGGGCTTTTCGATACCAATCATTCAAAACCCTCCTTAAAAACGCAGGAAGAAACCTGCTCAAATTGCATTCAATAACGCTGTTGACAGCGATTTTTGCGGCTGAACGCCGCTGAAATGCCTTAAAATAAGGCAAATCAGGCAGGCATTACTTAGAATAAAGCTCAACGATGAGATGCTCTTCAACGGGAACCATGATCTGCTCACGAGTGGGCAGAGCAAGAATCTTTGCTGTGAGAGCGTCTGCATTGAGGTCAAGCCACTGGGGAACAGGGCGTGAAGCGTTTGCTTCAACTGTTGCCTTGATCTTGTCGCTTTCCTTGCTCTTATCCTTGATAGCGATTTCGTCGCCTGCTTTGATGAGGTATGAAGGAATGTTAACCTTCTTACCGTTTACTTTGTAATGGCCGTGAGTAACAAGCTGTCTTGCTTCTGCTCTGGAGTTTGCCCAGCCGAGAAGATAAACAACGTTGTCAAGTCTGCTTTCGCAGATACGGAGCAGGTTTTCACCTGTTACGCCCTGCTTGCGCTCAGCCATAAGGAAATACTTATAGAACTGGCCTTCCTGAATACCGTAGTAACGCTTAGCCTGCTGCTTTGCGCGAAGCTGAAGACCGTATTCAGTTGCCTTCTTGCGGCTCTGACCATGCTGGCCGGGAGCGTATGCTCTACGCTCTACTGCACACTTGCCGGTGTAGCAACGCTCACCCTTGAGGTAAAGCTTCTTGCCTTCGCGGCGGCACAGTTTACATACCGCACCGGTATATCTTGCCATATTGTGTTACACCTCCAAATAATTCTGGTTACACGCGCCTTCTCTTGGGCGGGCGGCATCCGTTGTGAGGAATGGGAGTAACATCCTTAATCATGTTAACTTCCAGACCTGCTGTCTGTAAAGCTCTGATAGCCGCTTCACGTCCCTGGCCGGGGCCCTTAACATAAACTTCAACTGTCTTCATGCCATGCTCGATAGCTGCCTTAGCTGCTGTTTCAGCTGCAGTCTGAGCTGCGAAGGGAGTTGATTTCTTTGAGCCGCGGAAGCCCATTTCACCGGCACTTGCCCATGAAACAGCATTACCCTGGGTATCGGTGATTGTAACGATAGTGTTGTTAAAGGTGGATTGGATATGGGCTGCACCGCGCTCAATATTCTTGCGCTCGCGGCGTCTGCGGGTACCTGTTGTCTTTTTTGCTGCTTTAGCCATGATATCCCTCCTAATCTTACTTCTTCTTGTTTGCAATGGTCTTCTTGGGACCCTTGCGTGTACGTGCGTTTGTCTTTGATCTCTGTCCTCTTACGGG
>JAZSCL010000016.1:0-2442 GCA_045602905.1 Acutalibacteraceae bacterium
TGCACAAGAATTTCTTCGATAAGCTCCGTTACAATCAGGCGTGTCAGCTTTTCGATATTCCCGAATCTTTTGAAGCTTGTAATAAACGGATTTTCTTCGCCCATGCCTTTTTCGTATTCGGCAAGTTTTTCGTGCAAATTGCTTATCGAAGCCTCAATCTTTTCGATTTTCTCCTGCAAATCCGCTTTTAAATCCATATATTCCTGCCTTGAAATATCACCGTTTTTCCAGTCTGGATACAGCTCTCTGATTGCGTTCTGGTATTTCTCGGCTTCACGTTTTTTGTTTTCGATTGCATTTTTCAGAACCGATGAATTATTCTTTCTTCGGCTGTCGGAATTGATTCTTCTGATAATCTCATCATATTCCGTTGCAACCTCAACCATCTTCTGAAGAAAAACAAGCACTGCTTCTTCAATTTTGTCAATACGGATTGTGTGGTTTGTGCAGGCACCTTTCTGCATTTTCCTGGCCGTGGTACAGCGGTAATAATGATATTCGCCGTAGGAATGCTTATTGGACTTCTTGCTCATCGCACGCCTGCAATCCGCACACCTCACAAGTCCCGAAAACAAATCCACCTCTTTTTTATTTGGTGATTTGCGTATGTTCTTATTGAAAAGCGACTGCACCTTATCAAACGTTTCTCTGTCTATTATCGGTTCGTGCGTACCTTTGACAACAAACCATTCCTCTTTGGGAACGGACACACACTGCTTGATTTTATAGCTGATTGTTGTGTTTTTGCCCTGAATCATATCACCCACATACATTTCATTTTTCAGCACACGGCGGACAGAGCTTTCAGGCCACATACTGTCATTGATTTTTCCTGCGGGATGCTTGTAGTTATACCCTTTCATACTTTTATAAGTTGACGGATTGGGAATTCCCGATTCATTAAGCTCCTTGGTGATTCCGATAATGCTCATCCCCGAAAGAAACTTTTCAAAAATCATTCTTACCACCGTTGCCGCTTCCTCGTCGATTATCAGCTTATGGTGGTCATCGGGACTTTTCATATAGCCGTAGGAAGCGAATGAACCAATGAATTTTCCGTTGGTTCTTCTTACGTTAAGCGTACCCCTTACGTTTACCGACGTTGTTGCCGCCACACTTTCGTTGAGCACGTTTGTGACGCCAACGGATATGCACTGTGTTGCGGCATTCATGCTTTTTGAAGCGGTATCAACACCGTTGTTGATGGCTATGAATCTTATCTGACGGCGGACAAAAACGTTATCGGTGTAATATCCCATGTCAACGTGATTTCTGCCGAATCGGGACAAATCCTTGACAATAACGCAGTCTGCTTTTCCCGAATAAATATCATCCATCATCCTCTTGAAACCGGGTCTGTCAAAATTCGTACCCGAATAACCGTCATCAACATAAAAATCATAAGGCTCGATATCGGGATGAAGTTTCAGATATTCTTTCAGAATTTCTCTCTGTGATGTAACCGATTCACTTTCGGTTTTTTTGCCGTCATCCTTGGACAAACGAATATAAAGAGCAGCCTTCCAGATTCTTGAATCATTACGAAGCTGCCCGTTTTCTGAATATTTTTCATACATATAAAGCTACCTCCGTTTTGGCAATCGATGATTAAATCAGGGTGCAATTATCAGCGAGATAGTTTTTTGCCAGGGATGTCAAAAAACGCAGGAAATACTTTGTGTATTAACGAGTATTTTTGGCATTTATGGCATAAAAATAGCCGCTGAGAATTGTAGATTTGATTTATTCATCGGTTGCTTGATGGCAGCACGGTTATCATACAAGCACATTATACCGTGCCGCCGCATTATTTTCAAGTTGTAAAATTATCCTGCAAGAATTACATCGGAGAGCATCTCCGCAAAATTCTTGCCGCCACCGAATTCAACTCTGACAACTGTTGAACCGACTCTGAACAGATACGGGTCACGTACCTGCCTGATAAAATCCTCTCTGCGTTCGCTGAAAGGCTTTTCTCTGTTAACCGTAACATCTCTCAAGTCGACCGGTTCATCGGCATTACAGGGCGGAATTCGCGGGGATACGAGTTGTTTCCCTTTGTCCAACGGCATTACATCACTTCCTTTAAAGTGATTCTTGGAAGAAATGCCGTTGTGTATTCTGAAAATGTTCTTAGATTCGATTTTGTGATTCAAGCAATCTTTCCTTTTAATTTCTTATCACTCATACCCCAAACTACCGTTCAATACTATATGCGTTTTGTCGGAATAACAATATGCTCGGTAACGGAAGTTTGTCCCGGGAGGTTATTCATTCAAAATATGTTTTAGTCAAAAAACAAAAAGCGTTACATAGGCACAACAATCTGACACGATATATACTCGTGCTAAACAGTGTCTATGTAACGGCTTTGAATTATAAATTCATGTTGTTTTAAATCGCATCCGATGCAACTGCATCAATATATCCCCTTTTCAGCCT
>JAZSCL010000017.1:0-31106 GCA_045602905.1 Acutalibacteraceae bacterium
GGTGCGGCGCAGATGAGAAACGGCAATCTCAACACTCAGATTGATACGAGCCGTATGCCTCCCTTTATGCGTCGGTTTGCGGATGATATTCTTTCAATGCAGGACGGACTTCAGAATGCGGTTGAAAGTGCGGTCAAAGACCAGCGCATGAAAGCGGAGCTTATAACAAATGTTTCCCATGACCTCAAAACCCCGCTGACTTCAATCGTGAGCTATGTTGATTTACTCAAAAAATGCGATGTTCAGGATGAAACCGCACAGAAATATATCAGTGTGCTTGACGAAAAAGCGGCGAAGATGAAAAAACTTATTGAAGATTTGGTTGAAGCTTCAAAGGCATCAACGGGCGCAATCGAAATTCATCCCGTAAAAATCAACCTCTGCGAATTTGCCGCACAGGCTGTCGGTGAGCATGAGGATGAGCTGAAAAAGTTCAACATAGAGCTTGTATTGCGCACTCCCGATAAACCCGTAACGGTTTGGGCAGATTCCCAGAAAACCTCCAGAATCGTTGAAAATCTTTTCTCCAACATCAGAAAATACGCTATGGAGGGCACAAGAGTTTATGTTGAGGTGCTTGGCGGCTCGGATTACGGCACGATGGTTTTCAAGAACATTTCAAAATATGCAATTGATGTTTCCGCCGACGAGCTGACTCAGAGATTTGTAAGAGGCGATTCCTCACGCTCGGGCGAGGGAAGCGGTCTCGGACTTTCAATCGCACAGAATCTCTGTGAATTGCAGAAGGGTAAATTCAATGTCAGCATTGACGGCGATTTGTTCAAGGTAACTCTTGAATTACCCGCAATAAAATAGAATTAAGGGCAGTCCTTCGGGATTGCCCTTTTTCAGCATTGTAGGGGTCGATGCCCACATCGACCCTATGAGTTTCAGATAACAGATATTTGGCAGGGCTGCGGTTTGCTCTCGCCGATATGCAGAAAGGACAGCTCAACGGCTGTCCTTAATTGCGAATAACGCATTATAAATTACGAATTAATAATATCTGTAGCTTGCGATAACCTTGCCGAGAATGATAACCTCGTCAACGATAATCGGTTCAAAGGCATCGTTTTCGGGCTGAAGTCTGAAGTGTCCGTTTTCCTTGTAGAATGTTTTGACTGTTGCGGAATCTTCGATAAGCGCAACAACGATTTCACCGTTTTTGGCGGTGGGAGTTCTTTCAACAATAACGATATCGCCGTCAAGAATTCCTGCCCAGAGCATACTTTCGCCCTTGACCTTAAGGGCAAAAAGCTCCTTATCCTGTGCGCCCGGCATCGAGAAGGGAAGATATCCTTCGATTTCTTCAACCGCAAGAATGGGCATACCGGCGGTTACGGTGCCGAGCACGGGTACATGGGTAACGTTTTCTGCCTGACCTACGATTTTGATGCATCTTTTGAGCATTGGAGGACGCTGAATATAGCCTGCCGCCTCAAGCGCATCAAGGTTTGCCTGAACAGACGATGTTGAGCGCAGACCCACAGCTGCGCCGATTTCACGCACGCTGGGAGTCATATTGTCCTTTGCTCTTTCAAGAAGAAATTCATATATTTTCTGCTGAATTGGGGTTATAGGTTTCATAAAATTATCACTCTCTTTCATAAACTTATACTCTCTCAACAGCATTATAGCACAAATGTTCAGAAAATGCAAACATTTGTTTGATATTTTTTAAAAAAATTTTTTTGTATACTATTTAAATATTTCTTTTATTATGATATAATAATACGGTTAATAATGGGTTAATGTGTTTATTTATATACAGGAGGTTGTTTTTATGGCAAAGAAGAACAGTAAAGCAGTTCCGAGAGCTGATTTTCCCGAGCAGGTCGGAATTTCGTCTGACGAATTCGCTGCTTTAATCCGTGATTTTGAATCAAGCAACATCGAAGTTCATTCAATGATGCTTATCCGCCACGGAAAGGTTGCCTGCGAATGCTACCGCCATCCTTATAATGCAAAAACACCTCACACAATGTATTCCGTCAGCAAGAGCTATACCTCGGTTGCAATGGGATTTGCTCTTGATGAAGGTCTTATCAGCCTTGACACTAAGGTTATTGATATTTTCCCCGAATACAGACCCAAAAAGCCTGATGAAAACCTTGAAAAAATGACGGTTTACCACCTTCTGACCATGTCTGCAGGCAAGGAAGTCAGTGTTATGACCAACAAATCAAAAAGCAATTGGGTCAAGGATTTCTTCAACTCAAAATGGGGATACACACCGGGTGAAGGCTGGAAATATATCAGCGAAAACACATATATGTGCTGTGCGATTATCAAAAGAGTAACGGGTATGGGTGTTATTGATTATCTCACTCCCCGTTTGTTTGAGCCTCTCGGATATGAACGCCGTCCCTTCTGGGAAACCGATACTCAGGGTCTTGAAGCGGGCGGATGGGGTCTTTTTGTAACAACCGATGAGCTTGCACGCTTTATTCTCTGCCTTCAGCAGAAGGGTATGTATGCAGGCAAGCAGGTTATTCCTGCATGGTATGTTGAAGAAGCAACAAAAAAGCATGTGGATAATCCGCAGTATGCCGACCGTGATGCCTGCGTGGGCTACGGATATTTCTTCTGGCGAAATGCACTCGAAAACAGCTACCGTGCAGACGGTATGTTTTCGCAGTTTGGAATTGTTTTTGAGGATTACGATGCCTGCTTCATTATCACCTGCAGTGAGGTTATGGAGCAGAAAGCGAGAGACTGCATCTTCCGCCACTTTCCCCATATGTTTATTGACGATGCGGAAGAGAAACCTGATGATTCTCAGGAAATAACGGAGCTTTCGCCCCTGCCCGTGCTTCCCGAAATGCCCAGAAGCGTTATCGAAGAATTCATAAAGGGCAAGGTAATCCGATTCAATAAAAACCCTCTGCTCAATGCCGTGGGATTCCCGCTTTCGATGCTTCCTCTTGCGGTTGTCTATATGTCTACCGACAGAGCGGGCAATATCGATAATGTTATTCTCGATTTCAGCGAGAATGAATGCACAATGACATGGGATGAGGGCAGAGCACACAATAAAATCGTCTGCGGTATGGACGGCAAAGAGAGATACAGCAAAATCCGTTTGGGCGGAATTGATTTTACAGCCGTTTCAACCGCCGCATGGCAGAATGACAGCGAGCTTGAAATAAGAATGCGTCCTCTGGAATCAATCTGCGAAAGAAGAATTGTTCTTAAGTTTGCAGGCAAGACCGTTACCCTCAAACCTTCAAGCAATCCTCCGCTTTCGGCGATTGCGGACAACATCAAGGGAGAGGTAAGGAATGTTGTTTCCAATGAAAAAATTGCCGAAATCGGCGAAAAAGCATTCATGAAGCTCGATCTTATTGTTGAAGCACCAATGAACGGAAAAATAAATTAAAAAAGGATTTTTATGACAGAATACAGGCAGAAACAGGATATAGTTGCCGAAAACCGCAATTCACGCAAGCCGTTGATAATTGCGGTTGGGGTGATTTGCGCCCTTCTGGCAGTGCTTATAACGTTTCTTGCCTGCAAAAATCCTGTTTTTTATTCTTTGGCGGAAGATAAAGCAGAAAATCTTGAGTTTGCCGAAGCTGTTGAGCTTGTCGGAAATGTGAGCAGTGAAAAGGGCGATTTACTTACGGATTATCTTGAATTAAGGCTTGATATCAACGCAAACTATCCCATGCTTCTTTCTTCGCTTGATATGGAAAAGATAAACGAGTGGAGCGCAACCGTAACAAAGATTGTGCAGAGTAACGCAGGTCTGAGCGAAAAGATAATCTCGGATTCGCTGAAAATAAAGCAGAAGCTTGAGGTTATATCGGGCTGTGTAAGCGGATATGAAGCGATGAAGCCCGAAATCAATTCTTTGATGGATATTTTCAACGAAGTCAACCGATTGCTGACAAAGGGTGCTGACGGAAAAAACATCCCCTTCACCGTTGCCGAAGAGAGAGCAAGGCTTGCTTTGTGGCAGAATAAGGCTGATGCTCTTGTGCAGTATTCCGCAACCGTACCCAACAATCAGAATATATATCTTCTTACATATCTTATCAAAGAAGCACAGGGAGAGCTTGCGGAAATAACGGAAGCGGTTAATTCCATCGTTGCAAGCGGATATTCCGAAACCGACCGTGTGCGTTTCGGCGGGTCGGGTCAGAAAAATTTCCCGGGTGTGCAGAACGATAAGGGCGAAACCGTTAATTTCTTTGAAAAAGACGGATATATAGCTTTCCTCGGGCAAAGCATAGAAAGAGAGCTTGCAGAGAGTCTTGGCGAGTTCTATATTCCTTAAAATCAACAAAAGTTGAGTGTTTGCACCATTGACATCATAATTTTAATATGGTAATATATTCTTGATAGTTAAAGGGGAGTAGCTTACGGGTTATCCCGAGCGGTCTGTCAACAACCGTTGCGTATGCATCTGGCAGACACCCAGCTGAATGGAAGCAAGACCTTTGACAGAGAATTTTAACTGTTCTCTGCCAAAGGCTTTTTTAATACATCAAAAATAAAAATAATATATTTGAAAGGATTGAAATCAGATGAAGTTCTATCTCGAACAGGTTGATGCTGTTTTTTCTCATGTGAAGAGCTCGCAGAACGGTCTTACAAGTGCTGAAGCTGAAAAAAGACTTGCGGAAAACGGCAAAAACAAGCTCAAAGAAGGCAAGGAAAAAACTATTTTCCAGAGAATTCTTGAGCAGCTTTCAGACCCGATGATTATCATTCTTATTATTGCTGCGGTTATTTCGGCAGTAACCGAATGGTTTGAAAGCGGCAGCTTCCACTTCGTTTTCCCCACAGATACCGTTATTATCATGGTTGTTGTTGTTATCAATACCATTCTCGGCGTTGTTCAGGAAAGCAAGGCTGAGGCGGCTATCGAGGCTTTGCAGGAAATGAGTGCCGCAACATCAAAGGTTCTCCGTGACGGCAAGCTTGTTTCCGTTCGCAGCGAAGATCTTGTTGTCGGCGATATCGTTATTCTTGAAGCGGGCGATGCTGTTCCCGCAGACTGCCGTATTTTTGAATCCGCAAGCATGAAAATCGAAGAAGCAGCCCTTACAGGCGAATCCGTTCCCGTAGGCAAGCTTATCGAGGTTCTCACAGGCGATAAAAACGGTGATGTTCCCCTCGGCGACAGAAAGAACATGGCTTACATGGGCTCAACCGTTGTTTACGGACGCGGCAAGGCTGTTGTTGTTTCAACCGGTATGGACACCGAAATGGGTAAGATTGCGGATGCGATCGCTCAGGCAGAAGAAGGTCAGACTCCTCTTCAGATAAAGCTTGCTCAGCTTTCAAAAATCCTTACAAAGCTTGTTCTCGGCATCTGTGTTGTTCTTCTCGCATACCAGATGGTTATGGCATATTTAGGCAACGGAATAACCTTCAACATCTTCCTTGAAAGCTTTATGGTTGCCGTTTCTCTTGCGGTTGCGGCAATTCCCGAAGGTCTTGTTGCCGTTGTTACAATCGTTCTTTCAATCGGTGTTACCAATATGTCCAAAAAGAACGCTATCATCAGAAAGCTCACCGCAGTTGAAACTCTCGGCTGTGCACAGATAATCTGTTCCGATAAAACAGGTACTCTTACTCAGAACAAGATGACCGTTGTTGACCATTACGGCGACAACGAAGTACTCATTGCAAAGGCTATGGCTCTTTGCTGTGACGCTGAAATCGACGAGAACGGCGAAGTTACCGGTGAACCCACCGAAGCAGCGCTTGTAGGTTTTGCTTATAAGCTCGGTATGCACAAAAATGATCTTGTTGCCAACGCTCCCAGAATCGGCGAAGCTCCCTTCGATTCAGGCAGAAAGATGATGTCAACCGTTCATCAGACTGCTGAAGGTATTGTTCAGTATACAAAGGGTGCACCCGATGTTATTCTTAATCTTTGCAAGTATGCACTCATCAACGGCGAGGTTGTTCCTTTCACCGAAGATGTAAAAGCGGCAATCGCTGCCGACAATAAGAGAATGGCAGACCAGGCTCTCCGTGTTCTTGCTGTTGCACTCAGAAAATATGATTCTGCTCCTGCAGATTTTGCTCCCGAGGCACTCGAAAACGATCTTGTGTTTATCGGTCTCACAGGTATGATTGACCCTGCCCGTCCTGAGGTTAAGGATGCTATTGAGGAATGCCGCTCAGCGGGTATCACTCCCATCATGATTACAGGCGACCACAAGGATACTGCGGTTGCAATTGCTATGCAGCTCGGCATTATCGAAGATGCTTCAAGTGCAATTACGGGTGCTCAGCTTGACGAAATCAGCGATGAAGATTTTGCTGAAAGAGTTACCGAATTCAGAGTTTATGCCCGTGTTCAGCCCGAACACAAAACAAGAATTGTTAACGCATGGCGTGCAAAGGGTATGATTACCGCTATGACGGGCGACGGCGTTAACGATGCTCCTTCAATCAAGAGCGCTGATATCGGTGTCGGCATGGGTATCACAGGCACAGACGTTACAAAGAACGTTGCGGATATGGTTCTTGCAGATGATAACTTTGCAACAATCGTTGCCGCAGTTTCGGAAGGCAGAAGAATTTACGATAACATCAGAAAGGCTATCCAGTTCCTTCTTGGCTCAAACCTTTCTGAAGTTCTTTCAATCTTCACCGCAACTATCCTCAACTTTACAATTCTTAAACCCGTTCATCTTCTTTTCATCAACCTTGTAACAGACAGTATTCCCGCTCTTGCGCTCGGTCTTGAAAGACCTGAAAGAGACATCATGCAGCGCAAACCCAGAAAGAGCAACGAAGGCGTTTTCGCAGGCGGTATGGGCTTTGATGTTGCATATCAGGGTATACTTGTTACTATTCTTACACTTGCTGCATTCTTTATCGGCGAATTCCTTGAAACAGGTCATTGGCAGTTTACAAACATTGCAAACTGTGAAGAAGGCATGACAATGGCATTCCTTACAATGTCCATGTGCGAAATTTTCCATTCGTTTAATATGCGTTCGCAGAGAGGCTCTGTTATCGGCATGGTATTGGGTCAGAAGTCACATAATATCGTTCTTTACGGAGCAATGGTTGCATCTCTTCTTCTCACAACCGCAATCATCGAAATCCCCTTCCTTGCAGATATGTTTGAATTCGTTCACCTTGATGCAACGGCATACGGCATTTCAATCGGTCTTGCATTCCTTGTAATTCCCATTGTAGAAATTATCAAGGCAATCCAGAGAGCAGCAGCAAAGAAAAAGGCATAAATTAAAACAGATTTAAAAATCGGCTTGAGTCGGATTAATTCCTTCTCAGGCCGATTTCTTTTGTTCGGAGCGGCGGGAACAGTCCGTCGCCTTATCAGATTTACTTTTTGCGTTTTCTGCTCAAAACAAATATTGCAAGCGAATAGAAAACCAAACCCGTAACGGCAAGGTATGCTATGTGTCCCCACGCAGGAATAACCTGCTCGCCGATTGCGAGCTCAATTCCCATGAATTGCGAGAAATAGGATTCAGCAAGGTCGGGAATTCCGTTAAGCACCTCGTGCATGGGCTGCTTTGCAAGTATCTGACGGAGAAGAGCTGAAGTGTGTGCAACGGGGAATATCTTGATTATGTTCTGTGCGGTTTCAGGCATGAGTCCCATGGGCATATAGTTTCCGCTGAGGAATCCCATCAGAGTGCCGATTATGATGCTGAAGCTGGTGAAAGCATCATTGCTGTGAAAAAGAGAAACAAGGAGCAAAACAAAGCCTGCACCCGAAAATGTAGAAAGAACAAGAGTTATAAAAATCATTGCATATTGCTGAAGCGAAAACCAACCGGCGCCGGTTATAAGAAGATACGCCTGTGCGGCAAAAAGAAGAGCAGTGCTCATGATGATACCGATAAGGAAGGAAGAAAGAAGATATCCGCCGGTAAGCTTTGTTCTGGAAACGGGAGAGGCATAAAAATCACGGTATAGCTTGCGGTTTCTGTCATCAACAAAAACCCAGAGTGAGCCAAGCGGTGTTGTTACTGTCGGTGCGGCAAGAATGCCTCCGATTGCCCAGTAATCCGTGATACCCTGAATGCTTGCTTCGCCGAAAAGACCTACACTGTAAAGGTTTCTGAAAACAAAAACATAGAGCAGAAAGGTTATCATTACAGCAAGAAGCGAAAAGAAAACCGAAGCTTTGTTATGAAAATATAAAAGCAAATTTCGTTTTGTAAACTGAATCATTTCTGAATCTCCTTTCCGGTGATAGCAAGGAAGGCATCGTCCATTGTACCTGCGGCAACTTCAAATCCGAGAAGCTTATCCTGCAATTCATTGAGCAGGGGCAGAGCATTTATTGTTGCATCAACAGGAACAATGAGCCTTCCGCCTTCATTTCTCATGCTGAAATTTCTTTCTTCGAAGAAGTGCTGAACAAGTTTTTCGCATTCAGGCTTGCAACGAAGATACAGCAAATCCTTTGCATAGGTCTCACGAAGCTCTGCAGGAGTGCCTGATGCGGCAATTTTACCGTCATCAATAAGTACGATATAGTCTGCCTTTGCAGCTTCTTCCATGTAATGCGTAGTGAGAAAAACCGTCATGTTTGTGTTTTTCTGCATATTTTCGATTGTTTCCCAGATGCTTTTTCGTGTCTGAGGGTCAAGACCTGTTGTGGGTTCATCAAGAAACAGGATTTTCGGAGTGTGGAGCAGAGCTCTTGCAATATCTGCACGCCTTTTCTGTCCGCCTGAAAGATTCATGTATCTTCGGTTGAGAATATCGGATGAGTCTGTGTTCTTTGCAGCAAATTCAATGGCGTTTTCAAGATCTTTGCCCTTGAGTCCGTAAAAGGAGCCGCGGATTTTCAGGTTCTGTTCAATTTTCAGAAAGTCGTCAAGCATATTGTTCTGAAAAACAACTCCGATGCTGTTTCTTATCTTTTCGTCATGCTTTCCGAGAGTACAGCCGTTGATTGTAACGGTTCCGCTGTCGGGAGAGAGCAGGGTACAGAGCATCTCAACAGTTGTTGACTTCCCTGCACCGTTAGGTCCGAGAAAAGCAAAAAGCTGACCTTCTTTTACGCTGAAATCAATGCCTTTTACTGCTTCAATATTGCCGTATGACTTTTTGAGTCCCGAAACTTCAATTATATTTTGCATTATCTCACCTTTTTTCTTCTTTGTTCACTTATAAGACGATTTGAAAAGCGATTTGGTCTATTAATTCTTCTGAAATTATTTCGATATTTATATATCAATAAAAAAATACCGATTCGCTATTGAATTGTTCGTGATTATATGATATTATATATATGCAATCAATATATCAGGAGGATGATTCCAATGGCAAGATTTACTCTGCCCAGAGACCTCTACCACGGTAAGGGTTCTCTTGAGGCTCTTAAAACAATTAAAGGTAAGAAAGCAATCGTCTGCGTTGGCGGCGGCTCAATGAAGAAGTTCGGTTTCCTTGATAAGGTTGTTGCTTATCTTGAGGAAGCAGGTCTTGAGGTTAAGCTTTTTGAAGGCATCGAGCCCGATCCCTCTGTAACAACAGTTATGAAGGGTGCTGCTGTTATGGCAGAGTTTGAACCCGACTGGATTGTTGCTATCGGCGGCGGTTCACCCATCGATGCTGCAAAAGCAATGTGGATCAAGTATGAATATCCCGAAATCACATTTGAAGAAATGTGCGTTGTTTTCGGTATTCCCGAACTCCGCAAGAAGGCTCGCTTCATCGCTATTCCCTCAACATCGGGTACTGCAACAGAAGTAACGGCTTTCTCGGTTATAACAGACTATGACAAGGGTATCAAATATCCCCTTGCTGACTTTGAAATCACTCCCGACATCGCTATCGTTGATTCAGAGCTTGCTGAAACAATGCCCAAAAAGCTTGTTGCTCACACAGGCATGGACGCAATGACTCATGCAATTGAAGCTTATGTTTCAACCGCTAACTGCGATTTCACAGATCCCCTTGCACTCCATGCGATTGAAATGATCAAGGATAACCTTGTTGATTCTTACAACGGCAGCAACGATGCACGCGAAAAGATGCATAACGCACAGTGCCTTGCCGGCATGGCTTTCTCAAACGCACTTCTCGGCATCGTTCACTCAATGGCTCATAAGACAGGTGCTGCATTTGCTGACTACGGTGATGGCGCTCACATCATCCACGGCGCTGCAAACGCAATGTATCTTCCTAAGGTTATCGAATTCAACGCAAAGAACGAAGTTGCTGCAAAGCGTTACGCAAAGATTGCTGATTTCATCAATCTTGGCGGCGAAACGGTTGAAGAGAAGGTTCAGCTTCTTATTGCATATCTCCGTGATATGAACGATAAGCTCAACATTCCCCAGTGCATCAAGAACTACGGTGCAGACAGCTATCCCACAGAGCAGGGCTTTGTTCCCGAGGAAGTATTCCTTGAAAGACTTCCCGAAATTGCAAAGAATGCAATCGCGGATGCCTGCACAGGCTCCAATCCCCGCCAGCCCAGCCAGGAAGAGATGGAAAAGCTCTTCAAGTGCTGCTACTATGACCTTAAGGTTGATTTCTGATTAAATAAAATTTGATATGTGCAGAAACGGGAAAGCACGGTGAAAATCCGTCGCAACAGCCATTGCCGTTACAGTCGGAACGCCGTTTTATGCATGGATATTATTTGCCTTGGGTAGCGGAGGAAATTATAGTAATTTTTTACATTCTGCCTCTCCCGAAACGGAGAGGCATTTTTATTTAAAAGGAGATTTAATCATGAAAAAATTAATTATCGCAGTTCTTGTTTTTGCACTGGCTTTTTCGTCTGTAATGATGGGCTGTGCAAATAAAAAGGATATCGAAACAACAACCACGGTGGATGTGAGCGTAAATTCCAAGGATGACGGCTATGAAAAGAGCTTTGTTTTTGAGGTTGTTGACAAAGACGGCAACAAAAAACAGACAACAATCCATACCAATGGGCAGTATGTAGGTAAAGTTCTTCAGGAGCTCGAACGCATCAAGGGCGAGCAGGGCGAATTCGGCATATACATAAAGGAAGTTGACGGTATCGTTGCCGACTATGACGTTGACGGCACATACTGGGCATTTTATATTAACGATGAGTTGTCCATGACAGGCGCAGACCAGGTTGAAATCGTTGACGGAGCTGTTTATTCGTTCAGAGTTGAAACATTTTGAATTTATACCGTATTACGGAGAGTAATCTTCGCAATACGGTATTTTTTAAAGATAATTTCTCAATTGGTCTTCCAGTGTTTCTTCAAGTCTGCAAAGCTGATTTGCAAGCTGTTTAATGCTGTCGCTTGCGGCGGGATACTGATTCAGATACTTGTTGATGGATTTAACACCCATGTCACAGCCGTCTGTGATGAGGCTTGCCGCCTGAGCTTTGGTGGGATTGAAGGTAAGCTCGGTGTTGATTTTAACCTTCGACATACCCTTTGCAAAAACATTGGGCTCTTTGCTGTCGGCGCCCATTTTCTCAAGCTCCGCATCAACTGTTTTCTCAAGAATTTTGTGGTCACGCTTGCTTTCCTGAAGTATCTGTTTCATCTCTTTTTCCTTTACATAAGGCAGAACATCGTCTATTGAAGCAACTGCCGTTTTCAAGCCTGCGCTGCATTCACGAAGCAGATTATAGCTGTCTGATGAATTCATAAAATCTCCTTTCGTTTATAATCATTTAGAGTGAAATGATTTGAACTAAATACGCCGTAAAGGTCGGATTTCCGACCCATCGAAGCGTTTTTTCTTTGACATATGCTCGTATGCCTTTCAAAACCGTATGGAGTCCGAATCATTTCACTCTATAGTATTACCGAAATAAAAAGAGTTTTTATTGACAAATTTTTTTGATTGATTTATGCTTAAAATAAGGAAGTGATAAAAATGATTTTTGCAAATCACGCACATGTTTTTCCAAAAGAAATAAGACCCGAAGGCAGCGTTGACAGCCTTATGAGATTCCTTGACGAATGCGGAATCGATAAAGCTGTTGCTTTTGCACCCTTCAGTGACAGATTCCACGAAGGCGGTTTTGAGGGGAGCTCAAACACATGGCTCGCAAATGAAATCAAGGGTAACGACAGACTTGTTGGCTTCGGTACGATTGATTTTGAACAGAATCTCAGTGATGAGGTTGAAAGAATAGCTGACCTCGGACTCAAAGGCATAAAAATGCACCCGCCATATCAGGAGTTTGTTATTGACGGACCCGAAGCGTTTCAGGTTTATGAAAAAGCACAGGAATTGGGGCTTTTCATATCCTTCCATTCGGGAATGCACTGGCACAGACTCCGTGATAACCGTGTTTTGCTTTTTGACGAGGTAGCTTGGAATTTTCCCAATCTGAAATTCAGCATGGAGCATATCGGCGGATATCATTTCTTTAAAGAGGCGCTTGCTGTTATGTGCAACAATTCACGCAACGGCGGAAACGTTTTTGCAGGCTGGACAAGTATAACCAACCGCAAGGGCAAGGGAGACCAATGGGCATTGACCGACGATGAGCTTGAAATTGTTATCGGCCAGACGGGTGAGGATAACAGCATTTTCGGCCTTGATTTCCCCTATGCAAAACCCGAGCATATCAAATATGATATTGAAAGATTCAGAAGCCTCGATATCTCGGAAGAATGCAAGGAAAAAATCCTTGGAAAAACGCTTGAAAGAGTTCTGAAATAAAGCAAATGGCTGTCTCACTTTGTTTGTGAGACAGCCTCTTTTTTATTTTCTGGTATTCATTGAGTTTCTGTAAACAACAAATCTGCAGTAGATATATTCCGTAACGAGGTTAACTGCCATTGTGCCGATTTCAACAATATAATCGTTGATTCCCATGCCCGTCAGCTTGTGACCTGCCCAGGTTGACAAGGGAGTGAACACGCAGTAGAAAAGTGCAACCTTGAGCATCGCAACGGGAACGTTGTTGGCAGATTTGAAGGTGAATCTTCTGTTGAATGTGAAGTTCCACAAAACAGAAAGAATAAGCGAAGGCAGGTAGCAATAGATATAATCCCACTCCGTAAGCTCGGTCAGCAGAGTGAATGAACCAATCTGAATAATTCCCGCCGATGCAGAGAAAAGTGCGAATTTAATAACCTGAATTATGTTTTGTTTTTTGGTCAATGTCTGATTTTCGTTGCTCATTTCAAAGTCTCCTTTGCTTTTAAATAAAGAGCCCCAATCCTGCACGCCCGACAGTATGCTTCGGCAATGTAGCTTTCAACGGGCATTGCGGAATATTTATCGTTTTCATGTCTTCCGGGTTTGCTGACGGTGTTCAACTCGAATGTCAAAGGACCGTCAAACGGACTTGCGGCAAGATTCCGGGCAATTCTATTCCAATCTGCAATCCCGTCAAACGGAAGCAAATGGAGATCGTCAATATATGTTATTTTTCCGCCGTAGTCACGCACACCGAGATTATCGTTGAGATGAGTTGCAACAAGCCTTTCGCTGTAGTCTGCCATAAGATTTCTGCCTCGGTTATAGCAAAGCTCATGACCTGTATCCCAACAGAAGCCTACGGATTTTTCGCTTTTGAATGCATCCATAAGCGCATCGAAATATTCTTCGCCTTCAGTGTTTTCGAGAGCCAGTGTAACGCCAAGCTCGCTTGCTCTTTTTACGAGCTTGCCGTAACGTTCAATGCCGAGCTGCGTGGGGATGTTGTCGTTGTCAAAACCGATGAATGTGTGAGCAACCATGATGGGGATTTCAAGTTTTGCGCAAAGCTCAACATCTTCAAGAAGCTCTTTGAGAGCATCGTCGCCCAAATCGCCTTCAAACCACATATCATCGGATTTGTTGAACGGTGCGTGAAGCGACTGAATTATCATGTTTTCTTTTTTACCGATTTCAACAAGAGTGGCGGCGTCCGTTTTTCTGTTGCTGATATCAATTGCAAAGCCGTCAAATCCTGTTTTCTTCAAAAGAAGAATCAGCTCACCAAGGGGGATGCCGAATTGTTCGGACAGTGCAAAACACAGTTTTTGTTTATACATATTATCACCAAATCAATGGTAAATCAAAACGATTGCTTTGTCAAGGTCATTGACGGAGGAATTTCAATGTGATAGAATAAATAAATCAAGGAGGTCTGAAAGATGGGAATTATTATCGGTGTTGGCGGAGGAAGATATTGCGATAACGAGGTGCTCCCGATTTTTGAGCACATTGTTTCTCTTGCAAAAAAGAAAAACCCGTCTGTTTTGTTTGTGCCTACTGCAGGTTTTGATGATATCAATGGCGACGAGCATATTTTCAGGCTGTTTATCGGTCTGGGTTGCAGTGTTTCCGCCTTGCTTCTGACGGATAAATCGCTGACCAAAGAGGAAGTGGAAGAAAAGATTCTTTCTGCCGATATTGTTTATGCAGGCGGCGGACATCTCAAATTCCTCATGGATACATGGAAAGAAACGGGAGCGGATGAAATCTTTAAAAAAGCTTATGAAAAAGGCGTGATTCTTTCGGGCTACAGCTCGGGCTCAATGTGTTGGTTTGCCGAGGGATATGACGATTGCGATGTTGACCATAAGTTTATGTTTGTTGACTGTCTGGGTCTGCTTCCATTCAGCAACTGCCCTCATTTTGAAGGCGGAAACTGGCCTTCGTATGCCGAGGCGGTAAAGGGCAGAAAATATTCGGGAATCGCTCTTGAAAACGGTGCGGCTCTTGTTTATGATAACGGAAAATTCTACACTCTGCAGGGCAATGACGGCGGTGAGGTTTATTATCTTGATGCTGAGAGGAATCACGAAAAAATCCTTTTCAGCGAGCTGAAAGATAATATTATATAATGTATATATAATATATAAAGATCGGTTGATTAATTTCAGCCGGTCTTTTGTTATGAACAAAAAATTCTGAATATTCAGCGGTGTTTTATACTATAATATTTATGCAGGCTGTTTTTGGCAGAGTTGGCAGATGAAGACAGCCTGTATTTTTGCAAATCAGAAAAATGTAACCGATTTTTACGATTTTGTAACCGTTTGTAACTTTTTCTGTTTTACACAAAAGAATTGACTTTTTTTGACAAAATTCGGGTCGTTAACGGGGGTGGTATAGTTCATTATTGGCAAAAAGAGCTGTTGTTGTTGTGCAAAATCAACAAAATTTTATTCGTGACAGATTTGACAAATCGATTTTTTGTCAATATAATGACACCCGTTGCAAAATGGAATCGGGTATTTTATCGAAGAAAACGCGGAAACCCTACGGAATATAACACGGTATGGGATGTTTCCGCCAATCTAAGGAGATTATTATGATTACAAATTCAGCATCCGTAAGCAAGGAATCACGCGGAATCGGCTTCAGGACAATTTCGGTTATTGTTGCGGTTCTTATTGCTTTTTCGGTAACCGTTTCAACGCTTGCATATGCGAGTGCATATTCGGTTGTTACCGTAACAGACGGAGAAAAATCGGTGGATGTTTCTGTTGATTCAGAAGACCCCTACGAAATCGTTAACCTTGCAGGCTTTGAGCTCGATGTAAACGATAAGCTTGATCTTTCAGACTATGACGAAACGAATGGCGGAACAATTTCCATCGAAAGAGCAAAAGTTATCAGAGTTGAAGATAACGGTGCAATTTCATATTTTATAGGTTATGACAACACTCTTGCCGAGCTTCTCAGGAAGTCGGGCATTGTTATCAATAAAGGCGATGACCTCGGATTCAGCACCGCAAGAGAAATCTTTGACGGCATGAGAGTTTTCATCAAAAGAGCCTTTACTGTCAGCATTACAGTTGACGGAAAAACCGAAAAACTCTGTATTGCAAGAGGCAATGTTTCAGATGCACTCAAAAAAGCAGGCGTTGAAGTTGACGAAAACGATATAGTAGTTCCCTCTCTTGATACTGAACTTCACGGATTCACCGAAATCAAGGTCAGCAGAGTGGATTTTGAAACAAGAGAAGAAAAACAGACCGTTGAATACGAAACAAAAATCATTCCGGCAGCCGATATGTATATCGATGAAGAGGAAATTGTTACTGCCGGCAAGAATGGCGAAAAGGTTCTTGTTTATAAGGATAAGTATATAGACGGCGTATTTACAGAAACCGCTCTTGACAGCGAAAAAATAACCACAGAGCCTGTTGCAGAGGTTAAAAAGGTAGGAACAAAGAAAAGAGCAGTTCTTTCTGCGTATAAGAACACAGCTCAGCCTATGTCGGAGCTTGCTGTTCCTGCAGACCTTGAGCTTGATGCAAACGGAATTCCCGTTGATTTCAAATACACTGTTGAGGGAAAGGCAACCGCATACACGGGCGACCCTGCAACAGCTTCAGGCAGAACTCCCATGCCCGGACACATCGCAGTTGACCCCAAGGAATTTCCCTACGGAACAGAGCTTTATGTTGTTTCCGCAGACGGCAGCTATGTTTACGGCTACTGCATTGCGGCTGATACAGGCGGATTTGTCAAAATGGGAAATACCGATATCGACCTTTACATGGCAAACAGAGATATGTGCTATGACTGGGGCAACAGAGAAGTTATAATCTACGTTCTTTAATCAGAACAACAATCGGACACTTTGTTATTTTTGCGTAACAAAGTGTCTTTTTTTGTACGAAATTACCTCAAAAGTGTGAATTTTGTTCATAATAAATATAAAAAATATATATTGACTTTGTTTTTGAAAATAATTAAACTATAGGCAATGAGAGAACTTGTGCTAAGTGTCTTGGAACCGGATTCTATGCCGGGAACTAAAGGGATAGGAGAAGCGCAGTGTTGACGGAGTTGTATTATGCATTGCACTTCTTCCTGAAACCCCTTTTATGACAGGCACAGGCTTTTTGTTTTTTATGCAGGGTATCCTGCGGATAATTCTGCATAAAATAATAGTGCGGAAACTTGTTTTTGCGGATTTGGAAAATCAATTGTTTCCTGAAAGCGTTTGTGTAGCAGAAATTTTTATTTTTTCTATAGTCAATTTCAACAAAACAAGATTTTTTGTTTGCCTTCACTTTGGCCGACAAGCCGAATTATTGCAGTAAAGGTCAAAACTGTGTTTAAAATTGTTGACGAAGCGAAGTTTTATGATATAATATGTAATATGTTAAAACGAAATTTTTCATTTGGGAGATATATATTATGTACGTAAAAGATGTAACAGTTCAGAATCAGGTAGGTCTTCATGCACGCCCCGCAACATTCTTCATCCAGAAAGCAAACGAATTCAAGTCATCAATCTGGGTTGAGAAGGAAGAGCGCAGAGTAAACGCAAAGAGCCTTCTCGGTGTTCTTTCGCTCGGTATCATGGGCGGCACAAGCATCAGAATCATTGCAGGCGGTCCCGACGAAGAGCAGGCTGTTGACGAGCTTGTAAAGCTTGTAGAATCAGGCTTCGCTGAATAATCACAGAATTAAAACAGGCTTGTATGGATTTTGTCCATACAAGCCATTTTTATTTTATAACTATATCGCATTTGTTCATTATGTCAAAAGCGTTGAAATACAGGTTTTCCAAAGGAATCCATTTTGATTTGAAAACTTCAAGAGCGTCTGCACCGTTTCGTTTTTCAATGCGTTCAAGGCGGGTGTCAAGGTTTGCATCGAGAAATATCTTGAGATCGTAAATATCGGGTATTACGGGATGCAGCGCATATGCACCCTCTATCACGATAGGTTTCTTCGGGTTGATTGTGTTTGTTCCGTTGAAATCGCCTTTTTTACAGCTGAAAACACGGTAAGAAAACTCGTTTCCGATTCTGATTCCGTTAACAACCTCATCAATAAACCGTTCATAATGAACATTTCCGCCCGCTTGTGAGAGCCTTTCTTCGGTACGCATTTCGGGAAGCAGAAAGAAATCGTCCATGTGGATTATCTGCATATCAAAACGCTTTGCAAGCTCTGCGGCAAGGGTTGTTTTGCCCGAAGCACAGCTTCCGTCGATTGCGATTACGGAATTCGGTTTTGCGGACAGTATTTTTTTGATTTTGTTTATCATAATATCACCGAAAAAAGCCCCGACAAATGTCAGGGCTTTAGTTGAATTATTTTGTTTCTTCTGTTCCTGTCTGTTCGTTGAACTCCTTAACTTCGGCTGCAATAGCCTTACGTCTTTCATGGAGTTCCATATACATTCTGTCTCTCTTTTCACCCTGAAGGTCATAGAAGAGCTGAGGAATGATGCTGAGTATACCGGTAACAACGGGAAGAAGAGTGCACATGAAGAAGAGCGCATAGCGTGCTTCGGGAGTCTGAGCACCCTGATTCTTGGTGTTGTCATATCCGAAAGCCTTGAAGAGAAGAGGCTGGATAACATTCTTAACGCCGCCAACCATCTTGGTAACAAGACCTTTTGCAACGCCGGTCATACTTTCTGAACGGAAGCCGTTCTTCCACTCGCCGTAGTCGATAGCTTCGTTTCTCATTTCTTCGGGAATAACCTTTCTGATACCCCAGAAGAACATCCAGATTGTTTCACGAAGCATGAACGAGGGAATCATAACGGCAAGGCTTTCGTAACCGGGCTTTCCGCCTATCTTGATAAACTTACCTGCCGCATAAACGCCGAGCATGAGAACGCTGTCAACGTGTGAGCCTGCAATCCAGAGAGCCTTTGTTGAGAATCTGGAGCGTGCCCAGGGAACGTATGAATAGGAAAGGGGAGAAACAACCGCACCGGGAATACCAACGATTGTTGACATTGATGCAAGGTTGAGAACTTCGATGTAGTAAAGGTTTGTACCTGAGTTAAGGCTGAATGCACCGAGGAATTCGGAAAGAGTGATGAGAAGAAGAGGCTTGTTTGTAACAACCGATTTGATGCCGCTGAAAATGCTGGGCTTTTCAATAGTCTGCATAACTCTTTCTTTTGCAACGAATGCATAGAAGAGAGCGAAAAGACCTGATACAACTGCTGTGATAACACCGCCGAGAACGAACAGTTTGTTGTAGCCTGCCTGATACATATTGGGATCGGTAACCTGAAGAACCTGCTTTGCGGGGCTGTTGATGTAAATATCAATCAGAACACCCATAAGAATTTCAGGAGCTTTTTCAACAAAGCCGGAAAGAAGGTTAGCTGAGGTAATCAGTCGGGTTCTGTCGATGATATTCGGTGTGATGGTTGAGGTCATACCCTGACGGACAATGGAGATAAGGGAGCTTGCAAGGTTTGAGAATATCTGAAGAAGCAGATACATTGAAAACCTCGGAATGTTGTTTCCGATACCTTCTGTTCCCATAAATAAAGGAAGTGCCCAGAAAAGAACGGTGAGAATAACACCGGGAACGGCGTAAACAACAAGCCAGGGCTTGAATTTACCCCAACGGGTACGTGTTTTGTCAACGATAGCTGCAAGGAAAAGGTCGTTGACGATATCCCATACGGTGATAACAGCGTTTGTAACCGACTGAAGAATCAGGTCGATTTTGAGGATGTTCATTATAAAAACATCGTTATACTTGCCGATATTGAAGCTTTGTGCAATATCATCGAGTATGTATGCAAAGGTTTCTTTTGAACCGACATAGCGTCTGTCCTTGGGAACAGCGGACGGAGCCTTTTCTTCAAGAACCTTAGCGGTTGACTCAGATGCCATGAAATCTCTCCTTATAAAAATATTATTCAAGTTATTTTAACACACTGTTAATGCTTTTTCAATACCACAATATTTTTTTATGAATTATATACAGTAAATGGCATTTGTTTTTGGTTATAAAGTCGAAAAGAGCAGGCGGTGAAGCCTGCTCCCGAATGAATTTTAAGTTAAGGATCAAACCTTGAAATTAACGGATTTGTCGCCTCTTTCATCAGAACCGAATTCATAATCCTTGCCGGGAAGGATTGCGTTGAGGATGATGCCTACAAGAGCGCCTACCGCAAGACCCGAAAGGCTGATTGTTACCGAGCCGACGGGAATCTGGATTGCACCCGCATAGTTGACGCCGATTGAAAGAACAAGGATGATTGCAGCGATGATAACGTTTCTTGTGTTTTCAAAGTTAACCTTGTTTTCAACAACATTGCGAACACCGACTGCGGAAATCATACCGTAAAGAACAAGCGATGCACCGCCGATTGTTGCTGTGGGCATAAGGCTTACAAGTGCGGCAAACTTGGGCGAGAATGAGAAAAGAATTGCGAGGTAAGCGGCAATTCTTATAACCTTGGGGTCAAATACTTTTGAAAGGGAAAGAACGCCTGTGTTTTCGCCGTAGGTTGTGTTTGCGGGAGCGCCGAAGAGAGATGCGATTGTTGTTGCAAGACCGTCGCCGAGAAGTGTTCTGTGAAGACCGGGGTCAGCAATATAGTTTCTCTTACAAGTAGAGCTGATAGCAGAAATGTCGCCGATGTGCTCAACCATTGTTGCAAGGGAGATTGGCATGATTGTGATAACTGCACTTACAAGAAGGTTTTTATCAAAATCGCCTGCGAAGAGTCCGAAAACAGTGTCTTTCATCTGGAAGGGGAGGCCTATCCATGCTGCAGACTTGAAAGCTTCAATCTTAGCGGGGTCAAGAGTTTCCATAGCACCTGTAAAATGAAGAATAACAGCAATGAGCGACGAACCGAGAACGCCGAGCATGATGGGGATAATCTTAATCATACCCTTGCCCCAGATGTTACAGCCGATGATGATTACGATTGCGATAACGGCAACGAGCCAGTTAGCTGAGCAGTTTGAGATTGCGCTCGATGAAAGGGTGAGACCGATTGCAATGATGATGGGACCCGTTACGATGGGCGGGAAGAATTTCATAACCTTCTTTGCGCTGAAAGCTTTGATGAGAGCTGCAAGAACGAGGTAAAGAAGACCTGCGCACGCAACGCCGAAGCAAGCGTAAGGAAGAAGGCTGTAGTCATTGACTGCGTTACCTGATTCATCTGTTCCGATGGCTGTTATTGCTGCATAGCCGCCGATGAAAGCGAAGGATGAGCCGAGGAATGCGGGAACCTTACCTTTTGAAAGCAGATGGAAAAGGAGCGTGCCTAGACCTGCAAAAAGCAGAGTTGACGAAACGCTCAGACCTGTGAGTGCGGGAACCAGAACCGTTGCACCGAACATTGCAAACATATGCTGGAAGCCGAGCAGAGTCATTCTGGGATAACCGAGCTGCTTTGCATCATAGATTCCGTCGCCGAGATCAAATTTTTTCTTTGACATGGTTTCAACCTCCTGAAAATTTTGTCACTTTTACTCTATCATATTATGAACGGATTGTAAAGAATAAATCGGACAAATTCCAACAAAAAACTGCACCCGTTCAAAACGGATGCAGTCCGGATTTTTACCAATTATACATCTGCTCGGGATTCTTGAAAATATCCTCAAGCTTTTCGATGAAGGGAACAAGCTGACCGAAGTCAAGGGCTCTGTGGTCAAAAGCAAGGTCGATGGGCATTTCATAGCCGACGGTTATGATGTCATTGCCGTTTTCATCCTGCTTAACAACAGGCTTTTTAACCGCAGCTCCTATGCAGACAACAAAAACCTGAGGAGGAATGATTGAAAGCATGGTAACTCTGCCGGGGATGCCTCTTGTGAGTGAACCGATGTTTGAAATTGTAACCGTGCCCTGCTTGATGTCGTCAGCGGTGAGTCTGTCGGTTTCGGGGATTGCATAGTAATCCTTCTTTGCTTTGCCCGAAAGAGTTTTTACTTTGTATTTACCCGTTTTTGCACCAAAAAGACGAAGAACAGCCTGCTTGATTTTGCCTTTCTTGAGTTTTTCGATTGTGTCATTGAAAGAAACGGAGAACATAACCTCGGTGAGCTCGGTGTTCTTGATTCTTCTTGTAACGTCTGCTATGTATTCGGTAAGCTCAACAAGATTCTTGTTGCCGATGTCATGAAGGGTGATTGTCATCATCTCGCCGTTGGGGAGAATCCATGTCATGCCTGCGTGTATTTCGTCGAATTCTCTGAC
The DNA here is from genome assembly GCA_045602905.1 of Acutalibacteraceae bacterium. Classification (GTDB taxonomy): domain Bacteria; phylum Bacillota; class Clostridia; order Oscillospirales; family Acutalibacteraceae; genus CAG-177. Next base: position 21,841 of record JAZSCL010000017.1, read on the forward strand.
TGTGCCTCTGACGAGCTTGCGGTTGAATTCAATATGAGCATTGAGCTGCGGAGCTGCCTTGAATGCTTCGCAAAGAGCCTTGAGCATGATGGTGTTGATTGTGATTTTTACGGGGAATTTGCCTGAAGCGTTAAGCTCCTTGACAACTTCAAGGAATCTTGAAACCTCAGGTTCATAAACATACGAGCTGTGGGGGATGGTTTCCCAGCTTTCGGATGTCATATTTGCAACTATTTTTCTCTGAATACCGAAATGGGTTTCTTTTGTAACTTTCATAGGGGGATTCCTCCTGCGATTTTTAATCCATACATAGAAATATTAACATATATACACCAAAACATATTTCTGTTATGGAATAAATTTCAATTTTAATATTTCTTTAATAAATCAAATTGCACTTCACAAAAGCGTAAATATATGGTAAAATAACAAATTACAATCCGGAGGTGCGACTCTGTGCGGTCGTACGAATAATATGAAAGGTTTCTGAAAATGAAAAGACTTTTGAAATATCTCAAGGGAAGCCGTCTGCAATGCGTGCTTGCACCGTTGTTTAAAATGCTCGAGGCTATTCTTGAATTGTTTGTACCTCTTGTTATGGCAGGCATAATCGATAACGGAATAGGTGCTTCCGATAAAAATTACATAATAAAGATGTGCGGAGTGCTTGTGCTTCTCGGTGCGGTGGGACTTGCTTTTTCGATAACGGCTCAGTTTTTTGCTGCTCAGGCATCCGTTGCATTCGTAAAAAGGCTGAAGCATGCCGTATTCGGGCATATCGGCAGGTTTTCCTACAGTCAGATTGACAAAGCAGGCACTTCAACCCTCATAACCCGTATGACGGGAGACATGGACAGCGTACAGAGCGGTCTTAATCTTACTCTGCGTCTGCTTCTCCGCTCGCCCTTTGTTGTTATCGGTGCAATGATAATGGCGTTTACCGTTGACAGCAAGGCTGCGATGACCTTTGTTGTTGTTATTCCGGCACTTTCGGTTGTTGTTTTCGGAATAATGCTTTTCTGCATTCCTCTTTATAAAAAAGTTCGTGTTGCGCTCGATAAAGTGCTCTGCACGGCAAGAGAAAGCCTTACGGGCGCAAAGGTTATAAGAGCGTTCTGCAAGGAAGATGAGCAGATTGCCGAATTCAAAGAAAGAAACGATGCTCTCACAAAAATTCAGGAATATACGGGTAAAATATCCGCACTCATGAATCCCGTAACCTGCATAATCATCAACATAGGAATTGCTGTGCTTATTTATATCGGCGCAATCCGTGTTGATACGGGTATAATCACTCAGGGTGCGGTTGTTGCGCTCTATAACTACATGACCCAGATTCTTGTTGAGCTTGTAAAATTTGCAAATCTTATTATCAACATCACAAAATCCGTTGCCTGTGCAGGCAGAATAAGCGCAGTGCTTGAAACTCCCGTTGAAAGCGGCGAGGGCACTGAAGAAATCAATGAAAAAGCCGAATATATAGTAGAGTTTAAAAATGTATCGTTCATGTATGACGGTGCAGGCGAAAAATCTCTTGAAAACATCAGCTTTTCCGTTAAGAAGGGCGAAACCGTCGGCATAATCGGCGGCACGGGCTCCGGCAAAACAACGCTTGTTAATCTTATTCCTGCTTTCTATAAGGCAACATCGGGAGAGGTGCTTGTCGGCGGTGAGAATGTGAAGGAAATTCCTCTTGAAAATCTCCGCGAAAAAATAGCTGTTGTTCCGCAGAAAGCAATGCTTTTCAAGGGCACTGTCAAAGAAAATATGCTCTGGGGCAAACCCGATGCAACCGATGAAGAAATAAACAAGGCTCTTGAAATTGCTCAGGCGGCGGATTTCGTTGCAAAGAAAGACGGAGGAATAAACGCAGCCGTTGAGCAGGGCGGAAGGAATTTTTCGGGCGGTCAGCGTCAGAGACTTTCCGTTGCGAGGGCGATAATCAGGAATGCCGATATACTTATTCTTGACGACAGCTCAAGCGCTCTCGACTATGCAACCGATGCCGCAATGAGAAAAGCCATTGCGGAAAATCAGGGCGATACGGCGGTATTCATTGTTTCGCAGAGAACATCCTCAATCATGCATGCAGATAAAATAATTGTTCTCGATGACGGCGTTGCAACCGTCGGCACTCACGAAGAACTCCTTAAATCCAATGCTGTATATAGGGAAATTCATATGACACAGTTTGATGAGGAGGGTGAAGAATAATGAAAGCAAAAGCAAGCAAGGGAACGGTTAAAAAAGTCCTTTTTTATGTGGGCAGATATAAAATCCACCTCTTTGTTTCTATCATTCTTGCGGCGCTCAGTGTTGCCGTCAGTTTGTATATTCCCGTACTGGCAGGCAAGGCGATTGACCAAATCATCGGTGCAGGCAGGGTGGATTTTGAAGCACTGAAACCGTATCTTTATCAGATAGGAATTCTTGCTCTCGTTGCAGGTGCGGCGCAGTGGATAATGAATACCCTCAATAATAAAATCACCTTCAGCGTTGTTCGTGATATCCGCAATGCGGCAATGATGAAAATTCAGATTTTACCGCTGAGTTACATCGATTCAAAGCCTGCAGGTGAAACGGTCAGCAGAATCATTTCCGATGCGGACCAGTTTGCAGACGGACTTCTTATGGGCTTTACTCAGCTTTTTACGGGTGTTGTAACCATCTTAGGCACTCTCGGATTTATGCTGTCAATTAATTTCAAAATCACTCTTGTTGTGGTTATTCTTACGCCGATTTCGCTGTTTGTTGCACGGTTTATTGCAAGCAGAACTTTCTCGATGTTCAAGCTGCAGTCGCAGACAAGAGGCGAGCAGACTGCTTTTGTTGAAGAGATGATAGGCGGACAGAAGGTTGTTTCGGCATTTTCAAGAGAAGAGGATTCTCTTAAGGAATTTGACGAAATCAATGAGAGATACGAGAAATGCTCGCTCAAAGCAATTTTCTTTTCGTCGCTCACAAATCCGTCAACACGATTCGTCAACAGTATCGTTTACGCAGGTGTAGGTCTGACGGGCGCACTTGCGGCGGTCAGCGGAGCAATAACCGTCGGCGGACTTTCGTGCTTCCTCAGCTATGCAAATCAGTATACAAAGCCGTTCAACGAAATTTCGGGCGTTATTGCCGAATTGCAGAATGCACTTGCCTGTGCGGAAAGACTTTTTGAATTGGTTGAGCAGCAGCCTCAGTCTCCCGATGCGGAAAAAGCACATGAATTCGGCGATGTTGACGGAAGAGTAGAAATCGAAAATGTTGCTTTTTCTTATTCGAAGGACAGGGAGCTTATCAAAAACCTCAATCTTTCCGTTGATAGCGGCAACAGAGTTGCAATCGTAGGTCCTACGGGATGCGGAAAAACAACGGTTGTTAATCTGCTTATGCGTTTTTATGATGTTGACGAAGGGAAAATCAGCGTTGACGGTGTTGACATAAACAGTGCAACCCGAAAGAGCCTGCGTAAGAGCTACGGCATGGTTTTGCAGGATACATGGCTCAAAGAGGGGACTGTCAGAGAAAATATCGCAATGGGTAAGCCCGAGGCAACGGATGAAGAAATCATTGCCGCCGCAAAGGCTGCCCATGCACACAGCTTCATAAAGCGTCTGCCACAAGGCTACGATACACCGATAACCGACGAGGCATCGGGTCTGTCGCAGGGTCAGAAGCAGCTTCTTTGCATAACAAGAGTAATGCTTTGTCTGCCGCCGATGCTTATTCTTGACGAAGCAACAAGCTCAATCGATACCCGCACGGAAATCCGTATCCAGAAAGCGTTTTCAACCATGATGCAGGGCAGAACAAGCTTTATTGTTGCCCACAGACTTTCAACAATCAAGAATGCGGATGTCATTCTTGTTATGAAAGACGGCAATATCGTTGAGCAGGGAAGCCATGCGGAGCTTATGGCAAAAGGCGGATTTTACAGTGAGCTTTACAACAGCAGAACGGAAGCAACGGCATAAATTAAAAATTACTGTTGACAAAACCGCTTTAGTACGCTAATATAATAATACATTAATAAGCCACTCGGCTGAAAAGGAGTAAAAAAATGAAAAAGTTATTTGCACTTATTCTTGCAGCTCTTATGCTCTTCACAATGGCTGCCTGCGGCGGCACAGCTGACAACGAAACAACAACGGCAGCTCCCGATGATGCAGTTGCAGCAGACAGCGATGCAGCTTACATCGAAAACAAAGGCGAACTTATTATCGGTATTACATACTTCAAACCTATGAACTATCTTGAAGGTGAAACCCTTACAGGCTTTGAAACCGATTTTGCAACTGCAGTTTGCGAAAAGCTTGGTGTTACACCCAAATTCCAGGAAATCGACTGGAACTCAAAGGAAATCGAACTTGAAGCAAAAAATATTGACTGTATCTGGAACGGTATGACAATTACTGATGATAGACTTGAAGCAATGTCAATAACCACTCCCTATATGGCAAACAAGCAGGTTCTTGTTGTTAAGGCTGAAAATGCAAACATCACATCGGTTGACGGACTCAATATCGTTGCTGAAGTTGAATCTGCAGGTGAAGAAGTTGCAACAACAAATGAATTCTTTGCAAATGCAAACTACATCGCAGTTGATACACAGGCAAAGGCTCTTATGGAAGTTGCAGCAGGCACAGCAGACGCTTGTGTTGTTGACTATGTTTGCAGTATTGGCATGATCGGCGAAGGTACAGATTATGAAAACCTTGCAGTTGTTGAATCACAGGCATTCGCTGATGAAGAATACGGCGCAGCATTCCGCAAGGGCAGTGATTTCACTGCAAAAGTTAACGCTGCAATGTCAGAGCTTAAAGCAGAAGGCAAGCTTGACGAAATCGCAGCAAACTATAAGCTTGCAGAGCAGATTATCGTTAAATGATTTTAAAGAAAAGGTTTTGAATTAATGACAGCAATATTACTTAGTGCGAGTGCAAGCAACGGGTTTATTGAGGTTTCACAAGCTCTTGCAAAAGGGCTTTGGGAAAACATTCAGATTTTCGGTCTGACTCTTTTGTTTGCATTGCCGTTGGGCCTTATCATAACTTTCGGCTCAATGGCTAAATTCAGACCAATTAAATATTTAACAAGAGCATTTGTATGGGTCATCAGGGGAACTCCCCTGATGCTCCAGCTTTTTATTGTCTTTTATGTTCCCGGATTGCTTTTTGATATCCCAATGAGCAACAGAATGTTGACGGCGGTTATTGCTTTTGTTATAAACTATGCAGCATATTTTTCGGAAATATACAGAGGCGGAATTGAAAGCATACCTGCAGGCCAGTATGAAGCTTGTCAGGTTCTGGGAATGACAAAAACGCAGGCTTTCTTTAAAGTTGTGCTTATGCAGGTCGTTAAGCGTGTTGTTCCTCCTATGGGTAACGAAATTATGACGTTGGTAAAAGATACCTCTCTTGCAAGAGTTATCGCCGTTTCCGAAATCATCAGAGCTGCAGAGCGTTTTTCGGCAAAGGGTGTCATATGGCCGTTGTTCTATACGGGAGTATATTTCCTGCTGTTCTGCGGACTTCTTACACTTCTGTTCGGTTACATAGAAAAGAAACTGGATTATTACAAAGGTTAAGGTGCTGACATGGCAATACTTGAAGTAAAAAATCTTAATAAAAGCTTCGGGAGCAACCATGTTCTCAAAGGCATCGATTTCACTCTTGAAGAGGGCAAGGTGCTTTCGGTTATCGGCTCGTCGGGCAGCGGTAAAACAACGCTCCTTCGCTGCATAACCTCTCTCGAAACAGCTGATAAGGGTCTGATTAAGGTTAACGGCAACATAGTTTTTGATTCCGAAAATCAGCATAAATTTACAAAAGAAGAAATCCGCAGAAACCGTCTGGCGGTAGGTCTTGTTTTTCAGTCATTCAACCTTTTCCCTCAGTATACCGTGCTGAAAAACGTTACTCTTGCCTGCGAATTGCAGGCTAAGAAGCGTTCGGACTGGAGACATAACAAAAAGCAGATTCTTGAAGAAATCAATGCAAATGCAAAGGATATCCTTGCCAAAGTCGGACTTTCCGAAAAGCTTGATTCATATCCCTGCCAGCTTTCGGGCGGTCAGCAGCAGCGTGTTTCGATTGCAAGAGCTCTTGCAATGAGCCCCGATATTCTTTTCTTTGATGAACCCACATCCGCCCTCGACCCCGAGCTTACGGGCGAAATCCTTAAGGTTATCAAAGACCTTGCTGCAGAAAACATGACGATGGTCATCGTTACCCATGAAATGGCGTTTGCAAGGGATGTTTCCGATACGGTTATTTTTATGGATGGCGGCGTTATTGTTGAGGAAGGCAATCCCGAGGATGTTATCAACAATCCTCAGCAGGAAAGAACAAAGCTTTTCTTAAGCAGATTTCAGGATAATAATTAACATTTACCCCCGATTTGCAGTTGCATTTCGGGGTTTGTTATATTATAATCAAAATTGGTGATGAAAATGAAATTTCTGATAGCATCCGACATTCACGGTTCGGAATTTTACTGCAAAAAGGTGCTTGAGGCATTTGAAAACGAAAAGGCAGACAGGCTTATTCTTCTCGGCGATATTCTTTATCACGGTCCGAGGAATGATTTGCCCAAAGGCTACGCACCCAAGAAAGTTATCGAGCTTCTCAACGCAATGAAGGATAAAATTCTTTGCGTGAGAGGCAACTGCGACACAGAGGTTGACCAGATGGTGCTGAATTTCCCCATTCTTGCGGATTATGCGGTTATGCCCGTGGGTGAAAAGCTTGTTTATATGACACACGGTCACAATTTCAACGAAAACAATCTTCCTCCCCTTGGCAACGGCGATGTTCTTCTTCACGGTCATACTCATGTACCCAAGTGTGTTGAACACGAAAATTATGTTTATCTCAATCCCGGTTCAGCTTCAATTCCCAAGGAGGACAGCCATCACGGTTATATGACTCTTTGCGGAAAAGAATTTATATGGAAAGATTTTGAAGGCGAAATAAAAATGAAATTTGAGGTGAAATGATTATGGAACTCAAAGAAACAAGAAACCTTACGGCAGGAGTCAAGACCCTCCTGGTGCTTGCTTTTGCAATCATGTCCGGCTTTATGTGGCGTGTCAGAGGCTCACACGGCTTTGGCTCAATGTGGGGGATGTTTGCGGTCGGCGTAATGCTTGTGCTGGTTGTTTTTGCATTCTTCGGCAACCGCAGAAAGATGAGCTATGAGGCAATCCCCGCTGCAATAATTCTTCTTGGTATAACCAACGGCGGATGGGGCACTCTTAACAGTCAGATGGGCGGATATCTCGGAAGCACAGAACCTTTTACGGGTGAAGAGCTTGCTGCAACGGTAGAAATAAACCCTTATTACGGACTCTGGGTGATGCTTCTTTTGGGCTTCGGCTGGATGCCTCTTTTCTCGATTTTTATGGGCTCGTTATTCTCAAAAAGAGAATATAAAATTAAAAACTATATAACAATCATTGCGGTTTTCTATATTATTGTAACTGCATTCATGTTCTGCGTTTCCCACTTCATTCTTCCCTATATCAGCCCCACTGCGGTTGATATGTTCAAAGAAGGTCTTGCAGATAAAGGCATAGAGATGTCGCCGATGATGGCATTCATTAAAAATCTGGGTTCGGAAGCATGGTTTAAGAAAATCCCCTTCGGCAGAAACTATTACGCAAGCATAAGAGTTATTTCATATTCGGCGGCGGCACTTCTCACATCTCTCACAGTTCTTGTTGCATTCAAAGATAAGGTGACAGCTCTTATCTCAACCGCCATGAATGTTGTTATGGCTCTTTCAATAACCCTTGCTGATGTTTTCCTTATTATCGATTCCGACAGAGGCTTCCTCGCAAAGGTTACCCCTCCCGCATTCCTCGAGAACGGCTCGTGGTCGCTCTGGGAATACTTCACGGGATTCCTTATGGGATTCGGACTTATGCTGATTTTCGTTTGCCTTCCCAAAAAGCTTGTTGCGGGCGAAGGCAAGTTTGATTACGAAGAACCCTTTAAGAAAAAGTGGATTCATGTTGCATACAGCGCTGTCCTGAGCCTTTTCTTCACCTTTGTTCTGACAGTTGCAAGACCTCTCGGAATGAGAATTGCAGGTATGTTCATTGACAGAGGAATGCTTCCCGACGAAGAAATCTACGAAATATTGTTCATGGTGATTTTCGGTATAATCGGATTCATATTCTGCGCCGTTGCAACAAAGAAAAATGTTGTTGCAAGAGGTCTTGCCGTGCCCGTACCCATGAGAACAGAGGATTTTTGCATGAAAGCCGCACCTGTTTATTTCTTCGTAACAGGAATGATCTATTTCTTCACAGATGAAGCAAGTCTTTGGCAGGTAATAAAAAATCCCTCGTCACTTCTTGATGTGACAAGGGATGCGGGAATTGTTCTTATTGTACTTATGGCAGTAAGCTTTGCGCTTTTCTATGCATTCTATGCACCTGCCTGCAAAAAGGCTGAAAAATAATATCTCGGATTTCATCAACGGAGCTTGCGATGTAGGTTGCGCCTGCATTCTCAAGCTCCTCTTTGCTTCCGTAGCCGAAGGTTACGCCTATGCTTTCAACTCCTGCGATGTTTGCACCGTTGATATCGAAAAGGCGGTCTCCCACCATGATAATCCTGCTTTTATCAATGCCGAAATGTTCCGCACAGCTGTTGATAAGCTCAAACTTTTCACGGTTTGCCTTGTCTGCTTCGGGACACGAAACATAATCAATAAGACCGCTGATTTCAAGAATATCAAGAAGTCTTATAATGAATCCTTCAGGCTTTGAGCTTGCGATTCCGACCCTGATATCATTTGCTTTAAGCTCCGATAAAAGCTCTCTGATACCGTCATACATTTCAAGCTGATAAATTCCGCTTTCGCTGTATTTTTCACGGTACTTGTTAACCGCAATCTCGCTTTGCTCGTCATTCAGACCAAGCTCCCTTTTGAATGAATCAAAAACGGGAGGTCCGATGAATGTGCGCAGAGTTTCATTGCTCAGCGGAGCGTGACCCATATATTCAACGGCATACTGTATTGAATTGAAAATGCCGACTCCCGTGTCGGCAACCGTGCCGTCAAAATCAAAAAGAACGGCGTCATATTTTTTATGCATAAACATACCTCACAGTGATGAAATTATATCATAAAGATTTTTGTCAATCAACATAATCTTTTATTTACAAGATTAATTTTATATGTTATAATATTACATTATTTTTGAAAATTACTCCCCGAAAGGACTGAAAATAAATGGAATATAATTTTGCAAAGGGAGTTGC
>JAZSCL010000018.1:0-15244 GCA_045602905.1 Acutalibacteraceae bacterium
CGGCCTTGTTGCACAGGCTGATGTTGAAGGCGCTGTAGCAGATCTCGAAGCTTCACTTGCTGACTTCGAAATCCCCGGCATCAACGATCTCCTCAACACTCTTAAGTCAAAGATTAAGAACATGTATGCAGGCGAAAAGGCAACAACAGTTGTTGAAACAACAACTGAAACAACAACTGAAGAACCCACAACTCCCGCAGTTGTTATCGAAGATACAGGTTCAGCTTCAGTTGGTATCGCAGCTTTCGCAGCTATCTCAGTAGCAGCTGCAGCAGCATACGTTTGCACAAAGAAGAAGGCATAATTAAAGCTTTCAATCTCTTGCTTATTTGATTAGATTAGCGCAAGAATTTAATTAAATAGCTTACGGCGTATCCTTCGGGATACGCCGTTTTTGTTTGCTTGCATCAAAAAACCGACCTGAACAGGAATTGTTCAGATCGGTTTTACTTTATTTACACATTATCAGGACCGGCAGCATAGAAATCCAGAGGAAACCAGCTCTGTGCAAATGTGGGCAGCTTGTTTCTCTCTTCGGAGTAAAGTCCGACCAAAAATCTGATTGCATCTCTGTGTTCAAATTCAAAATCGGGCTCTGCAGATGTTTGCGTAACTGTAACATTCTTCCCGTCAACAGTAATCGCAAGCCTTTCTTCCGCCTTGCAACCGTGAATAAGCAAATTCAGTGTGCCGCCGCAAAGATTAACCCTCTCCGCTTTAATGCTGAGAAACGCTTCAATAAACCTGCCGAAATTCAGAATGTTAATCATATCGGTATTATATATGCTCGTGCCGGCGCATATTTTCGACATATAGCTGCATCTTTCTGTGTCAAAAACGGGAAGACAGAAATGAATCTCTTCTCTTCCGCTGAATTCCGTTCCGCACATTATAAGCCTCAGAGTATCTTCAACCTTCTCAGCTTTAAGCTCACTGATATTCTTATCAATACCGCTCGCAATAAAATATCCTTTGAATTCCCCGCCCTCAAATGCGGCATAAGGAGTGTTTCTCCAGCTTTTAAGAATATCAACCGTCATCTCTTCGCTTCTCACGGTATATGAAGCGGTCGCTTCATTGATTGCCTTTATGCGTTTGATTATTCCGATATCGTTTTCCGTTACCTCGCGCACCGTGTAACCCGATTCTTCATCTTTTCCGAGAATTCGCTTTGCATTTTCCTTGCCTGCATAAAATCCGTAGGAAAATCCTGCAGGCTCATAGCCGAAGAATCCGTATCTCTGTCTCTGACCGCCAAGAAGCGAATAGTCGTAATCCTCTTCCTTCATAACATCAAGAGCCATGTTCATCAGGTCAATCATGTAGCCCTTTCTGCGGCAATCCTTTGTTACGGCAACATTGCCGATACCCATAACCTTAAGCCTTCTGCCTGCTGCAATTACCTCTGAAGGATAACAACCGACAGCCGCTTTGATTTCTTCATCTTCTTTTATGATTAAATTATTATAACCGGGATTATATTTATCTTTGTAAAGCTTAGGAAGAAGGCTCATGAAATCAGGCTTATTTTCAGATGTTTCTTCGCCGAAAAAAACTTCATCGAGCATTTCTATGAGTTGTTTTTCGTCTTCTTTTTTTCCTCTGCCTTTGTATATGTTCATATTGCCTCCTTATTTGAGCTTCATGAAATCGTTATAGTTAAGGATTCTGTAATCCTTGCTGTCGGATGCAGCTTCCTTCTTTTTCCTATATCGGATGAAAAGCAGAACACCGAGTGCGGCAATAACAGCAAGAGCAATGACTCTAAAAATCCAGTTCGAGAAAATCGCCTTTGCCGTTGCACCGAGAAAAACAAAAAATCCCATTTCAACATCCATGCTTGCAACAACATCGATTTCCTTTATCGCTTCACCTGCATAAAGTACCCTCGCCTTGCCTATTATCTCCCCTTTTTTAACGGGAGCTTTAACAAATTCGGGAACCGTATCCTCAATAAGCTCGATATACAAACTGCCCGAATCAGTGCCGACGGGAACAAGTCCGTAGACTGTTTCGGCAGGAGTGAGGGTTATGTAGTCTGTTGTTTTTGCATATTTTACGGGTATCTGACCGACGATTCTCGTTGTATCGGAAACAGCAACAAGCTCAATGTTTCGGAATGCCCATTCGTACATTTCCTTGCTGTCAAGGAAAGCACCGTTTTCTTCATAACCGTCATCGTCAACATCATAAAAAGTTGAGTCGAGACAAACCGCAATGTAGTTGTAGCCGTCTTTCGATGCAGTGGAAACAACGCATTTGCCTGCGGTTGAGGTTGAGCCTGTTTTGCCGCCCCTTACATATTTGCAGTAGTAATCTTCATATGCGCTGCTCATAAGATAATTTGTGTTGCGGATTGTGCGTTCTTCCTGAAGGTTGGATTCAGGGAGAACATAGCTCACCTTGCCCGCAATCTCTTCAAATGCAGGAAATTCCATGGCATATTTCATGAATTCCGCCATATCTCTTGCGGTAACATACTGATTTTCGTCGTCAAGACCGTGAGGATTAACAAAATGGCTGTTTGAACATCCGAGCTTTTCTGCAACGGCATTCATCTCAGAGATGAATTTATCTCTGTCGCCGCCGAAAACATGGTCAGCAAGGGTTGTTGCCGCCTCATTGGCACTCGAAATAAGGAGACAGCACAGCAGATTGTAGATGCTGACCTGCTCGCCCGCCTTAAGACCGCCGAGTGAACTACCCGTACCGTCAAGCTCACGGATACAGCTTTCGGGAACTGTTACCGTCTCATCAAGATTCTCGCAGTTTTCAAGCACGACAATCGCCGTCACGACCTTGGTGAGGCTGGCGGGAGAAGTCTGCTTGCCGGCGTTTTTTTCAAAAATTACTTCGCCGTTATCCGCACTTACGAGCAGAACGCAGTCCGAATAGAGCTCCATTGACTCCATAACCTTGTCGTATGCGGCATTTGCCCCAAAAGAGAACACTGTTGAGGAAAGAATCGAAAATATAAACAAAAAACTCAATAACTTTTTCATTTCACAACACCAATAAAAATATGATTAGATATTTTATCATATATTTATGAAAAAATAAATACCAATGCCGTATTTTTTCGTAAAATTGAAAATTCGCCGCCGTAAACCTTGATTTTTTTCTGAAAAAAGAGTATATTAAATTAATATATTATTTTAAAAAGTCATAAGAAAGGAGCGTTCGTCATGGTTTATGTAACAGGTGATATGCACGGAGATTATTCCCGTTTTGATTCACCCGCAATCAAACAGCTTAAAAAGGGCGACACTCTGATTATATGCGGAGATTTCGGTTTTGTTTGGGATAACAGCAAAATCGAGCAGAAAATTCTTAAAAAGCTCAGCAAGAAGAAGTTCAACATCTGCTTTGTTGACGGCACTCACGAAAATTTTGAGCTTCTCAATGCCTACCCCGTAACAACATGGAACGGCGGCAAGGTTCACAATATCTGCGGAAATGTTTATCACCTTATGAGAGGTCAGATTTTCAGAATCGACAACATGACTTTCTTCACAATGGGCGGCGGCGAAAGCCCCGATATCGACATCCGCTTTGAAGAAAACGCATGGTCGAAGGATGAATTCCCCAGCCGTGAAGAATTGCTTGAGGGTGCATCGAACATTGAAAATCTCAACTGTCAGGTTGACTACATCATAACCCATGAGCCCCCCATGAAAATCAAGGGCTTCTTAAAGCTCAAAGATAACGAAACGGCAAGCGTAACGGGTCTTAACACCTACCTCGAAGAGCTCTCAGAGGTCTGCCGTTTCAGACGCTGGTTCTTCGGCTCGATGCATCTTGATAAATATATTTCAAACTCTCATGTTGCGGTTTTCCATAATGTAATAAACGCAATCACGGGCGAAGTACAAAGATAACATAAGCCTCTTGACGGGTGTTGAGAGGCTTTAGAATATTATTCGGGAGATGATAAAAATGCTGAAAACCCTTTTGAAGCAGACAAAGGGCTACCGCCTTGTTTCTCTTCTTTCACCTCTGCTGATAATCGTTGAGGTTTATCTTGAGGTGCAGATTCCCTTTGTTATGGCAGATATGGTCAATAACGGTATCCTCGGCGGTGCAGGAATTGAATATATCGTAAGAGAAGGCGGAAAAATGGTTGTTATGGCCCTGCTTTCTTTGCTCGCAGGTGCAGGTGCAGCAAGATTTGCAGCTCAGGCAGGTATGGGCTTCGGCTCAAACGTAAGAGCAGCCATATTTGCAAAAATCCAGAATTTTTCATTTGCTAACATTGACAGATTCAGTACACCCTCGCTTATAACAAGAATGACAACGGATATAAACACCGTTCAGATGGGTTACACCATGATTATCAGAATGTTTGTGCGTTCTCCGATAATGCTTGTTATGGCGTTCTCCTATGCATACAAAATCAATGCGGATCTCTCCGGAGTTTTTGCAATTGCCGCACCGATTATGCTTGTTCTCCTCGGCGGAATGGGTATGCTTGCTCTCCCCCGATTCAAAAAGCTGATGAAAAAATACGACGGCCTTAATGCATCCATTCAGGAAACGCTCATCGGCATCAGAGTCGTTAAGGCATTCGTAAGGGCAATCCACGAAAAAGACAAATTCAGCCTCTCAAACGACGAACTCAAGGACGCTTCAATCTCGGCTGAAAAGCTTCTTATCCTTTCGGGCCCGTTCATGCAGATGACGATTTACGGCTGCATCATTTCAATTCTCTGGTTCGGCAGCAACCTTGTTATCAAAGGCACTATGGAAATTGCCGACCTTACCGCATTCATAACCTATGTCAACAACATACTTATGTCGCTGATGATGATTTCAATGATTTTTGTTATGGTTGTTATGTCAAGGGCATCAATAACCCGTGTTGCAGAGGTTATCAACGAAATTCCCGATATCAACGATAACAACGCAGACCCCTCTCTCATTGTTGAAAACGGCGATATCGACATGGAAAACGTTTGCTTCAAATATAAGAAAACGGGCAAAAAGAATGTTATCGACAACATTAATCTTCACATAAAATCGGGCGAAACCGTTGGCATCATCGGCGGTACCGGCTCGGCAAAAACAACCCTTGTTCAGATGATTCCCCGTCTTTACGATGTTACGGAAGGCGTTGTCAAGGTAGGCGGCAGACCAGTTGCGGATTACACTCTTAAGAATCTGCGCGACGCCGTTGCAATGGTCTTGCAGGTTAATGTTCTTTTCTCGGGCACTATCGAGGATAATCTGCGTTGGGGTAACAAAGATGCAACCGACGAAGAAATCCGTAACGCCTGCAGAATAGCCCAGGCACACGATTTCATTGAGTCGTTCCCCGACGGATATCAGACAAATCTCGGCCAGGGCGGTGTTAATCTTTCGGGCGGTCAGAAGCAGCGTCTCTGCATCGCACGAGCACTTCTCAAATCTCCGAAAGTGCTTATTCTTGACGACAGCACAAGCGCAGTTGACACGGCAACGGATGCAAAAATTCGTGAAGGCTTCAAGGAAAATCACGGCGATACAACGACGATTATCGTTGCTCAGAGAATCAGCTCCATTCAGCACGCCGACAAAATAATTGTTCTCGATGACGGCAAGATAAATGCAATCGGAACTCACGATGAGCTTCTCGGAACAAATGAAATCTACTCCGAGGTTTATAAATCACAGCAGGAAGGAGTTGTTGAATAATGGCACGCAAAAACAAGAATCCTTCCAAGGGCAATATGCCCAATCCGCAGAAACCAAAAAACACAAAAGCAACGTTTTCAAGGCTTCTCGGCTACCTCGGCAGGTCAAAATTTATGCTTCTTCTTGTTTTTATTTTCGTTGCATTCAGTGCACTTGCAGGAATTATCGGCACTTCTTTTGTTGAAACAATAACAGATGATTTCCTGCTTCCCGTTATCGGCTCGGAAATAACAAAAGAGCTTCTTGCTCCCCTCGTAAAAATTCTTATAACCCTTGCAATCATTTATGTTCTCGGCGTTATTTCGTCTTACACCTATTCGAGAATCATGCTTCAGGTTGCACACAAAACCCTCAACACCATCCGTAAGGACTTGTTTGACCACATGATGGATTTGCCCATCGGATTTTTCGACAGCCATACCCACGGCGAGCTTATGAGCCGTTACACCAACGATGCCGATGTTCTGCGTGAATGCATCAGCCAGAGCTTTGTTCAGCTTGTTTCTTCAACCGTTACCGTTGTGGGAACATTCGCAATGATGCTTTATTACAGCCCTGCACTGACGTTTTTTGTTATTCTGATGCTTTTTGCCGCCTTCTTTGTTGTTAAAACGCTGGGCAAGCAGAGCGCAAAATATTTCAGACTGCAGCAGAAATGCGTGGGCGATGTTAACGGATATATCGAAGAATATATTGAAGGTCTCAAGGTAGTCAAGGTGTTCAGCCACGAGGCTGCGGCAAACGCAGGTTTTGCGGATATCAACAGTAATCTCCGCCACGCCGCAACCAATGCACACACCTATGCGAGCATTCTTATGCCTATCATGGGCAATATGTCGTATATCACCTATGCCGCAACGGCTACAATCGGCTCTCTGCTGATTATGACTGTTCCCAAGGAGCATTTCTTCGGAATTTCGGTTGGTGCGCTGTTCACATTCCTGATTTATACAAGACAGTTTTTCCAGCCTATCACACAGATTTCACAGCAGTTCAACAACATCATTGCCGCCCTTGCGGGTGCTGAAAGAATTTTTGAAATCATCGACACTCCCGCTGAAGAGGATGACGGCTATGTTACACTTGTAAATGCGAAGAAAAACCCCGACGGAAGCATCTCCGAATGCTCCGAAAGAACGGGTATCTGGGCATGGAAGCATCCCCACGGCGACGGCACTCTGACCTACACCGAATGGAAGGGCGATGTGCGTTTCCACGATGTCACATTCAGCTATGACGGCAAGAAGGATGTTCTTAAAAATGTTTCGCTTTATGCGATGCCGGGCCAGAAAATTGCCTTTGTAGGTTCAACCGGCGCAGGCAAAACCACCATTACAAACCTTATAAACCGCTTCTATGACGTCGGAGAAGGAAAGATAACCTATGACGGCATCAACATCAAAAAGATTAAAAAAGCGGAATTAAGGCGTTCTATGGGCATGGTTTTGCAGGATACCCATCTTTTCACAGGTACGGTGCGTGATAATATCGCTTACGGCAGACTTGACGCAACGGATGAAGAAATAATCGCCGCCGCAAAACTTGCCAACGCAGATTCATTCATAACACGCCTTCCCGACGGCTACAACACCATGATAACGGGCGACGGTGCAAATCTTTCGCAGGGTCAGAGACAGCTGCTTGCGATTGCGAGAGCCGCCGTAGCAGACCCTCCCGTGCTTATTCTTGACGAAGCCACAAGCTCTATCGACACAAGAACCGAGCGTCTTATCGAAAAGGGCATGGATAAGCTCATGGAAGGCAGAACGGTTTTTGTTATTGCTCACAGACTTTCAACCGTCCGAAATTCCGATGCGATTATGGTGCTTGAACACGGCGAAATTATTGAACGCGGCGACCATGACGACCTCATAGCACAAAAAGGCAAATACTATCAGCTCTATACGGGACAGTTTGAGCTTGACTAAAACTGCATAAAAATATGGCTTGAACGGGAAATAACCTGTTCAAGCCATTTGTTTTTTTATAATTAATTTGTTAATTACGCATTATGCATTGCGAATTGAGAATTGATTACATGCTTTCGGGAACGGTGATTCTGAACATTGTGAGGATATTGTTGAGAACTCTCTTTACGCAGAGGCAAAGGCTGATTCTTGCCTGCATAAGTGCCTCATCCTCGCAGTTAACACGGCAGGCATTATAGAATTTATGGAAGAGGGTTGCAAGGTCAACCGCATAACGGGTAATCTTTGCAGGGTCATAGTTCTTTGCCGAGTTAACAATTTCATCGGTAAGCGATGCAAGGTGTCTGATAAGCTCCTTCTCTTCGGGAGCGTTGAGAAGCACAAGCTCGGGAATTGTGCATTCTCTGGGTTCTTTTCCCTCTGCGGCAAGCTTCTTGAGAATGCTGCAGATTCTTGCATGTGCATACTGGCAGTAGTAAACGGGATTCTGTGAGCTCTGCTCAACCGCAAGGTCGAGGTCGAATTCCATCTGTGAGCCGGGTTCTCTCATGTTGAAGAGGAAACGAACGGCATCGATGGGGATTTCTTCAAGCAGGTCAACAAGTGTGATTGCCTTGCCCGAACGCTTGCTCATTTTTACCACCTCACCGTTGCTGGTAAGACGCACAAGCTGCATGAGAATGATATCAAGGTCATCACCGTTGCAGCCGATTGCATCAAGTGCACCCTTCATTCTTGCAACGTGACCGTGATGGTCTGCACCCCAGATGTTGATTGCTCTGTCAAAGCCTCTTATCTGAAGCTTGTTGCGGTGATAAGCGATATCCGCCGCAAAATAGGTGGGATTGCCGTTTGTTCTGATAAGAACCTCATCCTTAAGCTCAAGCTTTTCGATTTCTTCGGGAGTTTTACCCTCTTTGAGAAGTCTTGCTCCGAGAACTTCCTTGTTCTTATACCAGAGAGCGCCGTCTTTTTCGTATGTAAGACCCTTACTCTTCATGATTTCAAGAGTCTCCGCAAGCTCACCGCCGTTGTGGAGTGTGCTTTCAAGGAACCATGTATCATATTCAATGCGGTACTTTGTGAGGTTTTCCTTCATTGCCGCAATATTTTTGGGAAGTGCGTAGTCAACAAGAGCTTTTCTGCGTTCAGCCTCTGTTGCATCGATATATTTGTCACCGTGAATCTGTGCGAATTCCTGAGCACGCACGATGATATCCTGACCGTGGTAGCTGTCCTCGGGAAGCTCGGGAGCATCTTCATTCTTGAAAATCTGCTGATATCTGATATCGAGAGAAAGACCGAATTTTTCAATCTGATTGCCCGCATCGTTAACATAAAATTCACGGCTTACATCATAGCCTGCAAAATCCATAACGGCTGCAAGGCAGTCGCCGAGAGCGCCGCCTCTTGCGTTACCCATGTGCATTGGACCTGTGGGATTTGCTGAAACGAATTCGATATTTATTTTCTGACCCTTGCCGTAATCGGAACGTCCGTAATCATTTCCCTTTTCGAGAATATCCTCGATTATGCAGGCATTGAAGCTCTCTTTGAGATAGAAATTCATGAATCCCGGACCTGCGATTTCGCATCTGTCAACAAATGTGTCGCAAAGCTCAAGTCTGTCAACGATGGTTTGTGCAATCTTACGGGGAGCACTTCTGAGGTCTCTTGCCCATGCCATTGCCGCATTCGACGAATAATCTCCGTTTTCTTTGTTTGCGGGCACTTCGATAATAAAATCGCTCAGAGGCACTTCGGGGAATTCGCCGTCTGCAACAGCTCTGCCCGCAGCCTCGATGATTGCCATACGGATTTCCGTTATCGCCTGTTTAACAAGAACTGACATTTTTTATTCCTCCATTTTAGGTGTAACCGTTACAGAGAGTTCATTCTCCGATGCCGTTACGTTGTTGAAATCAATTGTATATGAAAAATCAAGTGTACCGCCGTTTCCGGTAACTCCGTTTTCGATTTTCTTTGCGTAAATCCCCATAAGAAGCTCGCCGTAGGGAGTTGCATAATAGCAGGAATGGCGGCGGTCTTTTTCGATTATCATTTCGGTGTTGTATTTTCCCGAGCGGGTCATCGAAATTTTCTTTGATGCTTCAACATCAAGGGTTGTCACGCAGTTTGCAAGCTCCTCATCGGTTTCATTATAAACGATTTTGCAACCGTTTTCATTTATTTCGAATTCGCCCGAGGTGGTAAGCTCGCAGGATATCTCTTCGCCGTCCTGAATATGACGGTCAACGATTTTTATTATTGCTTTTGTCATGATTTTTACCTTTCGATTGCAAGCTGAAGCAGTTTGTCAAGCAGCTCGGAATAAGGCACTCCCGATGCCGCAAAAAGCTTGGGATACATACTGATTGAAGTGAATCCGGGAATGGTGTTCGGCTCGTTAAGCATGATGTTACCGTCGCTTTCACGCACAAAGAAATCAACTCTTGTAAAGCCCGTGCAGCCCAATGCTCTGTATGCATTCACTGCGGCTTTCTGAATATCCTTAAGCTTCTCTTCGGGAAGTCTTGCAGGAATGTGAAGCTCGCTTTCGTTTGCAAGATATTTTGCGTCGTAATCATAGAATTCATTGCAGGGCACAACCTCGCCTATAACCGATGCAACGGGCTCATCGTTACCCATAACGGCACATTCAACCTCCATGCCGACGATTCCTTCTTCAAGCACAAGCTTTTTATCGTGCTCAAACGCCTTTTCGCAGGCTTTTTCAAGCTCATCGATATTTTTTGCCTTGCTGATGCCTACGGAAGAACCTGCGTTTGCAGGTTTAACAAAAATGGGATAGCCGAGCTTTTCAGCCGCATTTTCCAATAAAGCCGTTTTATCGGCCGTATAAGCGTATTTATCAAAAGCAACCCACTTTGCCTGGGGTATGCCGTAAAAGTCCGCCATGGCGTTTGTGGCGGCTTTGTCCATGCAAACAGCGCTTGCCGTTGTGTTGCAGCCAACATAGGGCAGGCCTGCAATCTCAAGAAGACCCTGCATTGTACCGTCTTCGCCGTTTTTGCCGTGGAGCACGGGGAAAACAACATCGATTTTCTCGATTTCGCAGCCGTTTGCAAGGCGGATGATGCCGTGATGCGAGCGGTCTGTTGAAATAACGGCAGGCTCAAGATTTGAAGTATCCTCAAGCCATTTTTCATCGGGAAGCATATCGGGTGAGCCGTTGTAAACAAAGCTTCTGCCGTCTTTGGTTATTCCCATTGCAACGATATCGTATTTGTCTGCGGGAATGTTTTTGATTACGGAGCAGGCGGAATTGAGAGAAACATCGTGCTCACTTGAAACGCCGCCGAAAAGAACAAGAACTTTTTGTTTCATGGTAATACTCCTTTATTCATCGGGGGTCGGAATATGCCGACACATACCCATTGTAATTCTTTATGATTAAATTATGATAACACAGCATTTGCGATTAGTCAACCGGATAGTGACCAAAAATATATATGTAAATTCTGATAATTTTATAAAATATTATATTATATTTCTATAATAAATCTCATTTTATAATTGACTTTATTATTTTATATATGTTATAATAAACTGTAATTTTATATAAAGAGTAGTAAAGGAGTCTTAACATGGCTGATATCTATTCCGTGCTCGCCGATATTGTCGGCGGTCTTGGCGAAACACTCAAAGACTGCGGCTTTACCGCAGTTATTCCCGAAGGTGTTGAAAAGGGCGAGCTTCCCGCAGTTACCGAATCGGGCAGAATAACAATCGAATTCAAAGGCGAAAACAAAGCTCTTAAAATTGAGCATTTCAACAATAAAATTTCTCTTCACGGCGTCAACAAAGAAGGAGAAATCAATTCAAGCGATTTTTCTCAGCTTTCTCTTTCGCTTCTCGATGCCGAAACAGCCGACGCAAAGGATGTCAAGTATGTTGTAAATGAATTCAGCGACACTCTTGTTGAATCCTTCGGCACAAAAAACATCAAGCCCGCAAAGCAGAAGCTTCCTACCCCCGTTTCCAAGGCGGCAGCAAAAAGCGGCTCTGTTTCCTACGACCCCAACACCCTTGCAAACAGATTCACAACTATCTATCCCGAGCTTCGTGAGGAATACAAGGCAAACTGCGAAAAATACGGTCAGTTCCTTCCCGAAGATTTCTTTATGAATCACGGTACTCCCGTTGTTCTTGAAACAATCAAGGAAAACAATCCTCAGAAGATGAAGAGGCTCTTCAACCTCCTCAACGAAATCTATGAAGACGGAACAAACGAAACCCAGAGCCTTATCGCAGTTACAATTCTCGGCGCTATGGATAACAACCAGGAAATGCTTGCAAACTGCGTTGACTATATGAGCGAAGATATGACGGGACCCGTCATCAACGTCAACAAATATCTTGCATCATCAAGCGGCAAAGGTGCAAAAATGCGCCTTGAAAATCCTCCCAAATATAAGCCCGCAAAAGCAAAGAAAAAAGGCATAATGTCAATGCTCGGAAACGGAAATTAAGGTGAAAAACATGGATATTGAAAACAAAGATTTAAACATTCCTCAGGAAGAAACAGAAGAAGAAATCGTTGCTTTCGAAGCAGACTCCGATGAAATGGACACCGTTGTTACGGAAGAATACGACGCCAGTCAGATTCAGGTTCTTGAAGGTCTTGAGGCTGTACGCAAGAGACCCGGTATGTATATCGGCTCAACCGGACCGAGAGGTCTCCATCATCTTGTTTATGAAATCGTCGACAACTCAATCGACGAAGCTCTTGCAGGCTACTGCACACACATCGAGGTTGAAATCGAACCCGGTGACGTTATCTCCGTAAGGGATAACGGACGAGGCATCCCCGTAGGTATCAACGAAAAAATGGGTCTCCCCTCGGTTACCGTTGTTCTCACCGTGCTCCACGCCGGCGGTAAATTCGGCGGCGGCGGATACAAGGTTTCGGGCGGTCTTCACGGCGTTGGTTCATCGGTTGTTAACGCACTTTCGGAGTGGTTTGAGGTTGAGGTTTCTCAGGCAGGACACGTTCACCGTCAGCGTTTCGTCAAGGGCGGTAACATCGAAACAAACCTTGAAATCGTTGGCGATACAAACGAAACAGGCACATTCATCCGTTTCAAGCCCGATCCGCTGATTTTCCAGGAAACAACCGTTTATGACTTCGAAACGCTCGAAAGACGTCTGCGTGAATCCGCATTCCTCAATGCAGGTCTTTCAATCAGACTTACGGACAGCCGTGACCCCGAAAACATCATTGAGCGTGAATATTGCTATGAAGGCGGTCTCTCCTCCTTCGCAGAATATCTCACAGGCGTAAGAGGTCTTACTCCCCTCCACGAAACACCCGTTCACTTCTCGGGCGCAAAGGGTGACAGATACGCCGAAGTTGCTCTTTTCTATAATGACAGCTACAACGAAACTATCCTTTCATTTGCAAATAACGTTCGCACCGTAGACGGCGGTACTCATGAAACAGGCTTCAAAAACGCCCTTACAAGAGTATTCAACGACTACGGAAAAAAATACAAAATCCTCAAAGACGGCGACAAAAAGCTTTCCGGTGACGATGTCAGAGAAGGTCTTACCGCAATCATCTCCGTTAAGCTCACAGAAGCACAGTTTGAGGGTCAGACCAAAGGCAAACTCGGCAACACAGACATTCAGTCGCTCGTAAATGCTCTTGTTTACGACAAACTGATGACATACTTTGAAGAAAATCCCGCTGTTGCAAAGGCTATTTTCTCAAAGGCGCTCGACGCCGCAAGAGCAAGAGAAGCTGCAAGAAAAGCCCGTGAACAGGCAAGAAGAAAATCGGGTCTTGAAAGCAATGCTCTTCCCGGCAAGCTTGCAGACTGCACCGAAAAGCAGGCTGAAGGCACCGAAATCTACATCGTAGAGGGTGACTCTGCGGGCGGTTCTGCAAAAGAAGGCAGAGACAGAACCTATCAGGCAATCCTTCCTCTCTGGGGCAAGATGCTCAACGTTGAAAAAGCACGTCTCGACAGAGTTATCGGCAACGATAAGCTCCAGCCCGTTGTTACCGCACTCGGAACAGGTATCGGCGACGAATTTGATATCAGCAAAATCCGCTATGAAAAAATCGTTATCATGGCCGATGCCGATGTTGACGGCGCTCATATCAGAACCCTTCTCCTCACCTTCTTCTTCCGCTATATGCGTCCTCTTATCGAAGAAGGCCATGTATACCTCGCTCAGCCTCCTCTTTATAAGGTCAGCAAGGGCAAGAAATTCTTCTACGCATTCTCCGATGCCGAAAGAGACGAAAAAATCGCAGAACTCGGCGGCAGCTGCGATATTCAGCGATACAAAGGTCTCGGCGAAATGGACCCCGAACAGCTTTGGGAAACCACAATGGACCCCGCAACAAGAATCATGCTCCGTGTGACTCTCGCAGACGCAATGGAGGCAGACGAAACCTTCTCAATCCTTATGGGTGACAAGGTTGAGCCCCGCCGTGAATTCATCGAAACAAACGCAAAGTATGTTTCAAATCTTGATATATAACATAGGAAAGGACTGATTGAATATGAGTTTTGGCGACGCAAGAGATACCCAGAAAATTATTAATGTTGACCTTAACAAAGAAGTACGTCAGGCTTTCCTTGACTACTCAATGTCGGTTATCACATCCCGTGCTCTTCCCGACGTAAGAGACGGCCTCAAACCCGTTCACAGAAGAATCCTTTACACAATGTTCGAAAACGGTCTTACCCCCGATAAGGCATACAGAAAGTGCGCCGACACCGTAGGTTCCGTTCTCGGACGATATCATCCCCACGGCGACGCATCGGTTTACGATGCGATGGTTCGTCTTGCACAGACATTCTCAATGAGATATCTCCTTGTTGACGGTCACGGTAACTTCGGTTCCGTTGACGGCGACCCACCTGCTGCATACCGTTACACAGAGTCCAGAATGAGCAAAATGGCTCTCCGTATGCTCACCGATATCGACAAGGATACCGTTGATTTCACCACCAACTATGACGACCGTCTTAAAGAGCCTACCGTTCTTCCTTCAAGATTCCCCAATCTTCTTGTTAACGGTTCAGTCGGTATTGCCGTCGGTATGGCAACAAGCATTCCCCCTCACAATCTCGGCGAGGTTATCGACGGAATGTGCGCAATGATTGATAACCCCGATATCGACCTTGACGGTCTTATGGAGCATATCAAAGGTCCTGATTTCCCCACAAGAGGTCTCATCATGGGCAGGGCAGGTATCCGTTCGGCTTATGCAACTGGCAGAGGCAAAATCACCGTTCGTGCAAAGGCTGAAATCATTGAAAAGAAAAACGGCAGATTTGAAATTCAGATAACCGAAATTCCCTATATGGTAAAGAAGGCTGACCTGATTGAAAAAATAGCAAATCTCGTCAAGGAAAAAAGAATAGAAGGCATCTCCGACGTTAACGACTATTCGTCAAAAAAGGGTATGCTGATTTCAATTGACCTCAAGAGAGATGCAAATCCTCAGGTTGTTCTCAACCAGCTTTATTCATACACTCAGCTTCAGGATACATTCGGTGCAATTCTGATTGCTCTTGTTGACGGTCAGCCCAAACAGCTTACCCTCAAGGAAATTCTCGGTCATTACATCAAGTTCCAGCAGGAAGTTATCACCCGCAGAACAAGAT
>JAZSCL010000019.1:0-14747 GCA_045602905.1 Acutalibacteraceae bacterium
TCATAAGAAGCATTCTTCTCAACCTGATCGCTTTCATGCCACATATAGCCTTCTTCGTCGATAAGGGTTTTGCCGTTTGTGAGGGGCTTCCAGCGGTATTTGCCCCATTCGCTTGTCATTGTGAGGTGAATGCCGATTGCGTGCTCGGGGTGGTCGTTTGAAAACTTAACGGCATCAGCCGCTGTGGGGCAGGGCATCATGATTGTTGCGGACTTAAGCCAGACGCCTTCAAAAAGCTCTGCAACAGCTTCGTTTGGGGAATGACACATTCCGTAGTCGTCTGCGTTAACGATAAGATACTTTGCCATATTATCAATTCCTTTCGGCATGTATTTTTTTACATGTTAACTATAACACATAATAAAAAAATAATCAACAATTATATGCCTTGACATATGACCGATTTTAAATTAATCTTTAATCGGAAGTGATTTTATGAAGTATAAAAACATATTCAGCGGCAGATTCATCAGCCGTCCCAACAGATTTATTGCAAAGGTTGAGATTGACGGCACGGAAGAAACCGTTCACGTCAAAAACACGGGCAGATGCCGAGAGCTTCTCACCGAGGGATGCACGGTTTATCTTGAAAAATCGGATAACCCTGACCGAAAAACAAAATATGACCTTGTTGCGGTCGAAAAAATCCGTAACGGCAAGACGAATCTGCTTGTCAACATGGATTCTCAGGTTCCCAATGCCGCGGCGGAAGAATGGCTGAAAAAAGGCGGTCTTTTTTCTTCCGATGCGGTTATCCGCCGTGAAGTCACCTTCGGAGATTCCCGTTTTGACTTTTACATTGAAGACGGAGAAAGAAAAGCTTTTCTCGAAGTCAAGGGCGTCACTCTCGAATCCGACGGTATTGCGCTTTTTCCCGATGCGCCCACTGAAAGAGGAGTCAAACACATAAAAGAACTCATATCCTGCATCGAAGCGGGATATGAGGCGTATATTCTTTTTGTTATTCAGATGAAAGAAATCTGTCTTTTCAGACCCAACGACAACATGCATCCCGAATTCGGTGAAGCTCTCCGCAACGCAGAATCATCGGGAGTAAAAATAATTGCAATGGATTGCATCGTTACACCCGATTCAATGGAAATCGATATACCTGTTGAAACAGATATATAAATGTGTTATAGTAAAATAAAAGGAGGGTTATTTATGAAAAACAAAATTCTGAAAGTAATTACGGTTTTGCTGTGCATCGCAGTCACAGTATGCGGATATTTCATTTACAATCTTAACGAAAACCTTGAAAGCACCCGTACGAACTGCAACCACAGAATAGATCAAATGCACAACGAAATTCAGAGTATCTATGCCAATGTTGACCGTATGCTGGAAGAAAAAGCAAGTATTATTTCTTCCGAGAATTATGAGTTCGGCAAAATGAGCACAGATAATCATACCGTTGAACTTATCTGCACCATAACCCCCAAAGAATACATCACAGGAAAAACAAAAGCTGAAATTTACATAAACAGCCGTGCGTATTCCATGACCGAAAACAACGGAAGTTTTTCAGCAATCGTTTCCATTCCTCTTTTTGAAGAAAGCAAAACCGAAAAAATCGTTTTCACGGAAGATGACACCGTCAGAACTCAGGAAACAATTCAGTATTTTTCGCCTAAAAACGAGTATCTCCCCGACATGAGCGTAAGCTTTACGGGAAGCTACAGCAACACAAACAAAAACCGCAAATATATTGAAACTGTAAACGGAAATCTGGATATCTGCATATACGGACAGACCGATAATCTTGAAATCGTTTCTCTTGACCTTATTGAGGCATCAAACGGAAAAGAGCTTTCAAGAAAACCAATATCATCTTTTGAGAATGCACATCCTGCTAAAGAATCGTTTTTTGCCTCGGAAAGCATAGTGGCTGTTCCCGATATGTCAAGCGGAGACAGTCAGCTTGATTATTCTGTAAAGCTCAACAGGAATTTTGAAATTCCATTCGGTGAGCATCTTGTTGTTTATGTTGAAATGAAAGACGGCAACGGTCTTGTTTACAGAAGCCGACTTTTCAGTCGCAGTATTTCCGATACAGGCGCTCTTCTTTCAAACAATGAAATTGAAGGAAGCAGTTTCGCAGAGATTTATTCTGCAGACGGCAAACTTCTCTATTCCGAAGGTGTTCCCGAAAACACCGTTTCTGCCGTTGACAGCACCGAACCAATCAAACCTGAATAACGCAAAACAACCTCTATAATGCAAAACGACCTCTGTCAAAAACAGAGGTCGCATTTTTTATATATTCAAGAATTCTCTGAAATCGGTTATGTATTTTGCCGCATCGTTGCGGTTACCGCTTTCCGCAAAAATACGCAGAAGAGGTTCTGTGCCTGAGAAACGGCAGATAACAAAGCTGTCATCCTCAAAATAAACCTTACAGCCGTCTTCATAGTTAACACGGACAACGGTTTTTGAGAACTCGGGAAGTTTTTTATCTTCAAGCAGAATTTTCATGATTTCTGCCTTGCGTTCGGGTGCGAAAGCAAGATTGTCTTCAACCATTTCGTAGTGACCGAATTCAGCTTCAAGAGCATCCATAATCTCTGAGGGAGACTTGCCCGTTACGCTCACCATCTCAGCAAAAAGCGATGCGGCATAAACCGAATCCTTGCCGTAGATATGACCTCTTACGGTCAGACCGCCCGATGATTCGCCGCCGAGAACGGCATCGACCTCATCAATCTTTGATGAGATATATTTGAATCCGACGGGAACTTCATAGCATTTTTCGCCGAAGCTTTCAGCAATTTTATCAAGCATATGGGTTGTTGCAAGATTTCTTACAACCGGACCTTTCCAGTCCTTATACTTAACAAGATAATGATAGAGCATACAGAGAATTTCGTTAGCATTGATATATCTTCCGTTTTTGTCAACAATGCCGAGTCTGTCACCGTCGCCGTCCATGGCAATGCCGAGGTCATAGTTATCCTGAATTACCATATCCGTGAGAAGCGAGAGTGTCTGCTCGGTGGGTGCAGGCATCATACCGCCGAAATATGCGTCTTTGTTGAGATGGATGGTATCGATGGTGCAGCGTGCGGTATGGAAAATAACCTGAAGAGGATATGCACCCGAGCCGTGCATTGTGTCAAAAAGAACTCTCAGACCTCTCTCACGCAGAGCCTTCATATCAAGCTGCTCAATAATATCATCGAGAAACTTGTTGAAGGGGTTGCGGATATAAACAATTTTACCTTCCTCAACAGCAGCATCAAAATTATATGCCTCAACCTCGCCGATTTCCTCAATAATCTGCTCAAGGCGTTCTGTTACTTCAAGAGAAGCATCTCTGCCTTCGTCAACGATAAGCTTGATACCGTTGTAGTTTGCAGGATTATGGCTGGCTGTTATTTCAATTCCGAAATGCAGCATCTTATCCTTTACCGTGTGCATGATAAGCGGCGTGGGCGCCGAACGGTTGAGAAACCAAACTTCAATTCCTCCCTTTGCCAAAACCTCTGCAACCCATTTAGCTGCACTGATAGACAAAAATCTTCTGTCATAGCCGATAATTATGGGCTTTCCGTCTTTTTTCTGTTCACGGGCAAGAGCAACAATACCCGCTGCAACTCGGCAGACATTTTCCTTGACGAAATCATCGCCGATAACAGCTCTCCATCCGCCCGTTCCGAATTTAATCATTTTACCACTTCCGTTTTTTCAATTCCGTAATATTCAAAGCATTCAATTGCTTTTTTATCAATTCTTTCACCGCCGCAGACTATGGGTACCGCAGGGGGGCAGCCCACCGTTGCCGCAGCAAGAATTCTGCCTTCGCTTTCGCTTACAGAAACAGTTTCCCAATCTGAAAATGCCGCTTCACGAACCGACATAACTCTTTCGGGCAAGCAGTATTCAGGCGGATTTTCGTTTATCGCCTCTTTTTTTGTAACCGAAATCATGGCTTTTCTGATTTTTTCAATTCCGCCGTCTCCTGTTTCCGGAGTCAGCATAAGCACAAGGAAATCCGGGTCTGCAAACTCGCATTCAATATTTTCCGAACGCAGAATTTCCGCAAAATCCGTTCCCGTATATCCGAAAAGCTTTGTTCTGACGGTTATTTTCATTGGCTCATCACCGCAGAGGATATAGCCGTAATCCGTAAGCTCTTCTTTTAAATTATATATTTTATTTACAAATTCTGCAAGGGTTTTCGGATAATCCGCAAGATATTTATTCGCAAGGTCGAGGGATTGCAGAATAAGATATGAAGGACTTGTTGAACCGAACATCGCAAGCGCATTTTTGGCGTCTTTTGCGATTATTTCATCCGCAATATGCAGATAAGCTCCGCCCGTAATTACGGGAAGAGTTTTGTGCGCCGAATCGCAACAGATATCTGCGCCCATATCAATCGGATGACGGGAATCGGGCAAAAATCTGAGATAAGCTCCGTGTGCATTATCGACAAGGAGCAGTATTCCGTGTTTTTTGCATACTTTGGATATACCTTTGATATCGGCGGTGTTTCCGAGATAATCGGGACTTGTTATGTAAACCGCATCGGGAATTTTATCCGAATTCTTTATTGAATTTTCAAGACTCTCTGCCGTAATTCTGCAGGACAGATAAGATTCATTCTTATCGGGCATGAGCCACAGAATATCAAAATCAAGCAATGCCGCCGCACTGAGAAAAGTTTTGTGTGCATTTCTGCCTGCCGCAACAAGCGGATTCTTTTTGCCTTTTACCGCAAGATAAAGCATTGCACGGATGCAGAGCGACGAGCCTTCGGTTGAATAAAAGGTATTACAGCCAAAAAGCCTGCCTGCATTCTCCTCGCTTTGACGGATTATTCCGTCGGCTTCATAAAGGCTGTCCGCACCGCTGATTTCGGTTATGTCATATTTCTCAATTCCGAGAAAATCCGCGCCCTTATGGCCGGGCATATGAGCTCTTGTAATTTCTTTTTTTGAATATTCCTTAACAAAATCACAAATCGGAGTGTCCATATCATTCATCTCCGAGAAGCTTTGCAACCTCAACCATGATTGCACATTCCATTCTCTTCTTGAAAAGCTCACAGCCGTATTTGTAGATGCCCTTGACCGAACCTGTTGAGTGGTATGCGTTTGCGGCGCATCCGCCCGAGCAATAAAGTCTTGCCCAGCAGTCACGGCATTCGGGTCTTGCGTAAACGTTGCATTCCGCAAAGCTCTGCTGACATTCGTTGTTGGTTACGCCGTTATAGATATCACCGAGTCTGAACTTTTCATCGCCAACGAACTGATGGCAGGGATAAAGGTCACCCCAGGGAGTAACAGCCATATATTCCGTACCTGAACCACAGCCTGAGATGCGTTTGTAGATACAAGGTCCGCCCGTAAGGTCAATCATGTAGTGATAGAAGGTGAAGGGTCTGCCCTCCTTCTTTCTTTCAAGCATAAGCTCCGCAAGCTTCTCATACTGGTCGAGCACAACGGGTAAATCCTCCTGAGTAAGCTCAGAGGGGTCACCGGGTGCACAGACAACGGGCTCCATGCTCAGCTCCGTAAATCCTAGGTCAAGCATCTGCTTTATATCATTGAGGAAATCGGGGTTTGCGTGGGTAAATGTTCCCCTCATATAATAATTCTTGCCGCCTCTTGCCTCAACAAGCTTTTGGAATTTGGGAACGATTCTCTCCCAGCTTCCGTTGCCCGCATAGTCAACCCTGAAGCGGTCATGAACTTCTTTTCTGCCGTCAAGACTCAGAACAACATTGCTCATTTCACGGTTTGCAAAGTCAATAACATCATCATCAATAAGAATACCGTTGGTGGTGAGCGTGAACCTGAAATTCTTGTTGTGCTGTTTTTCGATGCTTCGTGCATAGGCAACAAGGTCTTTCACAACCTGATAATTCATAAGAGGCTCACCGCCGAAGAAGTCAACCTCAAGATTTCTTCTCGTGCCCGAATTTTCAATAAGGAAATCAAGTGCACGCTTACCTACTTCAAGGCTCATAACGGCTCTTTCGCCGCTGTATTTACCCTGACTTGCAAAGCAATATGAGCAGTTAAGGTTGCAGGTGTGTGCAATATGAAGACAGAGTGCTTTTACAACTCCCCTTGTTTTGTCCTTAAGCTGACCTGCCATGGGTTCAAATGTATCGGGAGCAAAAAGCTTTCCGCTTTCTTTAAGCTCAACAACCTGTTCATAGCATTCTTCAATATCCGCTTCGGTTATATCGTCACAAAGATATTTTTCTTTCATTGCATTGATAACGGTTTCTTTATCATTATCCTCAAACATGGAAATAATATCGTATGCAACCTCGTCAACCGCATGAACGGAGCCCGAGCAGACATCAAGAACTATATTGTAATCACCGAGTTTGTACTGATGTATCATAAATATCTCCTATAAAAAATGCCGCCATGCAGGCGGCATTTAAAATTGCAATTACTTGCTTTCCTTTGTGTTTTCGCACTGCTGATTAGCGATACCGCAGCTGGTCTTGCAAGCTGACTGGCAAGAAGTCTGGCACTCGCCGCAACCGCCGTTCTTTGCGCTTTCGCAAAGGTTCTTGGTTTCGATAGTTTTGATATGCTTCATTTCCGTTACCTCCACTGAAATTTATCGCACATATTATATCATGCTTTTTTAATCAAGTCAATATTAATTATTCAGCCTTCTTGCCTGCAAGAAATTTATAAACAAGAGCAGCAAGAACACCGCCGATAAGAGGAGCAACGATGAATACCCATACGCTCGAAAGTGCGTCGCCACCGACAAGGATTGCAGGGCCGAAGCTTCTTGCAGGGTTAACGGATGTGCCTGTGAATGAGATGCCGAGAATGTGAACAAGAGTAAGGGTGAGACCGATAACGATGCCTGCGACCGCACCGTTTTCAACCTTTGATGTTACGCCGAGAATAGCAATAACAAAAACGAAAGTGAGAATGATTTCAACAAGAATCGAAAGACCGATGCTGTCATTATAAAGTGCGTTTGCGCCAAGACCGCTGTCTTTGCCTACAAGTGCCATAAGCACCGCAGCGCCTGCTGTTGCACCTGCAAACTGAGCAACAACATAGCCGATGAAATCCTTAACGGAAAGCTTGCCGCTTACGAGCATTGCAATTGAAACTGCGGGGTTGATATGGCAGCCCGAAACATTGCCGATTGAATATGCCATTGCAACGATAACCAGACCGAAAGCAAGAGCTGTGAGAAGATAGCCTGTTCCGTTTTCAGCCGAACAGCCTACTACAGCCGCTGTTCCGCAGG
Organism: Acutalibacteraceae bacterium; assembly: GCA_045602905.1. Lineage (GTDB taxonomy): Bacteria > Bacillota > Clostridia > Oscillospirales > Acutalibacteraceae > CAG-177. The sequence continues at coordinate 7,237 of JAZSCL010000019.1, forward strand.
CGAAAAGAACAAGAACGAAGGTGCCGATAAATTCAGCGATGTACTTTTTGATTGATTGCATTTTTATTACCTCCTGAAAATTAAGATATTTATATTATATCAATATGTTTTTAAAAACACAATAGCTCTGTTGTGATTTTTTATATATCAAAACCTTATTTTTTTCTGCATTTTGTAATATCTGAAAAAATTGAAAAATGACGAAAAAATTTCGCAAAAAAATATATACAAACGAAAAAAATTGTGATAAAGTAATAATGTTTTAAAAGTCACAAAGGAGTGTTGCATTATGACAAAGATTTACGAAGGCAAAACAAAAGACGTTTATTCACTTGAAAACGGTAACGTTATGCTTAAGTTCAAGGATGACTGCACAGGCAAAGACGGCGTTTTTGATCCCGGCGAAAACAGCGTTGGTCTTACAATCGAAGGCATCGGCAAGGCAAACCTTGAAACATCAATCCACTATTTTGAGCTTCTCAAGAATGCAGGCATCAAAACTCACTATGTAAGTGCAAACCTTGATGATGCAACAATGGAAGTTCTTCCCGGCAAAGTATTCGGTCACGGTCTCGAAGTTATCTGCCGCCTCGTTGCAACAGGCAGCTTCATCCGCAGATACGGCGAATATATCGCAGACGGCACAGTTCTTGAAGGCGGCTATGTTGAATGCACATTCAAAAACGACGCTCTCGGCGATCCCCTCGTAACAGGCGAAGGCCTTGCAGCTCTCGGCATCATGACTCCCGAAATGTTCGAAAGCATGAAGGCTCAGACTCTTGCAATCACAAAGATTGTTGCCGACGACCTTAAGTCAATCGGTCTTGATCTCTGGGATATCAAGTTTGAATTCGGCTACAACAATGACGAAGTTATCCTTATCGATGAAATCGCTTCGGGTAACATGAGAGTTTATAAAGACGGCAAAATCGTTGATCCCGTTGAACTCACAAAGCTTATCAACAACAGATAATCATAACACATTCACTGAGCAGGTCTTCGGACCTGCTCTTTTTAATTTTTTTGAATTTCTGTAGACCAAAACCGAAATTCGTTCGTCTTATAGGTGTAAACGCAAAAATGAAGGGAGTTTTTCTCAGATGAAAAAGAAAAAAATCTTAACCGCAATTATCATAGCCGTTGTTATCGCAGCAGTCACCGCAGGAGGGCTGTTTATCTCAAATTTCATGAAGAACCGCCGCGAAGAATACGATTTTCCCCTTGAAACACTGACCTTAAGCGAATATGCCGCAGGAATGGAAAAGGTTCTGAAAGAAAATTTCAAAACGGGCGATAAGCTTGAATGCACCGGAGTCAGCATAATGCTCAGAGAAGAAAACGGTGTTCTTGAGGTTGACGACGCTTTCGGTGTTGAATTTCTTGAAAAAGAAACAAACAGAAGCTTCACATCAAGAGCAAGTAAGAATTACGAAACAGGAAAAGGCTCAGGCAGTGTATGGGTGTATGAGGAAGTAAGATATTCCGACACTTTTGAAAATCCCCTTGCCGCAAAAGTTTTTGATGCACTCGCAAACATAGATTTTCTTTCGCTTATAAAAGAAAACTGTCCCGAAGATGAATGTTCAAGTGTCCGAATTGATTACAGAGGCGAACAAAAATCTTACTACCGTGATGAAAACGGACTCAGAACCTTCCCCGTACGCACCAAAGAAGAGAAAAAGTTTCATAATCCCACATATGTTTACGAAAACGGAAAAGCAGAAAGAATTTATTTCTCCGATGAGATTGATGACAGCTTCATTCTCATCGAGGCTGGCGGAGATATAACAAATGTAAATATTTATGTTCCCAAAACATATGAAAAGTAACTCAGGAGGAAAAAGATATGAAAAAGGTTATTAAAATAATCGAAATCGGTATTGCTCTTGTTATCTGTGTGGTTGTTGGTTTCGTTATCACTGCAGTTATGAACGAAAAATCCTCGTCCGATAATTATTTTAAATATGAAATCATTGACGGTAAGGCAAAGGTAACATACATTGTAGCAGCAGAACACGTTGTGGAAATTCCTTCCGAGTATGAAGGTTGCCCCGTAACGGAAATCGACGGTGCGGTGTTAAGTCTTGACGGCAACGACGATATTCTTATGATTAAAATTCCCGCATCAGTTGAAAAAATCGGCGATATGGCATTCCATGCAGCAACAAATCTTCTCAGATTCTCCGTTGATAAGGAGAGCAAGCATTTTTCAACCGACAGCAAGGGTGTTCTTTACAGCAAGGATAAATCCGTGCTTGTTCAGTATCCCCTTGGCAGATTTGAAGGGACATACAAGGCGCACAAGGATACAAAAATAATCGGCAAAAACTCATTCTATCAGGCAAACCATATCAAAAAAGTTGTTCTTCCCGAGGGTGTAACCGAAATTAAATCAAAAGCTTTCTATAATATATATACAATGAACGAAATCGTTCTTCCTGACAGCCTTGAAATCATCGAAGACAATGCTATATTCTATGATTTCATTGCCGAAAAGCTTCCCGCAAATCTCAAAGTAATCGGCAAGGATGTTTTTGCAGGCTACAAAGGTGTTAACCTTGAAATCCCCGACGGTGTTGTCAGCATCGGAGATACGGCTTTTGAAAACTGCGAAAATCTCGAAACTGTTTCAATCCCCGCAAGCGTTGAAAAAATTGCGTCAACCGCTTTTGACGATTGCGATAAGCTTGTTTCATTCACCGTTGACCCGGACAGCAAATTCCTTTCAAGCGACGAATACGGCGTTCTTCTTGACAAAGCAAAAACAAAGCTTGTCTGTGTCCCTCCCACAATTACCGAATATGCGATTCCCGAGGGCGTAACCTATATCGGTCAGGAATTCATTGAACACAAAAGCATAAAATGCATAACAATCCCCTCAACCGTTGAAACAATTGCCGAATTTGCATTCTTTGACTGTTCGGTTGAAATTCTTACCTTTGCGGAAAACACAAGGCTTGAAACCGTTTCAAGAGGTGCGTTTTCGGACTGTGCAAAGCTCAGTGAGCTCATTCTTCCCGAAGGCATCAAGGTTATCGGAAACGAAGCTTTCGCCTACTGCAACAGTGTTGAAAAAATCGAAATTCCCGACAGCGTTGAAAAAATCGGCGAGGATGCATTCCTCAAAGCCGCAAAAACAACCGAAGTAACAATTCCTGAAACAGTCAAGGAAATCGGCGAAAACGCTTTCGGATATTATTACAGCGTGCCCGTTGAAAAAGAACACAACAGAGGCAAAATAGAAGGATTCAAGATTTACGGTGCGGATAATTCAGCGGCAGAAGCCTATGCGGAAGAAAACGGTTTTGAATTTGTTGCTGCATAAAAATAACCCGTTCAGGTCGAAAAGACTTGAACGGGTTTAGTTTAGTTTGATTTAATTTTTAAGGCTCTGCATGGGAGCAGGGATTCTGCCGCCTCTGTTTATAAATTTTGCAGGAGAATAAGTTGAAAGAGGCATAACGGGTCCGCTTCCGAGAAGTCCGCCGAAGCTGAGTTCTTCGCCCACGGATTTGCCGATTGCAGGAATAACTCTGACCGCCGTAGTCTTTGAGTTAACCATACCGATTGCGGCTTCGTCTGCGATAATTGCGGAAATAACCTCTGCGGGTGTATCGCCGGGAATGTTTATCATATCAAGACCGACGGAGCAGACCGCCGTCATAGCTTCAAGCTTGTTGAGGCTGAGTGCACCGCATCTTGCGGCATGAATCATGCCTGCATCCTCGGTTACGGGAATGAATGCGCCCGAAAGTCCGCCGACGTGTGACGATGCCATTACGCCGCCCTTTTTAACCGCATCATTGAGAAGAGCAAGAGCCGCCGTTGTGCCGTGACAGCCGCAACATTCAAGACCCATTTCCTCAAGGATATATGCAACGGAGTCACCGATTGCGGGAGTTGGAGCAAGTGAAAGGTCAACAATGCCGAAGGGTACACCGAGTCTGCGTGAAGCCTCGCTTGCAACAAGCTGACCCATACGGGTAATTTTGAATGCGGTTTTCTTGATGAGGTCTGCAACTGCGGTAAGGTCGCAATCGCCTGCCTTCGCAAGAGCCGCTCTTACAACACCGGGACCCGAAACACCGACATTGATTACGCAGTCGGGCTCGCCCGCACCGTGGAATGCGCCTGCCATAAACGGGTTATCCTCGGGCGCATTACAAAACACAACAAGCTTTGCGGGGCCGATGCAGTCTCTGTCTGCTGTAAGCTCCGCACTTTTTCTGACCACCTTGCCCATGAGTGCAACGGCATCCATGTTGATGCCCGTTTTTGTTGAGCCTATGTTGACCGATGAGCAGATATGGTCGGTAACGCTGAGTGCTTCGGGAATTGCCTCAATAAGCTCTCTGTCGCCGGGGCCGAAGCCTTTCTGCACAAGTGCGGAAAATCCACCCAGGAAGTTAACTCCACAGGCAACAGCCGCTTTTTCAAGGGTTTTTGCAAGCTTTACCGCATCCCTGTTTTCGCAGGACGCAAGAATCATTGCCGCAGGAGTAACCGAAATTCGTTTGTTGATGATGGGGATACCGAATTCTCTTTCAATCTGCTCACCTGTTTTAACAAGGTCTTTTGCATAGCGTGTGATTTTGTCATATACCTTTTGGCACATAACGTCAACATCGCTGTGGCAGCAGTCAAGAAGAGAAATGCCCATTGTTATTGTTCTCACGTCCAGGTTTTCATCCTGAATCATGGTTATGGTTTCAAGAATATCTCTTGCGTTAAGCATGGTTTATCACCTCAGTCCACATATTATATTGTATGCATTGCATTGAAAATGTCCTCATGCATAGCGTGGATGGAAAGACCCATATCACTGCCGATTTTATCAAGCATATCCGCAAAATCGGTGAAGGGAATATCCGATTTTGAGATATCAACCATCATAATCATTGCAAACATATCCTGAAGAATGGACTGTGTAACTTCAAGCACGTTGATATTATGGACTGAGCATTCGGTGGAAATCTTTGCAAGAATACCGACCATGTCTTTACCGATAACCGTAATAACTGCTCTCATTATGTTTTCTCCTTATCATCTATTTTCAGAACTTGTATAATATCATTAATAATGAAATCCGCTTCGGATACGGGATTTTCCTTTTTGGTGAAAAGGCAGCCGTAAACACCTGCGTTTTTGCCCGAAAGAACATCGATTTCACGGTCACCAATCATAACCGTTTCGGATTTATCCAGATTATAGGTTTCGCAAATCCAGTTGACTGCGTCGGGTGCAGGTTTAAGAGGAAACGCCATTGACGAATCAACAAATCCCGCAAAGAACTTCGCAAGACCGTGTTTTTCGAGATAATACTGCGATGATTCCCTGCCTCTGTGGGTATATAAAAAGTGTTTTCTGCCTCTGTTGAAAAGTTCCTCGATTGTTCTGACGGTGTTTTCAAACGGCAGAGCAATGGGACACAGGGAATAGTTATGCTCATGGTTACGGAATGCTGTTTTTTCTTCTTCCGTAACATTATAGTGTTCGTATGCCGTTGCATAGGTAATCTCAAGCAGTGCTTTTGCCTCATCATAATCCGCTTCCTTGCCGCTTTCGGCAAGTGCCTTTAAAAATGCGGACGTGATGTGAGGATAGCTGTCAAACAGCATGCCGTCAAAATCCCAGATGTAATTCTGCATGGATTATTCCTCGTAGCCCTTGGGATTCTGTGACTGCCAGCGCCATGAATCCTCGCACATCTCGGTTAAATCTCTTGTTGCAACCCAGCCGAGCTCTTCCTTTGCCTTTGAGGGGTCGGAATAGCAGGTTGCGATGTCGCCGGGGCGTCTGGGAGCAATTTCATACTTGATTTTTATGTTGTTTGCCTTTTCAAATGCATTGACAACATCAAGCACGCTGTAGCCTGTGCCCGTGCCGAGGTTGTAGGTATTACAGCCTGTTTCGCCGAGAACTTTTTCAACCGCCTTGATGTGACCGAGTGCAAGGTCAACAACGTGGATGTAGTCACGCACACCCGTACCGTCGGGAGTGGGATAATCGTTGCCGTTAACATTGAGATGGTCAAGCTTGCCGATTGCAACCTGAGTTATATAGGGAACAAGGTTGTTGGGAATTCCGTTGGGGTCTTCGCCGATTCTTCCGCTCTTGTGAGCTCCGATGGGGTTAAAATAACGGAGAAGGCAGACACTCCATTCGTTGTCGGAAGCATAGAGGTCTTTGAGAACTCTTTCGATATAGAGCTTTGTTGTGCCGTAGGGGTTTGTTGTTTTGCCTTCGGGCATATCTTCCTTGAGGGGTGAGGGATTTTCGCTTCCGTAAACGGTTGCCGATGAGCTGAAAACAATCTTTTTGCAGCCTGCGGCAGCCATAGCCTGGCAGAGAGTAACAGTTCCGCCGATATTATTGTCATAATATGAAAGAGGGTCGCTTATACTTTCAGGCACACACTTGAGACCCGCAAAGTGAATAACAGCCTCTATGTTGTTTTCTGCGAAAACTTTGTCAAGACCTTCACGGTCACGGATATCGCATTCGTAGAATTTAACATCCTTCCCCGTGATTTCTTTTATGCGTTTTACACTTTCGCTCTTGCTGTTGCAGAGATTATCAAGTATAATGGTATCATAACCCGAGTTAAGAAGCTCAACACAGGTGTGTGAACCGATAAATCCGGAACCGCCGGTAACAAGAATTGACATATGCATATACCTCCATTATAATTCTAATGATAACTTTAATTATAAATCTAATTGATATAAAAATCAACGGAAGTGTAAACAATATTTTTAAAAAAGGACGTGCGTTTTTTGTTCAGCTATGAAAATTTGAAGAAAGACAGTGAAATAATCAGTTATATAAACGCCGCAAACAATGTTCTGGGCGAAATAGGTTATACGGAGCACGGTCTTGCTCATGTTGTCAAAACCGGCGAAGATGCAAGCAGAATCCTTGAATCCCTCGGCTATGACAAAAGGGAATGTGAGCTTGCCAAAATAGCGGGTCTGCTCCATGATACGGGCAATATGATCAACCGATGCGACCATGCACAGAGCGGTGCATTCATTGCATTTGAGCTTCTGCGTGCAAGGAATTTTTCCGTTGACGAGGTTATAAAGGTTACAACCGCCATAGGTCATCACGACGAAAAAACGGCTGCGCCCGTAACACCCATTGCGGCGGCGCTGATTCTTGCCGACAAAAGCGATGTGCGTACAACGAGAGTGCGCAACAAAAACACCGTGCGTGATGATATACACGACAGAGTAAACTATGCAGTTTTCAGCTCAAAGCTTGATGTTGACTGCGAAAACAAAAAAATCTTTCTCACTTTAAAAATTGACACTCAGGTCTGTCCCGTTATGGAGTATTTCGAAATTTTCCTTGAAAGAATGGTGCTCTGCAAAAAATCCGCAGCATATCTTGGCTGCGAATTCGAGCTTATTATAAATGATACGAGGTTGCTGTGATGTATAATTTAACTGATATCGGAACAATAAAAGACATTCTTGCCCGCCACGGATTTCATTTTTCCAAGGCTCTGG
>JAZSCL010000020.1:0-13415 GCA_045602905.1 Acutalibacteraceae bacterium
TTGAACTAATTATACTACAAAATTTCGAGTTTGCAAGTGTAATGTTATTTTTATTACAATAACAATCCGTATTTTTGTGGCATTTGTCTTAGCGAGCAATGGATTTGTGTGTACAAATCCGAAATTCAGGGATTTTCACCCCTGATACCCCGCAGAAAAATTTATATAAAAGATAAAATCAAGTGCAACAGAAATCAAATTCCGTTGCACCTGATTATAATTTTAAGATGTATTTATGCAATAAAAATCAGTTCGAGATTAACCATCTCTCTTGCCCGTGCTTCAATGTTATTCATACGGGCAACCCACTCCATTTGGTTTTGCTCTTTGAGTTGTTCTGTGATTTCTTCATTAGCTTTTATCTGTTCTACTATCCGAGAGAACATAGCTGATGCTTGTTCATCAACCTCTGCAAGATGAGTCCACAATGTGCCATTCATAAGCATAATGTTAAACTGAACTCGTTTATGTTTCATAAGATAATCTTTGCGTTTCAGTCCCCATACTCCAAACGGTTTTCTTGCTTCGTAAGGTAATGTAATGTTCGGAATTCTGTAATCGCCAACAGTTCTGTAATTTTCGCCGTTCTGTTCAAATGATGATTTCTGCATAAATTCAGCCTCCTTGTAATTTGTTAATTTCATTTTACAAGGAGGCTTTTGACTTGTCTAATGTGTGAAGTTGTCTTGGAAAATATACAATTACTTTTTAGGAAGAGTTAAAAACATATTTAGTTGAGTTTAGGAGCTGACAAATGTCACAAAAACTACCTTTTTGTTTTGTTTAAAAAGCAGAAAAACAAATTTTTTGCAAATTCTTGCGTAACATTTTGCGTTTTTTGTCATATATATATGAGAAATCAAAATAATTGCACATTAAAAAGTCGAAAAAGAGAGGTTAGTTATGAAGAAAAGAACAAAAGAAAGAATCGAGATTTTTTCTATCGTGTTATCTGTGTTGGCAATTTTAATATCATTTGTGTCATTTGGATACACTATTTACAAGGACACGAAAGACTCATCAGAACAAATAAGTATACTAAACTCTGGCTTTGGTTATGACGAAACTTTGTTGTATGATACAAGTGGATATATGAGGGGTCAGGGTATTATTGACGGAATTAATTATTCTATTACCATATCTAACAACTCTAAACAAAAGGTGTCAATAGTTGATTATGAGTTGTTTCGCCAAACAAACGAATTAACTTATTCTTATAACAATATAGTAAAACAAATTAAAGATTCTGACAACAAGCCGATTTCTCTGCCTATTGTTCTTGATGCAGGTGAATCAGTATTGGTTACATATGAAATAAACACCATTGTTCCCCAAACAGTAAACATGTTGCTTTTAGAAGAGTTTGGCGTTGAGGGCGAAATATCTATAGACGAATTACGAGATTATTTGGGTGAAAACAGTTTGGATATATTCGGCAATACAGTTGAATACACTAAATTCTTTGATGGCAATTATTCATTAGTAATTGACGAACCGAATTTTCCTGTCTATAATCTTAAGTTTTTAACATCTAAGGGTAATTGGTTCCAATGTGAATTGTCTCATGAAACATGAAAAGATTGCAAGTGAGGTTTAAAAATGTGTTCAAACAATCAAAAAAAGATTTGGCGAGAAAGGTTCGGAAAAATCTTAAAATACACTTTTCATCTTTACAAAATAAATTATATTGATTTTGCAAAGGAAAACAAAATAAACGATGCAACCGTTAGATATTGGTTTGAAGGCAGAAATTTTCCGTGCGAATATTCTTGGAATTTATTAACTGATTTCTTGAAAATGACATTGACAGACAGCCCTCAAAACAATAGTATCATCCACCAATACATATCTTCAACATTAGGTGAAGAATATAAAAATGAGTTGTCAGCTTTTAAACGGCAACATAGAAATATTTCTCTGTTTATTATTGAAGTTCTTTCCTTTTGCAAAAACTGTGGAAAAGATTCTATTTTTGATATAAGAAGAGAAAATGATTTTAAACAAACCAGTAAAACAAGAGTAGTTGTATTCGATTTTGAAGGAACTATATCATCCGACAAATCAACTGCTTGGGAACGGATATGGATAGAGTTGGGTTTTAAGTCCGAAGATTTTTCTGCTCTTCAAATGAAATTAAATAGAAATGAGATTTCACTTCAAGAATGGACAAAGATAATGTCCACAAAATTTGGAGAAAATAATCTTATGAGAACAACATTCGACAAGATTTCACAAAAAATATCTGTTCTATGTGGTACAAAGGAATTGTTTGAAGAGCTGAACAAAAGAAACATAAAAATTTACGTTGTTTCAGGTTCGGTTCTACCTGCTATAAAAATCGCTTTAAAAGATTGCTTGTACTTTATAGATGGTATATTTGCCAATGATATCTTATTTGATGAAAATGGAACTTTTGAGTGTGTTATTAATACAATCTATGATTATCAAGGAAAGGCAGATCTTTTGGTGGAAATATCCGAAAAACTTTCTATATCAACGAAAGATATGCTTTATGTCGGGGACTCTGCTAATGACAAATATGCTTTCTTGTCCGGTGCAAAAACATTATGTATTAACCCTCACATAACAGATATATCAGATACGACTGTTTGGAATAAGTGTATAGGTGATTGTAAAGATTTAAAAGACATTTTAAACTACATATAAAAATTTGTCACTGTTTGTCACAGCAGTTTCACGGCTGTTTCAATTGCTTATTAAACTTTGCAGGATTATAATAAAACTAGAACATATGAGAAAGGAGAATGATTGTGAGAAGCATAATGAAAAACAACTATATTTTAACTCAAAAGAAACAGTTAATTAGAGCTGTTATAAGATTAAATTATACATTGTATAACTGCATCACAATCACATTAAACACCTCTCTCTGTTCCCTCACGAAACGGATATTAGGATTAAATTACAAGATATCAATCCCAACATAAAAGGATTTATAACTATATCTATATCCTGTTTTTTGTAATTTTAGGCGGAGTGTTAGTGTTAACACCCGCCTTTTTATTATATAGAAATTAACACGAAAGGAATTATTACCATGAAAAAAACAGCTTTAAAGTTTATGAGTGTTATTCTCTGCTTGGCAATGCTTATGACCTCTGCACCTCTCGTAGGTTTTGCAGAATATGCAGATGAAGTTAGAGAAACCACACAAGCAGAAATGGCAATCCCCTCAGCAGATTACAGTGTAGGCATAACAAATGACACTCTTCGTATGCCCGAAGTAGCTGTAACATCAGAGCCGGATGTTGACGGCGAACTGGTTGAGGTAAACGAATATTCAAAAGTTTATCAAACAAGCGCTGATACATTCCAAGCAATATACTCAACAATCCCTAATTTCTATGTAGATGAAGACGGTAAAAAGATAGAGTATGACAACTCTCTTGAACTTGTTGAAAAGGTCGGAAACGATGAATTCACCAATGTTTCGGGCGACATCGACGTGCGAATTTCAGAGGATATTTCCGCAAAAGGTATAGTTTTTGATTATAATGATACAAAAATTGAAATTATGCCTGTTAACGGTGATTATTCAAAATATATCGTTAAGGACAATGCAATCAGATATAACGATGTATATGACGGCATAGATATTCAGTACACCGTTTCAGAAACAGGTGTAAAAGAAGATATTATTGTAAACAAATTTACCGGTATTGATACATTTACCTATGAACTTGATCTCAACGGACATGAGATCGAGCTTACTGACAATATCCTCTATGTCTACAATAAAAGAACGAAAGATTGTGCGTATACCATATCTGCACCTGTTATGACGGATGCTGACGGAAATTACAGCACAGACATTGATGTTTCTTTAGATGGAAATATTCTCACCGTTACTGCAGATTCAGAATGGCTTTCGGCAAACGAGAGAGCATATCCCGTTCGTATTGATCCCAATGTTGAAAAAATCTCCGGCGAAAAAGAACTGAATATTAAATCTGTTGTCCAAGATGGCGATAGAGTATACACTGCCAGTGGCGGAGCATACGGTTACATAGGTTATATTCACGGCGACAACTTCGGATTTCCCGGCGTATTGGGAAGAACCAAGATGTTGGTTAAAATTGATAATTCCTGTCTTGCTTCTATTCCCGAAGGTTCAAAGATTATCAGTGCATCATTTAATATTTTCCAATATGTAAGCTACAATTCCAACACCTTCTGGTGTAGTCAGGTGTTTACCGATTGGAATTATGGCAACATGTCATATACAAATGCAGGTAAACTTGAGTCTGAATTGCTTTCAAAATCTGCCGCAAAAAAAGGATATCATTCTTTTGATATCAGAGAAGCTGTAAACCATTGGATTCAGGGCACCTATCCGCAATACGGACTTATTCTGACTGCAGAAAACGAAGCCGGTGTAGGCGGAGCTTTTTACACCTCAACATCGGGTTCTGTTGCCGGACAGGGTGGTTTTAATGATCAATATCCTTACATATCAATTGAATGGGAAGTTCCCAATCCTGTTCCCGAAGATTATCCTATTGACCAGACAACCATCAATCTCAGAACAATTATCGAGTCCAGCCGTGAAGGCAAGCTTGCTTTCCTCGGTATTTTTGCAGACGGTGTTGCCAAGCCCAACGCAATTGTCAACTATGCACTTAATGATACTACAGTTGAAAATCAGGCTTCGACCGTTAAAGCTGATATCTCATATAAATATCCCGATTCAACTGCATGGAACGAATATTTCCCTGCAAGAGCAAGTAAGTATAAGGATATCCAGAGCAACTGGCAGACTCTTGTTCCTTTCACAACACCCAAGTTCAATACGGTATATAACTATACCGCAACCGCTACACATAACGTAACTGCAGGAAATACCGTTAAGAGCGATGATTTCCTTGTTTACAAAGTAACAAGATATGATAAACTTCCGTCAATCGCGAATTATTACGGTGTTCCCATTGAGCAGATCGTAAGGGATAACCATGTTCACGATATGCTTCTTGTTGAGAATAACACCATTGTAATTATTAATCCCACCAAAAACATAAATAAGCCCTATACTCCCGGTGAACTTACCGAAAAAGAAAAAGCTGACATTGACTCAATGCTTATCGGCCGTGCTTTGCATTGCGAGTTCGGTTATGAGCCCATTAATCTTAACACCGGTAATTTTTATATGGCTAAAACCGATATTGAAATTTCTGACTACAACGGCAATTTCGGTATCTCAAGAACATATAACTCAAAATCGGCTTCTGTAGACAGCGCATTTGGCCGCGGTTGGCAGTTTGAATATTCCGAAAGACTTTCGAAGCTTGAAGACGGCAGAATTGCATATCTTAAAGGCGACGGCGGTATGGTATATTTCACACCTAACGCAGACGGTACATACACATGCAGCGATGGTTATTATCTTGACTTGACGGCTATTGTTGTCGAAACAAAAATGGGTGATTTCGGCGGCGAAGAGCCCGAAGAATACTATGTATATGAATATGAAATCAAGAACTCAGAAGGCGAAGTAAGACGCTTCAATTCCTCGGGTCTTCTTACCAAAATTACCGACAAGAAAGGCTTCACAACTTCTCTTGCTTATGATGAAGCTTTGAATATCAGCTCTGTAACTTCTCCGGCAGGAACAAGTTACGGAATCACTTGTGATGCAAACGGACACATCACATCAATCCTTGTTCCCGGAAACGGTGTTCTTAAATATGCATATGACCAAAACGGAAATCTTATCTCCTCTGCGGATGAGCTCGGAAATGTAACAACCTATAGCTATGATTCAGAGCATAAGATGATTTCCTGGGCAGATGCCGAAGGTAATGTTATTATTACCAACGAATATGATTCTGAAGGCAGGGTTACAAAGCAGACCGATTCTGAAGGCAATGTTACATCGCTTGCATACACAGACGGTCAGACAACTGTAACCGATGCAAACGGAAACACAACCGTCCACAAGTACGATTCAAATTACAGAACAACAGAGATTGTTTATGCTGACGGCACATCTGAAAAGAAGTCATACGATGCATCAAATAATCTTGCATCCGAAACTGACAGAAGCGGAAATACAACCACCTATGCATACAACGCTGACGGTTTGCTTACCGAATCAGTTCGTTTTGACGGTGCAAAACAGACCCTCGCATACGATTCAGACAATAACATCATCAGTTTCATCGACTATAACGGAACAAAAGAAGCATACACCTATGATGAAAAGGGCAATCTTCTTACCCATACAAATAAAGACGGAACCGTTGATACATATGAATATGATGAAAACTGCAGAATAATCAAGCATACAAATGCCCTCGGTTATGTTACCGAATACAGCTATGACGGTATCTGGGTTTCGGAAATCACAGATGCAATCGGCGCAAAAGCAGAGTATTATTATAACTCTCGCGGTGAAGTAATAACATTTGTGGATGCAAACGGCAACAAGACAAGATACACTTATGATGCCGTAGGCAGAAAAACAGGCATCCAACTTCCCGACGGTTCGGAAAATACATTTGAATATGACCGTGCAGGCTGCATGGTTAATCTTACTAATGCAAATGGCTATGTTTATTCCTATGAATATGACGGAATCGGAAACATAACAAAAATAACCGATCCTCTGTCAAATGTTGTTGTTTATGAGTATGATGGACTCTATAATAACACTTCTGTCGATTACGGTGCGGCAGGAAAAGAATCAACTTCTTATGACTGTTTCTCAAATCCTGTTTCCTTTACTGACGGCGAAGGAAATGTAACTACCAATACATATGACAATACAGGCAATGTTGCAACAACAACCGACGCAAACGGAAACAAGACAAGCTATGTATATGACCTCAGATTCAATAAGGTTTCAACAAAAACCGACGCTCTCGGCAACAAAACCAAGTATGAATATGATTCTGTAGGCAATCTTATTAAAGAGACCGATGCTCTCGGAAATGCAACAGAGTATAAATATGATTCTATGAATCGTGTTATTGAAAAGATATATCCTAATGGTCTTGTTAAATCATATGAATACGATGCTCTCGGAAACATTGTTAAAACCGCAAGCAATTCGGGCGAAAATACAACATTTGTATATGATAAGATTGGCAATCTTGTTTCTGTAACCTATGCAAACGGAGCTAAACTTGAGTATACATACGATGCTCTCGGTAATGTTCTCACAGAAAAAGACTCTGCGGGATCAGTAATTGCCTATACCTATGATGCTATCGGCAGGAAAACTTCCGTTACGGATGCCATTGGCAGAAAAACAGAGTATATCTATGATAATAACGGTAATATTCTTGAAGAAAAAGTATCAAACGGCGGCAAAACAGTTCATAAATATGATGCTCTTGACCGTAGGAGAGAAGTAACCGATGCACTTGGCAATACCACTTATATGGAATATAACGGAGCGGGTAATCTTTCTGTTGTAACTGATGCAAACGGTAACAAGGTTAAGTATGGTTATGATCTTAATGGTAATATTACTGAGCAGACAGATGCTCTCGGCGGTGTTCTTAAGTATTCTTATGACAAGAACGGAAACCTTGTTGAAGCCGTTGATGCTCTCGGTTATAAGGCTTTAATCGGCTATGACGCACTCAACCGTGTAACTTCCACCAAAGATGCACTTGGCCTTGTTACAGAGTTCAAGTATGATGCCGTCGGCAACCTCCTTAACCAGACAAACAACAACGGCATCAACAATTCCTATGAATACAATTCCGTTGGCAGCCTGACAAAAAATACTGATTCACTTGACCAGGCAATTGAATATGTTTATGACCTTAACGGAAATGTTATAAAGGTAAACTCATATGACGGAACAACAGTTTCATACACATATGATGCACTCAATAAAGTTACATCCACGACGGATGCGGAAGACAAGACAACAACATATTCTTATGATGTTGTCGGTAATCTTCTCTCCGAAAAAGATTCTCTCGGAAGAGAAACAAAATACGCATATGATATCGTGGGCAGAATGGTTGAAGAAACTGATCCTCTCGGTCAGAAAACCGCTTACGAGTACAATGAGTTTGACTTTATAACAAAGATTGTTGAACCCAACGGTGCTGTAACAACCAGCAAATATGATATCGGCGGTAATCTTGTTTCAGAAATAGACGCAAACGGCAATAAAACCGAATACACCTATGATAAAGTATATCAGCTTATTAAGGTTGCTTATGCAAATGATACTGAAACATCATATTCCTACGATGCAAACGGCAACATCCTTACTCTTACTGATCCCAGCGGCAATGTAACAGAATATGAATATGATGTCCTTGGCAATAACACCAAGATTACAAGTGCAACAAACGCAGTAACATCATACACCTATGATGCAGCAGGTAATATCCTTACTGAAACAGATGCTGTCGGTGCTGTAACCAATTATATCTACGATCTTGAAAGCAAACTTGTTTCCAAAACTCTTGCCAACGGTGCAACATATACTTATTCCTATGACGCAATTGGTAGACTTACCGCGCAGACTCAACCCGAAGGTCTTGGCGTAATCTATACCTATGACAACAAGGGTAATCTTGTATCCGAAAGCGACCAGTCTGGCAGAACCGCAAGCTATGCTTACGATATTATGCACAGACTCATCGGAACAACCGATGCAATGGGTAATGCAACAGAGCTTACATATGACGAAGCAGGCAACCTCAGCAGCTTCAAGACTCCCAACGGTTATGTGACAACATATAAGTACGATGCTCTTGACAGACTGATAAGCTCTCTTGATCCCGTTGGCAAAACAGAAAGCTATACCTATGATGAGGTAGGTAATGTAGCTACATTCACAGAAAATGCGACCCGCACAACAACCTATAAGTATGACGGTGTAGGCAATCTTACATCTGTTAAAAATGCTCTCGGATACATTTCACAGAAGTCCTACGATTCAGTTAACAGACTTGTATCCGAAACAGACTTCAAGGGTAACAAAACAAAATATACTTACGATGCAAACGGCAACCTTCTTTCCGTTGAAGACCGTGAAGGCGGCAAGGAAACCTATAAATATGATGCTGCCAACAATGTAACATACTATGAAGACGCAGAAGGCAGAACCAAAGAGTATGCATATGATGCCGCCAACAGACTTGTTGCCGTTTCAGAGGACGGATCCCTTACTGCTGCATACGAGTATGACATTGTCGGTAATCTTCTTTCCGCTGCAGGTTATGTTTACACTTATGACCTTAATGGCAATAAGACAAGTGCAACAGATGCTCTCGGTAATGTAACTGAGTATATTTACAATGAAAATGGTATGCTTGCAACTGTTCGCAATGCAACCGGTTCAACCGTAAATTACGATTACGATAAGATTGACGAACTTGTTTCCAAGAAATATGACGAATCCGTTGAAGCTCTTTACGGCTATGACAAAGACGGAAATCGTGTTTCTATAGAAGACATTGCAGGCACAACCAACTATGAATACGATGCAATGGGACGAATCGTTTCGATTTGTCTTGCAAACGGTACATCAAAGATTGGTTATGAATACGACGCATTCGGCAACCTCGCAAAGCTCATTTATCCCGACGGTACAGCTGTAACATATACTTATGATAAACTCGGTCAGCTTATTGCAATAAAGAACCGTAACGGCGACGAAACAACATATGAATATGATAAAAACAGCAATGTTACTGAGGTTAAGCGTCCCAACGGAACTTACACAATAATCAAATATGATGACAATGACCGTGTTATCAGCCTCGTTAACTATGGACCCGTTTATTCTGCATGGCTTAAGATAAAAACAGCAAAAATATCTTCATACAAGTATGATTACGATGAAAGCGGCAATATCGTTAAAGAAACTTCTCAATCCGAACCCGTACACTCAAACATCGGATTCTTCAGATGGCTTCTTTCTCTTATCACAAAGGCATCATATACAAAGAAATATGATTATAATGGCAGAAATCAGCTTGTAAGTGTTGATGAAACAAAGCGCATACTCATCTTCTTTGATAAGATTTCGGATATCGACTACGAATATGATGTTGCGGGTAATCGCACCAAAGAAACCGTAAACAAGAAGACAACAACCTACACTTACGATGTTGCAGGCAGACTCGCTGAAACGAACGGACCTGACGGTAAAACAGAGTATGCCTATGATGCAAACGGCAACCTGATTTCCGAAAAGAAGAACGGAAAGCTCTGCACATCAACAACAAGCTATGCTTACGATAATGAAAACCGCCTTGAGGCTGTTAAAGAAAACGGAAAACTTCTCATGGCTGCACTTTATGACGGTGACGGCGAAAGACTTTTTGTTCTTTCATCACATGATTGTCTGCTTTCAGCTTGTTGTGATGACAATAACTGCTCAAATCTTTACTGCGACCGTGAGGATGCAAACGAGATTGATGTTGATGACACATTCATCAAGGATGCTATTCTTGTTCCCAACGGAATCAAGGAAATCAATTATGCAAACTATGACCTCACAGGTTATATCAACAACATCAATGCCGAGTATACTCAAGTTCTTATGGAGTACGGCACTAACGAAAAGATTACTGCCGCTTACGAATACGGTATGTTCCGTGAAAGCGCAGAGATCGACGGCAATCAGTATTTCTATCAGTATGACGGCAGAGGCTCCGTAACAGCCTTGACAAGCTCAAGCGGAAGAGTAGTGAAAACATATTCCTATGATGCTTACGGAAACTCATCCTCAAATGGTATTGACATTGATAATCCATACCGATATAATGCTGAATATGTTGATGATGTAACCGAGCTTCAGTATCTCCGTGCAAGATATTACCGTGCAGAAACGGGTGCATTCATCACAGCGGACACTTATATCGGCGAACTCACTAACCCCTTGAGCATGAACAGGTACACCTATGTTCATAACAATCCTCTTAACGGTAAGGACCCCGGTGGACATTTCCCAGTGCTTGCTTTTGCTATTGTAGCTTTGGTAACTGTTGCTGCTATTGGAACAAATCACTATACCAAACATGTTTCAAAACCAAAAGTTGAAAAGCAATATAATGAAATCCAAAATGAATACACCAATATTTATCAAGAAGATTCTAAGTTAGAGACAAAATACTCCAGTGGGGAAATTACTGAGGCATCGTATAATTCTCAAAAAGAAGGATTGCGACAAAGATATAACGAGGCAGTAAAAAAAGAAAAAGAACTTTGCGAAAAGTATGAGAACTTGACTACCGTAGAGTTAATTTCTGGTGGTGTTGAGTTAATAGGTTTAGGAGTAAGTGGCTTTATGTTAGCGCCTTATGCCGCTCCTGTAATAGGCTCAACATTAACTTCAGGTGCATCGTTACCAATAATAGATACAACAATAAAGACTGGATTGCAGGGCGCAGGTATATTATCAGGTATTTTTGGAGCAAGTGATGTAACAGAGGGTTTATCCGATGTCAATCCCATTAAGGATACTGTTTATGATGCTTTGTTTGGCGAGAAGGCAGAGCAGTATTATACAACAACAGAAGATATTTTAAAAACAGTAGACGGAGTTTCTATAGTTTCTGGTTTATCTAATCCTAATTTTTATCAAGATATATCAACTGAAAACAATTTGGGGAAACTACCTCAAAATGTACAAGAATCATACAAAAAACATGAGGATGCAAATTGGGGAACTAATGTTGAGGGACAAACTCCAGGAACAAAAAACGGTGCTGCATGGGGAAATCGTGGAGGAAGTTTGCCTACTACCGATACAAATGGATCTACAATTACTTATCAAGAGTTTGACGTTAACAATAAATTACCAGGTGTTTCTCGAGATGCAGAACGATTTGTTCGAGGAAGCGATGGCTCAATTTATTATACCAATGATCATTATTTAACATTTACAAAAATAAAATGAGGTGATTTTATAAACAATGTAAAGCACATAGTTTTTGATGGAGAATGCATGTTATCTAAAAATAGTGTTTTTAGGCAATTTGAAACTAAACTAAAAACCCCGCATATTTATGACAATTGGGATTCTCTGTATGATTGGCTAACTGATTTAAGTTGGATAGATGAAAATTTTATAATTATAGAGTTTCTAAATTTTAAATCAGTTTTAGAATCTTATCCTAAAGAAAGAGAAATTTTTATTTCTTGTTTAAATGATTCTAAAAATTTTTGGAGTGATTGTTCAAATCGTTTTGTACAGAATGATAAAAAAATAGTAGAAATAATTATTTGATTATTTTTTTGTTTGTTTCAAAATTAAAATATTAATATCTATTACAATTTGATTTTCCTTTATTGATAGTCATATATACTGATTAAGAAAGCCGTATGTATGACTATCGATTTGTTTATAGATATTTCATATTAAACATTTACATTAACAAACAGTTTCGATCTTTTATCCATCACGAAAACACTTTACCTCAAAGCAGATTTTTTCTATATCGCACTTACTGACACAACAATATATTTGCGGTGCAAACAACACTCAAAGTTGTTTGGAGGAAACAATAATTAATAGAGCAAACCTATATCACAAATATCCATAAGATGCATTTTGCGTTTTATGGATATTTATTAAATTTCTATTCTTTGTTAAGTATTGCTATCAAAAAATTTTTTCTTTCGTTGCAGAGCAATATATTTCATCACCCTTTAAAAATTTATATTTGGGGTCAGCAGTTGGTTTGCAAATGGTGAATTCATTGTCGTTAACTTGAATATGTATATATAAGTCTTTACCGATATCTCCCAAATCTTGCGTTTTGACCGTTACAAAAGTTAAATTTCTGGAGCAAAAAACCTCTGAGAATCAAAAGATTTCCAGAGGTTTTATAACAGATTTATTTTATCATAGCGAAGTTCCTTAAAGCTTCTATAATTGCCTTTTCTTTATTTGCCGGGCATTTTGGCTGTCTTGCTTCTTCGGACTTCGGCTTATTATAACAATCACGCTCGATGATACCGCATTTCTGCTTTATCTGTGCGATATATAGGCTGCTTACTTTCAAGCCACTGTGTTCAAACACATAATCCTTGATTTCCTGATATGTTGCTTTGGTTTCAGCGGCAGTAATATCAAGCTCTGAAAGGTCAAGCTTTATGTCGATATGTGTGTCCGGTCTGCGTTGGGACAAAAGAACAACCGTCTCGACGTGACCTGTCCCGGGGAACATATCAACGGGAGTGGCTTTGACGGCGGTATAGCCGAGGTCGGCGAATATTCCGCAGTCTCTCGCAAGAGTTGCGGGGTCGCAGGAAACATAAACTATTCTGTCAGGTTCCATTTCCGCCGCAGTTTTCAGCATTTCGGGGCTGCATCCCTTTCTGGGCGGGTCAAGAATGATAACCTCGGGTCGGATGCCCTCGTTTTTCAGAATCTCCGCAGCTTCGGCGGCATCTCCGCAGATAAACCGTGAATTCGT
>JAZSCL010000021.1:0-6369 GCA_045602905.1 Acutalibacteraceae bacterium
TGCAATTATCATATTGGTGAATTCTTCGTTGCCGCACTGCGAATATTCAATGCTTTCAGCCGCATTTTGAGCAAGCTTGATTGAAAGAATGTTATCCGAATCCATGGGATTGAACGGCTTGCCGCTGTATTTTATCTGAACGCAAACGCTGTCATTCTCCTGTGAATATTCAGCCGTAAAATTCAGAACAAAATCATCGGGCAGCTCGGGAAGAATAATCTGCACGCAAAGCTCCTCAAACACCGACTGCACGCGGTAAATCGCCTTTTGTGAAATTCCGCTTCTTCTGCCGAATTCTTCAAGGCTTGTGTTAAAGCCGATAAAGTCAAAATCTTTGGATGTGATTTCATTTTCAAACACTTTGATGCGTTTGATAAAGCGTGCGGTTTTTTCTTTTCGGGGATTTTCAAATATCTGTTCGGGAGTTCCATCCTCGTAGATTCCGCCATCATCCATATAGAAGACTCTGTTTGCAACCTCTTTGGCAAAGCGCATCTCGTGGGTTACAATCATCATTGTAAGCCCTTTTCTTGCAAGGTCCTTGATAACTGCCTGAACTTCGCCGACCATTGTGGGGTCAAGGGCGGAGGTAGGCTCGTCAAAAAGGATTATTTCGGGTTCCATGGCAAGAGTTCTTGCGATTGCAACTCTCTGCTTCTGCCCGCCTGAGAGCTCATCGGGATAGTTGAAAGCCTTATCGGCAAGTCCAACGGTACGCAGAAGCTTCATGCCGTCATCGTATGCCTGCTGCTTTGATTTTCCGAGCAAATCTATGGGTGCAGCCATAATGTTTTCAATAACATTCATATGATTGAAAAGGTTGAACGACTGAAACACCATACCCATTTTCTGCCTTATTTTGTTGATATCGCATTTCTTATCGGTGATGCACTTGTCACCGACCCAAATCTCACCCGATGTCGGAGTTTCCAGCCTGTTTATGCATCTTATGAGGGTTGATTTGCCCGTTCCCGAAGGACCGATAATTGAAATAACGTCACCTTTGTTTATCTCAACATTGACATCCTTTAAAGGTGTAGCGTTGGGATATTCTTTTCTTAAATGACTTATCTTTATCATCTTGCTACTCCTTTCAGAATGTTTTTATTCTTTCTTTTTCTGGGGTCAAGCTTTCTGTTGACCAGACCGAGAATTCCCGCAACTCCCCATGTTATCGCAAAGTAAATAACTGCAACGGCAATCAGCGGGAAGAATGCTTCATAGGTGTTGCTTCTGATAATATCGCCCATTCTTGTGAGGTCATTTACGGCAATATAGCCTACGATTGAAGTTGCTTTGATAAGACCCACAATTTCGCCCGTATATGCAGGAATGAACATCTTCATCGCCTGAGGAAGAACAATTCTGAAAAATGTTTTGTTTCTGCTGTAACCGAGGGCATAAGCCGCCTCTGTCTGACCTTTATCAACGTTTTCCACCGTCATATCAAGCTGACTGTAAACAAACGAACCGAATGTGATAACAAATCCGATAACCGCAACAGCAATTCCGTTTATATCGTACTTACCGAATACGATATAGAAAAGAATCATGAGCACAACAAGAGTGGGTGTGCCTGAAATAATCACGGAATAAATCTTTGCGATTTTTTTTGTGACTGTTGATATAAATTTATACTTTGAGCGGGAAAGCATATAGAATGCAAAGCCGAAAACCGTTCCGCCAAGCACAGAGAAAAAGCTGATTATGAGGGTTACGGCTACGCCCTCAACAACAAGCTTCCATCTGTCCTCACGGATAAAGGTTTTCTCAAAGCTCTCTTTGACTGAGGCGAGGAATCCCGTTTCCTCTCCGCTGTTTTCATAGGTTACCATAATGATATCGGCTATCATGTATGGCTCGCAGAAATTAACACTTTCTTTGCGTTCTTCGGTTATGTAAATACCGCAGGAAACAACGTCATATTTGCCTTCTTTAAGTCCCGCAACGCCTGCAGTCCACTGAGCATCCTCAATTTTTGGGTTATAGCCGTACTTTTCGCAGAACATATAGAGAATTTCAACCTCAAAGCCTGCATATTCGTTGTTGAGCATATAAACAAAAGGCTTTCTCGATGAATCGAATGCAATTTTAAGCTCTTTTTTGTTTGCCGACAAATCGGGGATATCAATGTTTTCAGTGGGCTCAACCTCTCCGCACCATTCATCCCAGATTGCGTCAAGAGTACCGTCTGCACGGAGTTCGGCAAGATATTCATCCATCTGTGCCTTAAGTTCATTTCCCTTTTCGTTCTTGCCGAAAGCATAGCCGATTTCAACGCTGTAATCGGGAATTGAAATATAAGAAAGACCTTTGTCCGTTCTTCTTGCCGCATTGTAGTTGGGAGTATCGAGAAGGAAACCGTCAACCTTGCCTTGTTTTATGCATTGAAAAAGGTCGGGAAAGGACTGATATGCATCAATCTTTGCATCGGGGAAAAGCTCCCTCGAATAGCCGTCATAGATTGAGCCGACGATAACGCCCAAAGTTGCATTTTTGAAGTCATCAAGGCTTTTCACAGCAAAATCGTCTGCGTTAACAACAAGAACCATATCATCCGTATAATAGCAATCGGAAAAATCCAGAGTTTCTTTTCTTTCTTCGGAAATCGATACACCCGATGCACCGATATCGTACATACCGCTCTGAACTCCCGAAAGAATGCCGTCAAATGATGAATCTTTAATTTCAAGGCTGTAGCCATATTCCGCTGCAAATACCGTAAGCAATTCAATATCAAAGCCTGCGTATTTGCCGTTTTTTATATAAGCAAAAGGCTTTTGTCGCGACTCGATTGCAATTTTCAGAGCACCTTTTTCTCCGTTCAGATTTTCATAATCCGCAAATTCCGTAGGCTCACTTGAAGAAAACCACTTTTTCTTAAGCGCGTCAATCTGACCGTTTTCTTTATATTCGGAAATGAATTCATTGACCTCTTTCTGAAGTTCGGGCTTGAGATCTTTTGTGAAAATAAAGCCGTAATCGCTGACATCAATAGGCTCTTCAACTCTTTCAAATTTCATTCCCTCCCACAGCATTGCACAGTAAACGGAATTCTCCGTTGAAAAAGCGTCAACTTTTCCGAGCGAAAGTGCCATTGCCGCATCAGAGGTGGAGTTGAAATCGTAATGCTGCGCATCAGGCAGCATATCCTTCAGCAAAGCCGCCTGAACCGATCCTGCTACTGAACCTATTTTTGAAGCTGAAAAATCCGATATGTCGGTTTTGCCAACGGACTCCGAACTGTTTGCACTGTTATTTTCGGTACATCCGGTTAAACAAAGCAGCATAATAATACCCGAAAACAACAGACATAAAAGCCTTTTCATTTACAAATCCTCCTTACACAAAGAGACTGCTTTTTTATATTTTATTACAATTTGTATTGTTTGTACAGTAGTTATTCAAAAAACATCTTATATTTCACTCCAAGGAAAACTTCCTGTTACATAAATTCTTAAAATTGATTTTATTCTACAGGTCATTGAACACCAACATCTCTTGCCTGTTGTAATCCATTCAGTGTTTATTAATGTTATTCTTTTGATTAAATTTGAAGGATTTGAAAATTAAAAGCCGATGGAGTTTTAATCCGTCGGCTTTGGTGATTTATACGATTTTACGGTTTATCCAAGGGCAACCATGCTGAAAACAAGAGCGAAAAGCGCAACGGTTTCACAGAGACCGACAACGGTGATATACTGCGAAAAACCTTTGCCTGTTTCGGCAAGGGCATCTGCACCTGCGGCACCTGCCTTACCCTGAACAACGGCGGAAACAGCCATTGCAACGCCCGATGCGATTCCGAGACCGAAAAGGAATGCAGGGTCTGCGGTTGATGAGCTCATCTGCTGCATAAGAAGGAAGCCGTAGATTGTCTGTGTGAGAGGTGCACCTGCAAAAACTGTAAGAATGAAGGGGGCTGCTTTATTGCTCATATAACATTTTTTCCATGCGCCGATTGATGCCTGACCCGCAATTCCGATGCCGATTGCCGAGCCTGTTGCGGCAATACCCATAGCCAACGCTGTACCTAATAATCCTAAATTCATAATGACTCTCCTTTAACTTCAATTTGTTCTTCAAAGGGTTTGAATTTATGTCCGCTCCAGGACATATCGAGATGTGATGAAAATTCCAATGTGTTGAGTCGGATTCCGTGAACAATAACAGATAAAACATTCAGTATCATGTTGAGACCGTGACCGAACACAAGAAGAATAATTGCCAGTATCATAAACATAAAGTTGCCGAGCAACGGACCTGCAAGTTCATTGACTGTTGCGGATATCGCCGCGCCTGCAAGGCCAACC
The DNA here is from genome assembly GCA_045602905.1 of Acutalibacteraceae bacterium. GTDB lineage: Bacteria > Bacillota > Clostridia > Oscillospirales > Acutalibacteraceae > CAG-177. The sequence continues at coordinate 4,314 of JAZSCL010000021.1, forward strand.
GCCCACAGACGGATATATGAAACTATATCCGAGAAAACATTTACAACTCCGAGCAGAACGGAAACGATATTCTTGAGGCTTTCGAGGATTGATTTGATAATGTTCCCTTCGTAGTTTGAGAACACAAAGCTCATAACAAATCCCGCTATAACCAGAGCAAGCGCAACCGTTCCTACGGGAACACCGCTTATTATAAGTCCGAAGCTGAAAACCTCAGCATTCACAACGAAACTAAGCACCACATAATAGATGCCGATAAGCTGCATTATTGAACCGATATCACCGAGAATCTTAACCGATTTTCTGTTTCTTGCCGCTACCTTGATGTGCGCCACGGTGAGCTGAACAAGCGCCAATGTGAAGCAGAAAATCTGAAGATTCTGCGCTGTTGTGAGACCCGCACCGCCGTTTGTCCAGAACGGATACCATATTTTATCGGCATAAACATTCGATATAACGGGAATTGACAGTTTCTGAAGCCACACGGGAAGCTGTTCGGGAGAAAGACCGAACCATGTGCAGGTCAGAGTTCCCCAAAGAATTGTTGAAAGTCCGAACAAACCTATAAGAAGGAATGCAGGTGAAACTTTCTTCTTTGATATCAGCGATTTTGTTATCAGAATTCCCGTAACGGCAGAGATAAGAATTCCGTAACCGCCGTCACCGAAAATAATTCCGAAGAATATAAGAATAAATCCTAAAAACCAGCCCGAAATGTCATATTCGAAATATCCCGGCACCGTACCGAGAAAATCGGTCAGAGGATAAATAAGGCTTACAAATTTATTGTTTTTCAGTTTTGTGGGAACATTATCCTCTTCCGTTGGTTCTTCAACAAGCAGACCCCACGAATTTTCAGAGGCGGTCATTTTCAGACGGTCAAGATTTTCTTCTTCAACATAACCCGTGAAGTATGAAACCGCAACATCGGAAAGCGTTTCGCTTGCCATTCCCGTTGCGTAAATCTCAAATTCAATCTCCTTTTCGCAGAATTTCACTGCATTCTTCATGCTGTCCGTATAGCCTGCAAAGGAAGAAATTTTTTCGTCTGCGTCTTTGATTCTGTTGTTCAGGACATCGATTTTTTGCTTTATTTCAGCCGTAGACATCTGCGGAAGTTCAAAACGACTGTTCTTCAACAAATCTTCGGTTTCTTTATCCGCACCGACTGTAATAAATTTAACAGAGTTTTTGCTTTTGCTCAGGCACACGGTTTTTATCTGTTCGCCCAGAGCATCGTACTCTGCTTCCGGCATTTCGTAAAGAAATATTTCATATCCCTTTTCCGCCAGACCGTTAAGAATATCGGTGTCGATTTCACCCCAACCCGAAAGCCGCTCAAGCTCCGTATCAAGAGCGTTGCGCTCTGCAATACATTTCTTTTTCTCTTCGGCAAGCGAATTTATTTCGTTTGCAACGGAAACCGATTCCGTAACATTTGCCGTTCTGCGTTCGGTTTTCTTGTTTTTCTTTTCGGAAACACAGAAAACCGCACTTTCAAGCATTGAAATCCGCTCTTTGAGCTCCTCGAGCTTTTTGCCTGATCCCTCCGTTATTTCAATGTGAAGAATTCCGAGTTTGCGGAGTTTTTTCAGCGTTTCGGTTTTCTTGTCTCCCATAATTATGAGAGAAACCTTTTTCATGGGTACAATCATAACTGATACACCTCCGCTTCTGAAGATTCATCACTGCGTGAGGCTATCTTGCGTTTTGATATCTTTGAACGGACAACGGCACTGACCTGTTGATCCGCCATATAAATTGATATTTTTTTAATATTTGCTTCTGTTTCGGGGATTTTAACCTTTTCAAACAGATTGACTCTCTGAGAGGTTGCACGAAGCTCCTGCTCAAGAAGTCTGACCTGCTCATCCAACACTTCCGCCTCAAGATCAAGAGACATAGCCTTCTCCATGTGATTTGCAGCAATATCAACCCACAGAGGTGTTTCGTACAAATCGTAGTCTCCCCGTGCAAAATCCGCACCTTCATAGACGGGAATCGGAACGCCTGCTATGTTACCCGTACCTTTACGGATATTGCTTACGGTTATGAT
>JAZSCL010000022.1:0-2113 GCA_045602905.1 Acutalibacteraceae bacterium
TTGTCGCAGCCTGTTGTTGAAACAACGGGAACATAGCCCTTTTCAAGCAAATCAAGAATGGGTTCGGGATTAACGTCGGTTATTTCACCGACAAAGCCGAGTCTTTCATCCTTGGTTTCAGCACAGATAAGATGACCGTCAGCACCGCAAAGACCGATTGCTTTGCAGCCGAGTCTGCCGAGAAGGGCAACAAGGCTCTTGTTAACCTTGCCTGCAAGCACCATCTGAACAATATCAGCGGTTTCCTTATCTGTTACACGCAGACCGTCAACAAACTCGGATTTCTTGCCTACCTTGCCGAGCATAACGGTGATTTCGGGTCCGCCGCCGTGAACAAGAACAACCTTGATTCCTATAAGTGAAAGCAGAGCGATATCACCCATAACGGCGTTTTTGAGTTCTTCATTAATCATTGCGTTTCCGCCGTATTTGATAACAACGATTTTGTTTGAATATTTCTGTATATAGGGAAGTGCCTCAACAAGCACCTGACCTCTCATTGCATTTGTAATGTCCATTTTTTCTCCTTATTTAACGGTTACCTTATCAGGTTCTGTAGTCACCGTTTATTTTAACGTAATCATATGTCAGGTCACAGCCCCATGCGGTTGCATCAAAGCTACCGCTGTTGAGCTCGATAAGGACCTGAATTTCTTTTTCGGTAAGAACTTCCTTTGCGATTTCTTCCGAAAAATCGATACCTGCGCCGTTTTTGCAGACATCAACCTGACCTGCCGCCGATTTGAATGAAACATCAATCTTTGTTACGTCAACATCAGCACCGCTGTAACCGATTGCACAGAGCACTCTGCCCCAGTTTGCATCAGCACCGAACATTGCAGCCTTGAAAAGTGATGAACAGATAACTGATTTTGCAACGGTTACGGCTGTTTCTTTTTTATCTGCACCCGTAACGATACATTCGAGCAGCTTTGTTGCACCCTCGCCGTCGCCTGCAATCATTCTGCAAAGATGAGTTGTGACCGCATTGAGCGCCTTGCAGAATTCATCATAATCCGCACCCTCTGCCGTGATTTCATCGTTGCCTGCAAGTCCGTTTGCCATAACGGAAACCATATCGTTTGTTGATGTGTCGCCGTCAACGCTTACCATATTGAATGAGGATTTAACATCCTCGCTGAGTGCCTTCTGAAGCATTTCGCTCGAAATTGCGCAGTCGGTGGTAACAAAAACAAGCATGGTTGCCATGTTGGGATGAATCATACCCGAACCCTTTGCGATACCGCCGATTCTGCATTCCTTGCCGCCGATTTCGAATGAATAGGAAACTATCTTTTCAACGGTATCTGTTGTCATGATAGCTTCAGCCGCATCATCTGTGTCTGCCTTAAGACCCTTTACAAGCTCGGGAATACCGTTTGCAATGGGTGTTATGTCAAGAGTCTGACCGATAACGCCCGTTGATGCAACGATGACATCCTTTTCGCTGATGCAAAGCTCTTTTGAGATAAGAGAGCACATTTCTTCAGCGATTTCGATGCCGTTTGCATTGCAGGTGTTTGCGTTTCCGCTGTTGCAGATAACCGCCTGTGCGTAACCGTCGGCAATGTTGTTTTTTGTTACGGTTATGGGAGCACCCTTAACAAGGTTTGTTGTATAAACGCTTGCAGCAGCAGCCTTCTTTTCGCTGAAAATAAGAGCAAGGTCTTTTTTTGTTCTGTTTTTTCTTATTCCGCAGTGAACTCCGCTTGCGGTAAAGCCTTTTGCGGCACATACGCCGCCTGAAATCTGTTTCATTTTATTTTCCTCTCCGAATCAAAGGTTCAATCCCGTTCCGGGGTCGATACCCATAAGAATATTCATGCATTCAACTGCGGCACCCGACGCACCCTTGCCGAGATTATCATAGCGTGCCATAAGAAGAATTCTGTTTTCGTTGCCGTTAACAAGAATTTCCATTCCGTCATTACCGCTCATTTTTTCGGCGCAGAACATTGAGTCAGCGCCAAGCTCCTCGGTGTATTTAACAAAATCGGAAGTATATGTATTTTTATAAACCGCAATTATATCTTCAATTCCCTTGCCCTCGCAGAGATTCTCTTTGAAAAGAGGAATTGTTACAGCCATACCGCTGTAATAATCAGCAACTATG
>JAZSCL010000023.1:0-2627 GCA_045602905.1 Acutalibacteraceae bacterium
CAGGTGTAATTTGTGTGATGAGTTTCCTTGCACTAAGATTACAGATATGCTAAAGCGTTCAGATGAGTATAAAATAAAGTGCAAGGAAGTATGCACTGAACGGGAATACATCGCATTAGAAAAAGCGTTCTTCAACAAAGAGAAGAATTTAAAAAATAAACATCGGAGAGATAATATGATTCTCAGAGATTATAAAAAAGAAGATTCTGCGGTAATCGGCAAGTGGCTCAGAAGTGAAGCCGAGTTTTACAGATGGTCAGCCGACAGATTCAATAAATTCCCGATGCAAGATAATGACATCGAGGAACACTACGCACCGCAGATTGAAACAAAAAGATTTATACCGCTAACAGCTGTTGATGACGAAGGAAATCCTATCGGTCATTTTATAATCCGCTATCCTACTGACGATAGTTCGTCTGTGAGGTTTGGGTTTATTGTCCTTAATCCCGAACTCAGAGGGCAGGGCAACGGCAAGAAGATGTTAAGGCTCGGTATTGAGTATGCCAAGGAACGCCTGGGCGTAAAGAGAATTGATTTGGGCGTGTTTGCAAATAACGATAGTGCAAGGCATTGCTACGAGTCGGTGGGCTTCAAGGAATACGGTAGACGTAATTGTGAAATGCCAATCGGTACATGGGAGTGTATCGATATGGAGCTGTATGTGAAATGATGATAAAAGGGAAAAAGAAAATGGAGATAATCAGAAGTATATTGCTCGTGTTAATGTGGGTGCTGATAATAGGTTTTCTTTGCAATGCAGTTATGCAGAAGGTCAGCTATTCATTTTATAAAAATGCCAAAAAGATGACCGAGATATCCTATGAACCACAGTTTATTGAGTTTAATGATACGCTGACGGGATATGGTTATAACCTTGACAAGCCAAGCGATAAGGTGATTCTGTTCTTTGGCGGTTCAAATTATATCGCATATAATTCAGTAGCAACTTATTCGGGTGCGTTTGACTGTCCGTTTGTTTCGGCTGACTATTACGGCTCTCAGGACAGTAAAGGGAAGATGAATCTTGAAACAATGCAGCAAACTGCAACAGACCTGTATGACTGGGTTAAAAAAGAATACCCACAATCACAAATCGTGATTATGGGTCATAGCTACGGTGCTGGAATGGCTACATACCTTGCAAGCGTCCGTGAGGCTGAATGTCTGGTTTTAGCAGCCGGATACAGAGATGTTGCCGACTTGTATAATAAGATGACACCGATTTTCTGGGGACCTCTGAAGGTGTTTATTTCAAATAATATTCAGGCATCGGAATATGCAAGGGAAGTCAAGTGTCCCGTATATGTAATAGGCTCAAATGCTGATACTACACTTGACGCAACTCTTCAGGAAAAGGTTTCAGATTGCTTTGATGATTCGGAGCTTAAAATCTTTAGTGATATAAAGCACGAAGATTATTTTATTACTGATGAAGTTATAGAGTATGTAAAATCTAAAATGGAATAACGAAAGCCTCCGCAAATATAAAGCTTGCGGAGGCTTTTATAGTATGTAAAAAATAAAATCCACAACACTTTTCGATTGCCTCAAAGCATTGCGGATTTTATTGCGAAAGAGTAACCAAACGGAGCAGAGTTGAGGTAAAAGTAACCAAAAGTAGTGTAACCGCTCTGTTCGATAACTTGAATTTATCGAACCAAAAGGAAAAAGTATTTTCCACTTTATAAATTGAATTTTTCCTGAATCATTTTGGCAACTACATCAGGCGGAAGCTTTGAATTGTCGATTTTTATATAGTTATCAAACGGAATTTCACCATCAAAGCTTTCAAGGCGATATTGGGTATCATCGTTGATAAGTCTTTGGTTCGATACTTCAATGTCTCTTTTCGATGCTTTGTTCTGTAGGCGGTTTTCGGTAGCATTTCGTTCTAATCTAATTTCACGAGGAGCAACAAGTTCCACATAGTAAAACTCTGTATTATAGGGTTCAAAAATGCTTTTCACATATTCAATATAATCCCAATCTGCTTGTTGGTCGAAAGCCCACATATATGTAAAAATCATTCCATAGCAATCCGATTTCGCAAATTCCTCAAAAACCACTTGACGAAGTTTGTCAATTGCTTTTCCATTATATTGACCAAAGATTTCTATTACGGGTTCGATGGTCATATGATTGTGAAATAACCTCAATCCTGTGAGCTTCATAAGTTCCTGCCCAACAGTCATTTTACCGACAGCGGCATTACCGATCATAAATAATAATTTCATTATTATCACCTTTCCTCTGCAATAAAGATGTGTGCAACATATTCTTATTTGTTAACTGATTATATCGTAAATCCCCGGATATTTCAATGAAATCGCGCAAAGCGCGATGAAATCCGAGTAAACTCGGATGAAATCTGATTCGCAGATGAAATTAAATCCACCCACCCGCCGTCAAGGCCGATTTCATCCCCGTAGGCGATCTCATCATCAAAGATGATTTCGCCCACCCGATAGGGTGGATTTAGTTGAAAAGAACCCACACTTGTCGCAGACAAATGTGGGTTCTTTTCTGGAGCAGGGTACGGGAATCGAACCCGCCTTCACGGCTTGGGAAGCCGTTGTATTACCGATATACGAACCCTGCATGCGGTCATTATACCAAAGGGTGTA
>JAZSCL010000024.1:0-7088 GCA_045602905.1 Acutalibacteraceae bacterium
ACTTTTCCTTATGCATTGTTTCTACAACTTTTTGCTTGAATTCACCTGTATATCTTTTGTTTGGTACTCCTTTAGGCATAAAAAATCACCCCTCCTGTTAAACATTATATCACAATGTCTAACATTTGGGGTGCATTTCATATACCTTCTCAAGCCGTTTTTATTTCATAAGCAAAAGCTGTGTTTTATTGCATTCTTTTTATCTGATTCTCGTAGAATTCAACATATCCACGGAATCTTCCGATCTTTTCTTCGGATGAAAACGCCTCAATCAACGCCAATGCCTTTTTTGTTTCTTCTATTGCCATATCTGTTTTTCCGTCCGCCTCATAGCACTCGGCAATTTTCCAGAGCATCTGAAGCAGAATCTCAAAAGAAATCCATTTCTGTTTTTCAGCGGCATCATATTTCGGTTTTCCTTCAAGAATATATGCCATTTCGGAAAGCTTGGTAAAATAAATCTCCGGCACCTGCTCGAGTGCCGCAACCGCACTTTCAGTATCACCCTTTGCGCTGTATGCATATGCCAGAAACCGAAGTGCATCGTATTTGACATCAAATAATTTTGTTTTATCAATAAGTTTTGATGCAATTGAGATTGTTTCGTCGGGATTCTTGCTGTAATCTATGCAATAAAGCAGGTTATTGAGCAAAATATCGTTTTCGGGATATTTCTTTAATCCTTCTTCAAGTATCGCTCTCCCCTTTTCGGGGTCTGTTTCACGAAATTCATAAGATTTCTGACAGTAAGCTTCGATTTCATTCTGTATTTCGGCATTTTTATAATCGAACAGTTCATCAATCGATACTCCGAAAATATTTGCAATCATAGGCACAAGAGTTATATCGGGCAACGCAATGTTATTCTCCCACTTGCTGACCGCCTGAAAAGAAACTCCCACCGCATCGGCAAGCTGTTCCTGGGTCATATGCCTGCTTTTTCTTAATTCTTTAATTTTGCCGCCTATTAAAAGTTCCATAATGTTTCTCCGTTTCAGATTTTTATCAAGAACGTTCTTTGCAGATTCAGTATATCAGTTTGCAAAAAGCAAATCAATAACCGCTTAAACGAAAGAATTCAACCTCGGGTTGATGCAAAAAAAGCCGTGAAAACATTTTGTTCTCACGGCTGATTTTATTATTCAACTTCAAATGCACTTGTCTGCATCTTCATGCGGCAGATATCATAAACACAAAGACGCATTGCTCTGCCCATGCCGATGGGATCTGCGATATATGCAAGCATAAGTGATGCACGGGTCTGCGGCGCGGTTACAACATAAAGCATTGTAAGAATACCGCTGTTGCGTGCATAAACCGCAAGCACGGGGTCAAGATAGCCTTCGCCCGTAAGGTCAATACTTGCATCGGTAAGAACAAAGCCGTCAAATCCCCATTCATCTCTTAAAAGGCTGGTGATAAGCGCTTTGCTTCCGCCGCACCACTCTGTGCCGATTCTGTTATATGCGGACATAACACCCTTTGCTCTGCCTTCCTTTACGGAAATCTCAAAGGGTTCAAAATAAAGCTCACGGAGTGACTGCTCGCTTGCCCATGTATAAAGACCGTTGGACTGGCGGTTGGTTTCCTGCTCATTTGCCGCAAAGTGTTTTACGGTTACAACAATACCCTTGGACTGTGCACCTCTTATAACTGCGGCTGACATCTTACCCGAAAGAAGCGGGTCTTCCGAATAATATTCATTGTTTCGTCCGCCCTGTGGACTGCGGTGAAGATTGCATCCGGGTGCATACCAGACGTGAGTGCCGAGCTGTGCGGCTTCCTCACCGATTATTTCGCCGAATTCTTCTGCAAGCTCATCGTTCCATGTGCAGGCAAGAGCCGTTGCAACGGGGAATGCAAGTCCGCTCTGGCTGTAGAGAAGTCCGCCCGAGCCTTTAACGCAAGATGGTCCGTCGTTATCGGATGTTCCGGGAATTCCGAGTCTCTTGTTGCCCGTTGTTTCATAGCCGCAGTCAGAAATAAGCTCTATCATTTCCGTTACGGTAAGCTGGTCAAGGAATGCATCCCAAAGGCTCTCATCCTTTGCAACATCACTGAGAGTTATTGTTCCGCCTTCATGACACACTCCCGTCTTGGGTCTTTCGCCTTCCTTTGTGGGCTCCGGTCTTTTATCGCTGTTGATTACTTCCACGGGAGCTTTGTAATCCGTAGGAGGAGTCGGATATGTTTCATCGGGATTTGAGCGTGAGAAATATGTTAAATCTCCCTCTGCCGATTCAAAAAGATTCTTCACTTCGTTGCCTGAATTTGAATCGGTTTTGTAAACAACCTTTTCCTCAACCTCGTATTTATAACTCTTTTCGATATTTCTTACATCGTGTGCAACATGGATTTTGTATTCACCCTTATCGAGAACCCATGCCTGCTCAACAGCAGAATCATAGGATGCCATATCCTCAACGCTGAATGAAATCTGAAGAATTTCGCTCTTATCGGGAGCAAGCCCTTTTGTCTTTTTATATGCGGCAAGCTCGATTGCGCTCTTCTCAATTCCGCCTTCATAATACGGAGCAGAGAAATAAATCTGAACAACATCCTTGCCTGCAGTATCGCCTGTGTTTGTTACCTTGATTTTAAGAGTTACAGTTTCGGAATCAGCCTTGAATGACTGAACATCCCATTCAAAATCCGTATATGAGAGTCCGTAACCGAAAGGATACATAACCTTTTCGGGTGCAAAGGTTTCAAAATATCTGTAGCCCACATAAATACCTTCGCTGTAATTAACAAAATATTTCGGAATTCCGAAAACGCCCTTATACATATAGTTGCCGAAATTTTCGGATGCAGGATGGTCTTCGATGTCATAGGAAACAGTATCCGCAAGCTTACCGGAAGGGTTAACTTCACCCGTAAGCACTCTTGCAACACTGCTTGTTGCTGCCTCGCCGGGAAGCCACATGATAAGAGCAGCTTTCACGCTGTCATAATCATTAATCCATGACATATCCATTATATTAGATATGTTGAAAACAACGATTACCTTTGAGAACACGGAACAAACCTTATCAACCATGGCTTTTTCATCATCATTGAGATTAAGCTGTTCAACACTCAGATCCTTCATTTCCGTGCCTACTCTGCCGATAACCATAATTGCCGTATCAGAATATTCAACGGCATTTTTCATAACCTTATCGGTGAGCTTTTTTACAGGCATTTCCGACTGTCCGCCGCCGAAAAACTGTTCCAGAACATCACCGACATATCCGATTAATCCGCTGTCAACCTTAGTGCCTGTATAGTTTGCATACAGATTATATAATTCTTCATTATATTCAACACCCGCATTGGTCAGTGCGTCATAGAAACCGACTGCATCCGACGAGCGCACCGCACCCGAGCCGGCAGCACCCGCAAAAGCAAGCGAACACGATGCCGCACCGAAAACATTCACTTTTCCGGCTTTGAGAGGAAGAACGTCATCCTCATTTTTAAGCATAACAATGCCTTCGGATTCGATTTTGTTTGCGATTTCAAGGGATTTTGCTCTTGTTTCGTCCGAAATCAGACTCGCCGCAACAACATTCAAAGATGCCGAAACCAAAATCATAATTGCTAAAATCATTGAAACGGTTCTTTGGGCTGTTTTTTTCACAATATACACTCTCCCTGCCATATAATTTTAAATGTAGTAATTTACAAATGCCGCAAAATTAACGAATAACATTGATAATTCTTCAAAAATCAAACCAAAGCAGGTCATCGAAAAATCAGGATGTGCAAAAAGATTAACGATACCCACCGCAAAGCTGTCACCTGCGCCGTAAAACGCCATTAAGTTGTCCTCTGCAAGTGCACCTGCGTTTTCGATGAAGCTGTTTTCTTTTTCGGTTATTTCATATTCGGCAAAAACCATATCAAGAACAGAAACCATAAAGCAGAGTTTACCGTCATTGTTATATGAAACGCCGACAAAAGCATCAACAACCATACCGTTTGGAAGTATAACTGATGCCATATTATCGTTTACGGTTGCAGAATAATATGTTCCGTCGGTGAATTTAAAAGTAATTTCTTCGCCCTGTATATCGGCAAATTTCTTTGTGCCGTCATAAGCAATCTTACAGGTTGAATAAGTCTCAACATCGGGAATCTGAACGGAATCTATAATATTTTCAAGGCGGTATGCTGTAAATTCAATTTCTTTTTCAATTCCGAAAAGTTCAATTATCGCCTTGTTCTTGCCCTCTTTGGGTGTTGAGCTGCAAGTGCCGGGTATATAAAGCTCTGTCATTTCAATTGTTTCACCCGATGAAAATGTTACCGCACCGGTTGTGGAAAGTCCGAATTCTCCGCCGGCATCTTCCCATACATTGATTCCGATAAGAAAATCGTCAAGTGTAGTTTCATCAATGGTATATCCCGTTACATCTTCACCTACATACTCGATTGTTATTTTGTTAACATAATCATCCATGCTTACAAGATAATAAATTACGCCAACGGCAGTCAGACCTTTTTCAAGATAGCAAATGCTTTGATATATTCCTTTTTCTATGTTTTCAACAGTATCGCCGTATCCGAGACAATCAGCTGTTCCCGTTGCGGTTTCGCCGTCAAAGCTTTTTGAAAAAGCAAAGGAAGCTGTGCCTTCGGTTGTTATTCTGTAATAACCCGACTTTTCAACATCAAATTCATAATAGACGTTGCTGAGTTCACGGCCAAGCAAAAGTATCTCTTCGATGCTGTAATCGTCATACTCATCAGGAAAAGGTGCCTCCATAAAATCAACTTCGTTGAAACCTTCTTCCAAAGGTTTACCACCGTAATAAAATTTGATGTCATCACCCATCAAATCCTTCCATTCGATTGACATAGGCATTTCTTCAGTTGCAAACACCGATAAGGTTGCACCCGAGATAATTGCCGCAATAAGAACAATGGCACTGAGAATTTTTACTGTTTTCTTCACATTATACACTCCTTTATTCTTTATAACCATATATTACCATACAGTTTTATTATGTGCAATATCAAATAAACGGATTTTATTGCGTCTTGACACAGTTATATATATGTTGTAACATTATCATAGCGGAATGTCCGCGATTATATCATAAAAAACACGGAGGTTATTATTATGGGTCGTCTTGAAGGAAAAATCGCAATTATCACAGGAGGAAATTCAGGTGTTGGTGCAGCAACAGCTATAAAATTCGCCTCAGAAGGTGCAAAGGTTATAATCACGGCACGCCGTGAAGAGCCACTCCTTGAAGTTGCAGAAAAAATCCGCAAAGCAGGCGGAGATGTTCTTCCCATTGTCAGCGATATTTCAAAGGATGAAGATGCAAAAAGAGTTGTTACAGACACACTCGAGGCATACGGAAAAATAGATATTCTTATTAACAACGCAGGTGTGCTTGACAACGGTCTCAAGGCTATTGACAGCTTCACCGATGAAGATATGAATAAAGTTATCGACATCAACACAAAGGGTACAATGTGCATGATGCGAGCAGTAAGCGCAGAAATGGCAAAAACAGGCTACGGTTCAATTGTTAACGTTGCTTCTGTTGCAGGCGTAATGGGCTGCGGCGGCGCCGCTTATGTGGCATCAAAGGCTGCAGTTATCGGTCTCACCCGTCACACAGCATTGCGTTTCGCAGGCACAAATGTCCGTTGCAATGCTATCTGCCCCGGAACAATCGTTACTCCCATGGTAGCAGGCATGAATCCCGCAAACATGGATATGAACATTTTCGGTCAAATGATGAAGCACAATGATCTTAAAGTTCAGCCCTGCATGCCCGAAGATGTAGCAAATATGCTCCTCTTCTTTGCATCAGATGAGTCCCGTGCAATCACCGGTCAGACAATCGTAACCGATTTCGGTTCAACCCTTTGATTTAAGAAAAGAGCTGTTCATGATGAACAGCTCTTTTTGCAAATAAAAAACAAGGAACATACGATTCGTATATTCCTTGTCCTGGTGGAGCGCAGTAGTTTAAATCCGAACCGAAAGCCTCTTCAATTTCTTTCAGAGTTATTGTTTCGGTACCGTCTTTGAAGTTGTATGTAAACACCAGTTTATCGTCATAAACATATATCGAGTTGACGAAGGTGTCTATTATCTGTCTTTGATAGTTTCTGTTGTTGGGATTGCCGCCTTTGAATCGGCTTATCCAATTTATGATTTTTTCTTTTGAATATTTCGGGTGTTTTATTTCCGCCTGCAATATTGCAACTTTCAGATTTTTCTGCTGTTCTTCAAGCTGTTCAAGTCTGCCTTTTGTTGACTCCGTCAGTATTCCCGACTGAATCGCATTAAGCATATTTTCTATCGCTTTTTCACATTCTTTGAGCTGAGCCTGCATTGCGGGAATTGTTGTATCTTCATGCTCTTGCATTTTCAGAAGCGCATCCGCTATCCTCTCAATTTCCTCATCTTTCAAAACTCTGGCTACGGTCTGGAGAACCACAACCTTTTCAATCCAATCCTTTTTGATTGCTTTTCTTGTGCAACCGAGATGTCTTTTTGCACCGCTGCATTTGTAATAATGATGCTTGACTTTTTTCGTTCCGCTTGTCCCGCATTCACCTGCCATAATTCTGCCGCAGGTTCCGCAGAACAGTTTCGTTGTGAGTAAGTATTCGTCTTCTGCTTTCTTTCGAGCAGGAGCTCTTTTGTTTTTTGCCATTCTTTCCTGAACTCTCTCAAACATATCTTTGTCGATGATTGCAGGTATGCCGTCAGGCTTGAGAATATCACGGTATTTATACTCACCCATATATTTTCTGTTTGTAAGAATAATACTTACTCCGTTGACTTTGAACTTTTTGCCGTTGCGGGTTTTGAGTCCTCTCGAGTTGAGTGCATCGCAGATTTCTTTGATTGATTCACCGTTGTCATACCGTGTGAAAATCTCGATCGGTATCGCCGCTGTTATCGGGTCAATCACAATATTCTGCTCATTGTCGGAACAATATCCGAGCGGAAGTGTTCCTCCGTTGGTTTTGCATTTGAGAGCGTTTTCTGTTTGCCCTCTCTGGATTTTCTCTGAAAGCTCTGCTGAATAATATTCCGCATAACCTTCGAGGATTGATTCAAGAATGATACCTTC
>JAZSCL010000025.1:0-16181 GCA_045602905.1 Acutalibacteraceae bacterium
AACTTTTCCTTATGCATTGTTTCTACAACTTTTTGCTTGAATTCACCTGTATATCTTTTGTTTGGTACTCCTTTAGGCATAAAAAATCACCCCTCCTGTTAAACATTATATCACAATGTCTAACATTTGGGGTGCATTTCAGATTTAACTCCGAGCTGTTATTTTTTAGTCTGTGATTGCTATCATCTGGTGAATGTCAACCTTGGGAACGGTAAATTCAACAATTCCGTTGTTATATTCAAATGAAAGTTCTTCGTTCGAGGGGACAAGAGCAATTCTTGAAGGTGTATTTTCGCATTTTGCCGAGCATCTGACATTATAAAGAGGAACTGTATCTTCAATAACCTCTGTTTTTGTTCCTCTTACGGTTGTGTGAGCAAAAAGAAGATGAAGAATGCTTCTCTTTTCTTCTTCCTGTCTTGTATAGGTCATAACGCCTCTGTCAGGCATTTCCGCACGAACGGTCAATTCACTGCCAATCATCTTTTCTGCAACGTAAGTAAACAGTTCTTTAAAGCAGAGATGACCGAGTTTTGCGTAAGCCGTGAAAATATCCCATCCTATATATGCAACATTGCCTTTGATAACTGCGGCGGGGAATGTTTCTTCGGGATTGTTGGGAGCATGCATATGAGAACAGAAATGCTCCTGAGTTCTGTTGAAATAAGGATTCTGCATATATGCGGCAATCTCGCAATCCTCTGCTTCAAATCTGTATGAATTGCAACGCATTATGTATTCGGTAGTGCCGTTTACAGTTTCATGGCAGGGGATGTAGTATGTGGGAGAAAACTCATTTTTGCCGATAAAATTTGCACCGATATCAAGAATGAATTTGCCGTCTTTGATTAACGATTCACCGCTTGCGATAACCTTGCCGCCGTTGTTGACATAAGCTTTGATTCTTTCAATCATTTCGTCGGGTATTCCTGCGATGTCAGGAAGAATAAGCATTTTGTATTCCGAAAAATCCATGGTTGTATCGATGAAATTATAAAGATATCCGTTTTCGAGCATCATTCTGTTCGCGCCCACATCAGCTTTGGTGTCACGGTTTCCCGTAACCGATTCATCGCTCAATACGGCAATATCCGCAGCATTGACTGCTCCGTTAATCCAGGGTTCTTTTTCTTCAACAAGTGAGTAAGCCTTGCCGATGAGGTTATATGTTGCCATGTTCATTTCACCCAGAGGATGCATCTGGTCGCCGATTGAACAACCTGCACCGTTCGCAATGCTGAGCGATGTTTCATAAATGAGAGCGTTAGGATGCTTGTATCCGCCGAATTCGCCCCAGCCCTCGTGGAATTTACCCGTCATGCCGAGATATTCGGTGCTTTTGAGAGTGCGTACATAAGCGGTTGAAAGAGGAAAGTGGTCATAACCCCAACCTGCTGTAGGCAGACTTTCAAGCTCAAGATGAGTGTTTGCATTTATGAATTCATAATCGCCTTTGAAAATGTGTCCGCTGTTGTGGAAAATTGTTGCGGTGTCGCTGTGCTTTCTGACAGCGGCATTTGTTGCTTCTGTATATTTATTAAAAACTATTTTTGCAAATTTCCAAAGGTCTGCTTCGCTTTCAGTATCAAGACCGAGTTTTTTCATATCCGAAAGGCATTTTTCGCAGTAGCATACCTTTGGTGAGATGATGTCAAGAAAAATTCCGCAGGGATTATATTTTATCATAACCTCTTCAATCTGATTGCAGAGTGTGTCAAGATAACCCGTATTGAAGCAGAGATTGTGAAAATGAACTTCGTTTTCGTATTCTTTCTGTCTTTCTTTATCGGGACTGCATACCCAACGCCATTCAGGATGCCTGATATAGTCTTTTTCATCGAATCCCGCAGAAATGTAAACGGGAGCATTAACATTTATTTCTTTGCAGGCTTCAAGCTGTGCACCGAGTAAATCAAAATCAAGGCAGGGATGCATTTCGTTAGCCTCTGTGGGATGATATGACCAGCCGTGATGACATTTTGAAAAGACGGTTATTGAATCTACATGACCTGCTTTAAGTGCAGCCTGAAACTGTTCTTTGGAAAACTTTTTGCCTACGGGCAGAGCACCGTTAGTGTGAAAATCAAGATGTACCTGTCTGTTTCTCATAATGAACTCTCCTATAAAAATATATTTTCATTATATATTAATATGTTTATCAAATCAACATCGAATTAATAAACTCTTAAGATTTCTTAATAACTTCTTAAGATCATGAATATGGAATTTTAATAACCGTTTTTATATAATTTAATCAAGATTAAATCGTAATCTTAACGGGGAATAAAGATCAAAATAAACAAAAAGGGGACAAAGAATTGATGACACTCGGAAGCAAGATTGAAAATCTTAAGACAATGAAAAAAGCAGGCTTACCTGTACCGGAATTTGAAACATTCTCATTTGATGAGCTTGTTCCGTCAAAGGCAATTATTGAATCAGCGCTCAGAGAAGCAGAGGGGAAATCAGTTGCCGAAAAAAGCAGAATTCTCAAAGAAGCCGCAAGATTATCGGTTATAACAAGCGGAAAAATCAACATGAAGGGAGAGCTGTTTTCGGTACGCTCATCCTCGTGTGTTGAGGATTCGTCCGAAAACAGCTTTGCAGGTCAGTTTGACACATTCCTGAATGTTGAGCGAAAAGATATTGCGGAAAGAATAGCAGATTGTGTGTGCTCTCTCTATAATGAAAATGTTCTGATTTACATGGAGCAGGCCGGTCTTGATATCGGTATGCTGAAAATGAATGTTATTGTTCAGCGTATGGTTAATTCCGATGTTTCGGGAATTGTTTTCACCGCAAATCCGCAGGGTATTCTTAACGAAACCGTTATAGTTGCAGGCAGAGGTCTCGGTGAAAATGTTGTTTCTGACAGAATCGACACCACTTCATATTACTATTCTCTGACCGATAATATCTATTATTACGACGGAAAGGAAAACCTTCTCAGTGATGAAAAAGTTCATGAAATTATAGAAATCTCTAAGAAGATTACGGAATGCATCTGCAAATATGCCGATATCGAATTTGCAATAGAAGATGATAAGCTTTTTATTCTTCAGGCAAGACCCATCACAACTGTTTCGGATGAAAATCCGGTTCTTTTCGATAACAGCAACATTGTTGAAAGCTATCCCGGGCTCAGCACACCGCTTACCGTTTCTTTTGTTGAAATGGTTTTTGCGGGAGTTTTCAAGGATGCGGGCAGAAGACTTCTCAAAAATGAAAAGGAGCTCAGAAAGCAGTATCATATTCTTGAAAATACCGTCGGCACATCAAACGGCAGACTTTACTATAACCTCAACAGCTGGTATTCAGCAATCAAGTTTCTGCCCTTCAGCAAAAAGATAATCGGGGTCTGGCAGGAGCTTGTCGGCGTTAAATACAAAGAATATGATGAGAGTGAAAACAAAATCAATCCTATTGTTAAGGCATCCGTATATTTCAACACTGCATACGAGCTTATAAACACACCGAAAAACATGAAAAAGCTCAATGAACGTTTTGTTGAAATCAAAAATTATGTTTACCGCAGATTCAGAGAGGATATGTCCGCAAAAGAGATTCTTGAACTTTTTGATAAAATTCAGAATCAGCTTTTATCGTGCTGGGGTATCACTCTTCTCAATGATACATACGCATTCATTTTTACGGGACTTCTTAAGGCTCATCTAAAAAACAAATACAAAAATCATGAGGAAATCGCAAATTCGTATATATCAGGTATTTCAAACATCGAAAGCATGAAGCCGGTTAAGGAAATGATAAGCATAGCGCTTGAAAAGGACAGCATGACGCCCGAAGAATACCGCAGAAGAACAGCGGAATATATTGATGTTTACGGTGACAGATGCCTTGAAGAACTGAAACTTGAAACCGAAACATTCAGAACAAATCCGGAATTATTCCATAAGAAAATAAGCGAATTTGCCGATGACAAAGAAAAGCTTTTGCCTCTTCTGGGTGAACAAAAGCAGGATAAAGCATTTGATATCAAGCATGACCCAATAACAAAGTTTCTCAGCAAAAGATGTATGCTCGGCATAGGAAACAGAGAAATTCAGCGTCTGAACAGAAGCCGTATTTTCGGCATGGTAAGAGAAGCTGTTCTTCGTCTCGGCAGAATTTACGCAGATGAAGGTTATATCGAAGAAAAAAGAGATGTATTCTATCTTACTCTTGATGAGGTTTATTCGCTTGTCGATACTGCGTGCGATATGAAAGAAACCGTGCTTAACCGCAAGAAAAAATATGAGATGTTTGCATTGCTTCCCGCATATTCGAGAATTGTTTTCAGCGATAAGGCGTTTGACAAAAATCACCGCAATATCAATATGACTTCGGTGCATTGCGGAAAGGATGAAATGGTGGGCGTGCCTTGCTCCAACGGTGTTGTTGAGGGCGAAGCATATGTTGTAACGGATGTCAAAAAAGCAGAAAGCGTCAAAGATAAAATTCTCATAACAAAAATGACCGATCCCGGCTGGGTATTCCTTCTTGCCGAGGCAAAGGGTGTAGTGAGTGAAAAAGGCTCTCTGCTTTCGCACACCGCTATTATTTCAAGAGAATTGGGTATTCCTGCCGTTGTGGGTATAGATAATCTTATGTCAACGGTGAAAACAGGCGATATTGTCCGAGTTGACGGTGCAACGGGAGTTGTTAAAATACTTAAAAGTGCATAAAAAAGAGGGTGTAATTGCACCCTCTTAATTTATATTCTGATGTAAACGCTCATCTCATTTTCGCCTCTGTTGCCCCATTTGTAATACGGAATGAACCTGATTCTAACTTTTTCGGTTTCTGTTTCGTTCCATTCGCTGTAAAGAGAGTTGATTTCCTTTTCTCTGAAACCGTTTGCAAGAATAGTATCGCCGTCAAGCCCGAACTCGGGTTTTTGGCTGATTTTCAGCATTTGCAGATTCTTTCCGTTATCCGCTTCTTCAACACAATAAACAAACGGACCTCTCGTTACCGCAATTTTATCAACATTTGCTCTGACTTTGTTTGAGCATTTTATCATTTTTGTTCTGATTTCAAATTCGGCAATGATAACAGTTTCGTTTTCAATTTCAAAGTAAGCATAACCGTTTCTTATTCCGCAGGGAGAAGAGAATTTGTAATTATTGCACCAAGAAGGAATTCGTATTGCAAAAGTAAACTTTTCTTTGGGTGTTATTCTGAATTCGACCTTGCCGTTTTCTGTGTAGGATGAAACAACCTCAACCGTTGCTTTCCCGGAATTCACCTTGCTTCCGATATACTGATGAACAAAAACGGTACTGTTGTTTTCGGTGTAACAGTATTCTCCGATTGAGGAAATCAGCCTTGCAAGATTGGGCGGACAGCACGCACAGCCAAACCATTTCTGCCTTACGGGTTTAACATGGAATTTGCGTGAATCCTTATGCGATGCTTCGGGCAAAACCTCAAGAGGATTTGCATAGAAAAAGCTTTTCCCGTCTTGTGCCATGCCCGATAAAACGGTGTTATACAGTGCACGCTCAATTGTATCCGCAATCTGTGCATCGGGCGCAATTTCCAGCATTCTGCGTGCAAAGAAAACAAGACCGATTGATGCACAGGTTTCACTGTATGCAAGGTCATTGGGCAAATCGTAGTTGAATGAGAACGCCTCGCCGTCAACCGTTGAACCGATTCCGCCCGTGATATACATTTTTTTGTTGATGATATTATCAATAAGGTTTCTGCAAGCGGCATAAAGCTCATCATCATTGCAACGCTTTGCGATATCCGCCATTCCGCTGTAAAGGTATACACCTCTTACTGCGTGACCGACGGCTTCGTGCTGATGCTTCGGCTGGCAGTGTGCCTGATTATAGTGGTAGTTATCGTTAACCGTTTCTTTGCCGAGCACGGTATCATAGTAATAAGGTTTCTTTCCGCGCTCGTCAATGAAGAATTCCGCTGCTTCAAGATATCTTTTGTTATCCGTAACATCGTAAAGCTTAACAAGTGCCATTTCGGCTATTTCATGACCGCCGTAGCCTTTTATTTTGTCTTTGCCGAAGGTGTCGCAGATAAGATCTGCAAATCTGCAGGCGGCATTGAGCAGTTTTCCGTTACCTGTTGATTTATAATAGGTGACTGCCGCTTCCGCAAGATGGCCGAAACAGTAAAGCTCGTGATAATCTTTGAGATTCGTGAAAATTTCATCACGGTTGTTGATGATATAAAGAGTGTCAAGATAGCCGTTTTCAAGCTGTGCGGAGCAGACAAGATTTATTATATCATCCGCTTTCTTTTTAAGATTTTCATCATGCTTATAAACCAGAACATTTCCGACGGCTTCAAGCCATTTATATACATCACTGTCCTGAAATACCCAGCCGTGAAAAGCTTCGGGATGAGAGTTTCCGTCATGATAATGCCACTTGTCTGCAGGGTATACGGGTACGCTTTCGCCGTTTCTGATTTTTTCTGCAATCCTGCCTGCTTTAACAAAATTTTCGATTGCATAGCTTTTTTCGGCACCCTCTATTCTGTCATGCAGTGCCTCATACTGATAGGGGATAACCTCGCTTTTTATCAGCTCAATTTCTTTTGACCAGAAGGGGTCAAGAATTTCAACGTTGTTTATACCGATATGTTTTGAAAAACTGCTGCAATCCATAATTTGTCACCTTTATCTGATAGTGTCCTGCTCCTGATATTTTTCAGCCTGAAGATTAAACATATATGCGTATTTTCCGCCAAGAGCCATCAGTTCATCGTGAGTTCCGCTTTCAATTATTTCGCCGTTTTCAAGCATGTAAATAACATCCGCCATAACGGTTGTTGAAAGTCTGTGTGAAATGAAGATAACCGTTTTATCCTCAGCGGCTCTTGACATTGCGTCGTTGAGTGCATATTCGGAAACGGGATCAAGGTTTGCACTCGGCTCATCGAGTATTGCAAACGGGCATTTTTTATAGAATGCTCTTGCAACCGCAACCTTCTGACCTTCGCCGCCCGAAAGAGAAAGACC
Source organism: Acutalibacteraceae bacterium (assembly GCA_045602905.1). Lineage (GTDB taxonomy): Bacteria > Bacillota > Clostridia > Oscillospirales > Acutalibacteraceae > CAG-177. Next base: position 6,986 of record JAZSCL010000025.1, read on the forward strand.
GCTGTCATCAAATTCACGCAGAAGAATGGTATCCGTGCCTTTTTTCAGCTCTTTATTGAAGTTGCTTTCTTTGAGTGCGGCAAGAACTCTTTTGCTGTCGGGCTTTGAATTCATCGCAACATTTTCGCCTACCGTTGCGCCGAAGAGCGAAAAATCCTGGAATACTGCGGCAAAGTTGCTGTGATAAGAGGGGATATCCCAATCTTTTATGTTTATGCCGTCAATGGTGATTTCGCCTTCTGTAACGTCATAGAGTCGGAGAAGGAGGTTTGTCAGTGTTGTTTTACCTGCACCGTTATAACCTACAAGAGCAATTTTTTGATAAGGCTTGATTTCGAGATTGATGTTCTTGAGGGTGGGGGATTCGTTGCCGGGATATGTGAATGATACGTCTTTAAGTTTTATTACGGGAGGTTTATCAAAAACGGTTTTAACCTCACCGCCAACGATTTTTTCTTTTGCACTCATGAATTTTCTGAATTTTTCAATGTAGAGTGCGTTTTCGCGAAGACTGATTGCAAACCAGCTTGTAAGGTCGAACACGCATCGGCTTACCGAGTTTGCACCGTTGAAGGTTGCTGCAAAATCGCCGAGGGAAACCTCTTTTGTGACTATTGCCTTATATCCCATATAAAGAGCGATGCCGAGATAAACAAGCAAGGTCATGGGCAATGCTTCCTGGCAGAAATAAAGCTGCCACTGCTTTCTTAAGAAAGGCGAAATTGTTTTCAGTCTGTCTCTGACGTTTCTGTTGTATCTGCGTTCAACCATTTCTCCTGCGGGATTGAGCCTTAGTTCCTTTGCATAATCCTGAAGATAGAAAACACGGCTGAAATAGAGATTCTTTCTGTCAAGAGGAGTCATAGCTTCTGTACGCTTGACATTGATTTTTGCTATGAGTCTGCCTATGGGTATCATTATTCCTACGCAAAGGAAAATGAAAACGAGGCAGAGAGGGTCAATGGTTGCAATAACAGCCGTTATGGAAATAATGGATGTCATAAGTCTTGCGATATCCTGAGTGTCTGAAAGAACTCTTTCAACTCTTTCGCTCATGGAATTCATAGCAAGAACAAGGTCATTGTAGTATGCGGGATTGTCGTAGGCTTCAAAATCCATTTTTGCTGCCTTTTCATAGATTTGAGAATAAAGCTTATAGTTGAGCTTTTCTTTTTGAATCGGAAGATAGATTTCATAGAAAACCGTGCCTGCAATGGTGCCGACGATAACTATGACCGCAAAAATACCGCAGGCGACAGCAACTCTGTAAAGCCCCGTTCCCGATGTAACAACATCGATGATGTATTTCAGCAGAACAACATTGGAGAGTATCCAGGGAACATTGGACAGTACATCAAGGAAAACATAGAAAAACAGAAGTCCCGGAGCGTTTTTGGCGATAAAGCCTATCATGTAAAGATTGTTTCTGAAAGTGCTTGTGCTTTCTTTTTTGTTTTTATTCATGCTCCTGCACCTCCTCTTTGTAGCCCGATGCCTGAAGCGTGAACATTTCGCTGTATTCTCCGCCCAAAGCCATAAGCTCATCGTGAGTGCCCGATTCCGTCAGTCTGCCTTTTGAAAAAACAAGAATTCTGTCGGAACGGGTTGCGCTTGAAAGACGGTGCGAAATATAGAAAACGGTTTTGCCTTTTGTTCCTTCCATAAGAGCATCATACATTTTGCTTTCTGCAATAGGGTCAAGTGCCGATGACGGCTCATCGAGAATGGCGATATCAAAGTTTTTTGCAAACATTCTTGCAATGGTAACCTTCTGGGACTCACCGCCCGAAAGAAGAGCGCCCGAATCATCGAATTCTTTGGTCAGCAGAGTGTTTTCTTTATCGTCAAGTGTGTTGATTTTATCATAAACTCCGCTTTGTCGGAGAGCTTTTGAAACACGGGAAATGTTGTTTTCGTCAACTTCTTCAATAAGAACATTTTCCGCAACGGTCATTGCGAAGATTCTGTAATCCTGAAAAACACTTGCGAATTTATCTCTGTATTTAAGAAGATCGTATTCCTTTATGTTTATTCCATTATAAAGAATTTCGCCCTCCGTAACATCATAAAGACGCATTATCAGCTTTGAAAGAGTGGTTTTGCCTGCACCGTTATGACCTACAACTGCAAAAGTTTCGCCTTTGCTGATTTTAAACGAAACATTGTTCAGAGTGTTTTTGTCATTGCCCTCATAACAGAATGAAACGTTTCTGAATTCAAGGCTTTCAAATTCACCGGGAATGATCTCACCGCTTTTAATCTTTGTTTCATAATTGAGAAAATCACGGAGATTTTCAACCCAGAGGCAATGCTTTTGCTGCATAGCGAAATACCTTGCAAGCTGATTGAGCTTGTTTCTTGTTGTTGTGATTGCGGAAATAAGAACCGAAAAATTTGCAATTTCAAGATTCTGAAGAACAATCAGTCTGTAACATCCGTAGCCGAAGCCGCCGCAGACAGGAATGATTTCTCCGAGAAAATCGGCAAAAACACCGATGAAAGCAAGCTTTTTGCCATATTTTTCGACCAGTTCAATGTTTTTGTCAACAGCAGCCTTGAATCTTGTTTTGATAACCTCAAAGATACCCGTTGTTTTTATTTCTTTCGCAAAATCCTTTAAAAGGATTGTTCTTTTGGTGTAATCTTTCTGTCTTTCATAGGGAGTTTTTTCTTTTTCAAGCTCAAGTTCGATGTTGTTTCTCTTGATTCTCAGAATAATAACGATAACCGGACAAATAATGAAAAAAAGCAGAAAAGGGTCAATGGAAATGAGATATGCAATAAGAAAAACAATGCTCACAGCAGAGCCGATTGTCCATGCAGAGCCTTCGATAATTCTTTTGAATCCGCCTTTTTCAACAACCCATGTTGCACGGTTATAGTTGTCAAAGAAATCAGGGTTTTCATAGCAGCCCAGCTCAACCTCCTGAGCTTTTTTGAAGATGAGGCTGTTTATGTAGCTTTCACATTTGATTTCAAATTTTGTTCTGACGGTATACATATCTATGTATGCAATAAGGTCAACGAAATTTTTTCCGAAAACGATAATGCACATTCTGATTGCGAAATCCCTGAAAGTGCCGTTGCCTTCTATGATTGAAAGTGCGGTCTGAAGAAACATAACGTTGAGCACGACCGAATAATAAACATTTTCGGCAATGTAGGCAAAATAAACTATCAGAAGTGACAGCGGAGCGCTTTTCCACGCACACTTAAGCATAAAGGCTGTATTCCTGAAAATATGAGCCTTTTGTTTTTGTTCTTTTTCTTTTTTCATTTTCTTCTCCATAGATTATATGTAACATATCTGAAATTTTACATTAATAAAAATTAAAAGTCAAGGAAATAAGGTGTCGACAAAAAGGAAAATATGTGTTACACTGTTTATAATATCTTTGAATGGAGAGTGACTATGAAAAAACCGACACTGAATTTCGGAGAATTCAAACAGTACGACAAAATATTTATTACCGCAGATAACGGAATTGATGTTGAAAACGTTCTTTCCGTTGCGTTTGACGGCGATGTTCTTTATATAGCACAACCGGACTGCATTGTTGAATATTCAGAAGGCAAAACCAAAAAGATTTCTGTAAGTGCATCAAAGCTCTTTTCGGTAAACGGAAAGCTTTATGCCGCAATCGGAAATTCTCTTGCCGAAATCAAAAAGGGAAAAACAAAGAAAGTTGCGGATTTTGATGCGCCCGTTACGGATATGTCCGTTGCTCTCGATAAGTCACTCTGGCTTATTACCGAAACAGCTCTTTATCTTGAGGAAAACGGTGAATATAAGCACATTGTTGATGTCCCCGAAGAAACGGTTTGTCTTGCCGCTTATGATAACAAATTCAGATACGGCGAAACCGTTTATATCGGTTGCACGGAAGAAGGTCTTCTTTCAATGAAGGGAAAACGCCGCCATTGGGCAGAGATAACACCCGAAATGTCAGGCGTTCTCAGCAAGAAGATCAGGTGTGCCGCCGTTGATGCTCTCGGTCATCTCTGGGTAGGCTCGGATGAGGGTCTCAATATCTATGACGGCAAAAACTATTGGTTTAACGGTAACGATTTCTATTCCGTGCCAGACGGTTCATTCAACGATATGGTGTTCACTCCTGACGGCAAAAAGTATTTTGCAACAAACACAGGCATAATTACTCTTATTGAAGGCAGGATCTCATATTTCTCATACGGCGTTTGGCTTATGCATCCCACGGTAACAAAGCTTGCCGTTTCCGATAACGGCGCAATTGCCGCCGTAACTCCCGAGGGTATCAGTCTTATCACATCAAAGTATATGACTCTCGAAGAAAAAGCAAAGCATTACGATGAGCTTGCTGTCAAATATTTCACAAGAAATGAAGGCTATCAGGTTTCAAGAAAGCTTCGTAAATACGGTGATATGGATTCAGGCTGGCTTCCCAATTCGGATAATGACGGTCTTTTTACGGGTCTTTACTGTGCTTCGCAGTGTTACCGTTATGCGGTAACAGGTGATGCCGAAGCAAAGGCAAACGCCAAAAGAGCTGTTGAAGCGATGATTAAGCTTACGGAGATAACAGGCAGAAAAGGATTTACCGCAAGAGCAACAAGATATTCACATGAAGAAAACTTCATGACCGGCAACAGAGAAGAGTGGCATATCTGTGAAGATAATCCCGACTGTGAATGGCTCGGCGAAACTTCAAGCGACGAAATGACGGGTCATTACTTTGCATACGGAATTTATTATGACCTCGTTGCCGATAAGAAAGAGAAAAAGAGAATCGCTCAGGTTGTCAAAACAATTACCGACCATATAATCGAAAATAACTTCCATCTTACCGACATTGACGGTGTACCCACCACATGGGCAAACTGGGAGCCTGACCTCCTCAACAATGATGACAGATGGTATTACGAAAGAGGAACAAATTCCCTTGAAATTCTTTCATTCCTTAAAACAACATATCACGTTACCGGTGAAGAAAAGTATAACGAAGTTTTCGATATGCTCATCAGGAAGCATCACTACGCAATGAACTGTATGCAGTATAAGGTTGAAGACGGCCATGTTGCTCATATCGATGACCAGCTTGACTTTGTGAACATTTATCCTCTTATTGTTTACACAGAAAACGAAGCTCACAACGAAATTTTCAAAATGGGTCTTACTCACCACTGGGAATACGAAAGAGTTGAGCGTTCACCCTTCTTCAACATTGTTTACGGTGCACTTACCAACAATTACTGTGACATTGAGAATGCAGCAAAGTCACTTTCCGAAATGAATCTTGATACCGTTAGATGGCCGGTTTATAACAGCCACAGAAAGGATATCGTCTGGGATACGGAGCAGGAATCAATGGGTATTCCGCCCCAGCTCAAATATCCTGTTGAATATTCGGCAAGAGTGCTTGTTCACTATGACGGAAATCAGTTTGTATGTGATTCGGGTGCCGAAAGATTTGTTGATATCAACAGCAAAATCGTTAACCGCACTGCAACTCTTCCCGGCACTGCAGGTGCAAACGGTATGAGAGCAGAACAGCCCTATATCTACCTTCTTCCTTACTGGATGGGCAGATATTACGGTCTGCTCGGCGATTGACGAGGAAAACTAAATGAAAAATAATAAAAAGAACACTTCAAAATACGGAAAACTTATCAAGATTCTTCAGATAGTGTCCTTTGTTTTTATGCTTGCGATGCTTGTTGTTTGTCTTGTTTTCCTTAAGAAAAACAACATTTCGGTTAAAAATGTTGATGCTCTTATTCAGTATCTTCCGGGTGAACTGCTGACGGCAGCGCTCATTATTATCGGATTCAGCATTGTTAAATCCTTTGCACTTGTTTTTCCTCCCGCAGTTCTCTTTGTTCTCTCGGGAATATTTTTCAAGGATTTCGGTACTGCCGTGCTTGTTAACTGCATTGCAACCGCCTGCAGTCTTATTCTTCCGTATTTTCTCGGAAGATTTACGGGTTCGGAAATGGTTGACGCTCTTAAAGGCAAATTCAAAGCGATTCAGAAGCTTGACAGCTTTACGGATGCAAACTCATTTGCGGTTGTTTTTATTTTTAAAGCAGGCGGACTGATGCCCTCTGATTTGAGCAGTCTTATTTTCGGTGCAATGAAAATTCCGTTCGGTAAATATTTTATCGCATCAAATATCGGATTGCTTGTTCTTAATATGCTCTGGACTCTTGTCGGAGTTAAGGGCGATTTAACGAATCCGTTTTCATATCTCTATGCACTTCCCGCACTTCTCTTTGCGATTGCCGCATCGGTATTCATGAGCGTGCGTGAGAAGAAAAAACACCAATCGGCTAAAAATAGCATTCAGACGGAGGTTGAATGATGAAAAAATATGATGTAATTGTAATCGGTGCAGGTAACGGCGGTCTTGCCGCTGCCGCAACCTGCGCTAAAGAGGGACTTTCCACTCTTCTCCTGGAAAGACACAATATACCCGGAGGCTCGGCATCTTCATTTGTAAGAGGCAGATTTGAGTTTGAGCCTTCACTCCATGAGCTTTCAGGCATCGGTACTCCCGAAGAACCGGGAGATGTCGAGCAGACCTTCAACCGTCTTGAAGCAGAGGTTGAATGGTGTAAGCATAATTCAACCTTCCGCCTTGTTGTTCCTGCAAAGGCGGGGGAAAAGGATGCTTTCGTTAACGAAGACGGTGTTCTTGTATCCGTTGATGCCCGTATGCCCGTAGGATTCCAGCCGTTTGCAAGAAAGCTCGATGAGCTTGTTCCCGGTTCATATGACAGCTGTATGGCTGCATTTGATTTGTCGGTGCGTTTGTTCAAGGCCTTTGACAGCCTTGATGACCTTTCGAAACTTCCCGGTTCTCTCAAGGATATTCCCGATATCATGAGAATGGTTTCTCATACGGTTAAAGAAGGTCTTGATGCTCTCGGAATGCCCAAGAAGGCACAGGATATTTTCAATACCTATTGGTGTTATATGGGTTCGCCTGCATCAAAATTTGACTTCCTTTATTATATGTGCGTTCTTCACGGCTATGTTAAAAGGGGCACGGGAATTCCGAAACTTCGCAGCCACGAGATGAGCCTTGCCATTGATAAAGCTATCCGTGATAACGGCGGCGATATCTGGTATAACTCCGAGGTAACGAAGGTTATCATGAAAGACGGTAAGCCTGCCGGCGTTGTTATTAACGGGGAAAAAGAGGTTTACGGCAAATACTTTATCTGTAATTCATCACCCAACTCGGTATGGGCGGATTTGTTTGATAAAAAGGATATTCCCGAAAAGCAGCTCAAGATGCTCAATTCAAGAAAGATTGCCTGTGCTCTTACAACGGTTTATCTCGGTATGAATGTAACTCAAGAACAGCTCGGAATTAAGGATTATTCAATCTTTATTGCTCCGGATTCGGATTCCGATAAACAGTATGAAGCGGTTCAGAACTTTTTCAGCGGTTTCTGCATTATCAACTGTCTAAACGAAATTATTCCCGACTGTACTCCCGAAGGAACTTGCCAGTTGTTCCTCACAACGATGACCTTTGGCGATGTAATGAAGGATATCAGACCTCAGGATTATAAGAAATTTAAAACCAAGGTTGCAAAGGATATGATTGAAACCTGCGAAAAGGCTCTCAATATCTCCATAACTCCTTATATCGAGGAAATTGAAATCGCTCTTCCTCCCACATTCGCCCGTTATCTTAACACTCCTCAGGGAACTCCCTACGGCTATATGCTTGAAAAATGGGACAGCATGATTCCCAGAACGGTTCAGTATATGAAGGATCAGCCTTTCAGCAATTTCTTCTTCTGCGGAGCATCGCAGGAGCGTGGCGACGGCTACGGCTGTGCTTATTACACAGGCGAAAAAGCAGGCGGAATTGTTGTCAAGAAGATAAAGGAGGGCAAATAAGATGGCAAGCAATTTAAAAAATCTTACAGTTAAAAAATTCATTCCTTTGCTTACGAACAGACAGGAAACATTTGAGTCTGCAACCGCATCCCTTCCTCAGATTTCCGATAATGCCATGGCACTCGCAAAGGCTCTTCATCCCAAGCGCCAGTATCTTAAGGTTGCGGAAGTAAAGGAAATTGCACCCGATTGCAGAAGCTTCACTCTTGTTCCCGATCCCGAAAGAGGAACGGCCGCTCTTGCATATTTCGGTGCAGGTAAATATCTCACGGTATTCGAAACAATTGAAGGTATGCCCGTAACAAGAGCATATTCGATTTCGTCATCACCCAAGGAATCGCTTGAAGGCAAGTATGTTTTGACCATCAAGCTTGTTGAAGGCGGACTTATGTCACGCTATATATTTGACACATGGACTGAAGGTGCAGGGGTTGAAGTTTCAGCACCCTCGGGCAACTTCGAGTATCAGCCTCTGCGTGATGCGCAGAAGGTTATCTGCCTTGCGGGCGGAAGCGGTATCACACCCTTCCTTTCAATGGCAAACGCAATTGCAGACGGCGACGAGGATTTTGAAATGACGCTTCTTTACGGAAGCCGCAACTATGACAATATTCTTTTCCGTGAAGAGCTTGAAGAACTCGAAAAGAAGTGCGATAAAATCAAGGTTGTTCATGTTCTGAGCGAAAAGGTCAAGAGAGGCGTGAAGGGTCTTGAAAAAGGCTTCATTACCGCCGAACTTATTCAGAAATATGCTCCCGAAAACGAACCCTATTCGGTATTCCTCTGCGGACCTCAGCAGATGTATGAATTTGTTGATAAGGAGCTTGAGAAAATCGGACTTCCCAAAAAGTATATCCGCCATGAAATGTTCGGTGAATTCCATAACCCCGCATCGCAGCCCGATTATCCTGCAGGCGTGCCCGACAAAATCAAAATCACCGTTACAATTCAGGATAAAACATATATTATCTTCGGTTCATCTGCCGATTCGGTTATGCAGACAATCGAAAAGAACGGTCTTGCAGTGCCCGCACGCTGCCGAAGCGGTGAATGCGGATTCTGCCATTCTCATCTGATTTCGGGTAAGGTTTATGTACCGAAGCATCTTGAATACCGCCGTCTTGCAGACTATAAATTCGGCTGCATTCATCCCTGCTGCTCATTCCCCTTGACCGATATCGAAATCAACGTTCCTGCTGCGAAATGATAAAGAAAAAGGGACTGTGAAAACAGCCTGAAAAATCCGAGATTCGTGAAAAGCGAGTCTCGGATAATTTTTTATGTTGAATTGATTAAAATGCGAAA
>JAZSCL010000026.1:0-11256 GCA_045602905.1 Acutalibacteraceae bacterium
AAGGCTGACGGCACAGCGCCCATAGAGATATGAGGAATGCCTGTCGGAACTCGAACTTCGGGCAGAACGGCGATTATTTTATGAAAGGATGTGAAATCAGCGAATTAATTAACGGTTTTGTGTGGAAATCAATACAAAATAGTGATACACCGAACAGCGAACACAATTCACGGAAATGCGTGACAATTCACCAAACCGCAAACAAACACACAAAACAATGAATATGAACAGCACCGATATTGAACAGTGCATCATAAATAAAAACTGAAAGGGGTGATTTAATGGATATACGAAATGAAATCAAATCTTATATAGTCAAAGAAGGAATGACAATGCGTGAACTCGTCGATATGCTCTCGTTTGAATATGGTTGGAGTGACAGTGTACCAAACTTTTCGGGCAAACTCAGTCGAGGCTCTCTGCGATATTCAGAAGCAGTCGAAATGGCTGACGTTATGGGATATGATATTGTTTGGCAGAAAAGAAGAAAATAAAAGTTTGCTATTGAGGATATTTCTCCATCAATAATTATTGAAAAATGACAAATAAGGTGATATACTATTTTTGCGACATAGTTTAATATTTCCCAGAACAGGCATACTTTTGGTAAAAACGTATGCCTTGATGGTCATATCCTGTTTTGGGTGAACTGTGTCGCAACAGAAGTCAGGCTGCGTTTTTCGTGCGTAGCTTCGGCTGCGCACTTTTTATTTTACGGTGAGATTTTTATTGTTATTTTTCACAAAACTTCAAAAAATTATGAACCGTTGCCCAAAAGAACGTATCTTTACCTATGTGAAGAACATACAAAGTATGTTCTTCGGGTCGACAACAATGTCCTATTATGTGCGGATTATATGTAAGGTACAGGAGAGTTTATTGTGAGTAGAATTAAGAACCGTTTCAAACACATCCTTTCTTTCTTTTTGATAATGTTTATTGTTTTGCTATCCGGGTGTCAAAAAGTAGATTATGGTAATAAATTAACATCAAGTATTAGTGTAACAGTGAATGAAGCATCCCAAAACTTTTTGGGAGATTATAACGGTGTTATCGCTGTTTGCAATTATCAAACCGGAGAACTTCTGAGTTGTGTTTCAAAAGTAGATGGAGAAATCACCTCTAATATAGAAAACTTTGATAATCCCCGAAATGCTTTTTTATATTCATCATATACACCTGGATCAATAATGAAAATTGTAACAGCTCTTTGTGCAGTTGAGAATTTAGAAAATCCTTATTCTTTTAGTTATAATTGTACCGGAAGTTGTAACATTGACGATGGAATTGTAAGCTGTTTGAGTGTCCACGGAGAAATGGTTCTACCTGATGCATTAAGAGAGTCGTGTAATTGCTATTTTGCAAATTTAGCAATACATTTAGGTGTTGATAAAATAACAAAAACAGCAAAATCATTAGGATTTAATGTGTCACAAAATTATTTTGGAGTTTCTCTTAAAGAAAGCTACTTCGAGCCAGTCTCAGCCAAAAACATAGACCTTGGTTGGGCTTGCGTTGGTCAATCTTCAACTTTAATTAATCCTGCACATTATCTTGGAATTGTCAGTGCTATTGCAAACAATGGCCGTTCTGTAATGCGTGATATAAAAGGAAAAGAACATAGCTTTATTTCAATAAACGAAGAATACGCAAGTTTGATGAAAGATTATTTGCGAGCAAATGTTGAATCAAAATACGGAGATGACAGATTTGAAAATCTTGAAATGTGTGGAAAAACAGGAACAGCACAGATTGCAGGCAAAATAAGCACTTCTCTTTTTGCTGGATTTTCACAAAGGGATGATTTGCCTCTCGCGATCATTTGTATAGTTGAGGAAGCGGGAGCTGGTCAGAGTAAAGCAATTGAAATATCAAACAAAGTTATGCAGCATTTTCTTTCGGAGGTCATGAAAAATGAGTAAGAAAAAAACAGACTTGACTACCCAAAAGATAAATTTGTTGCCAATGCAAATTTTCTTTTTAATTTCTCCGTTTTTCTTTGGTGGATTCCATGTTTTTGTTTCTTGTATTTTTTCTGTTATTCTTTTTGGTTTTCTATTTTACTTATCCTCGAAGAAACCGGGAATAACTGTTCGAATAAACGATGCTCTGTTGGTAGTTGTTGTTTTTCTCTTTTTTTACTTGTTATCAAGTATTTGGGCAGTAGATAGCGGTATGGCAGTTATGGGATTTTGGAAGTTTCTTCCGATTTTTCCGCTTCTATTGATTATTATGCAGCTGGATGAGGAGCAAAAAAGAGAACTTTTTAAAACAGTTCCTTTAAGTGGATGTATAATGGTTGCATTTTCGTTTCCGTTACACTTGATTCCACAGTTAAAAGAATATTTCACAGTCGCCGGACGATTAAGTGGTTTTTTCCAATATCCGAATAGTTTTGCAATTTTCCTTTTGGCAGGATTGATAATTGTTACTCAATATTATAATAGCAAAAAAATAATTGCAGTTTTGAGTGCGTTGCTTGTGTTCGGTATATTCGAATCCGGCAGCAGAATTGTTTTTGTGTTTTTAATTTTAACCGTTGTGTTGTTATGCTTACTGGCGAAAAACAAATTCATTAAATATTCTTTGTTGCTAATTTTAGTGTTGGGCGTTATTTCTGCAATTATCTATGCTCATTTTGCAGATAATTACGATACTGTTGGTCGCTTTTTAACGTCATCACTTAAATCAAGCACCATTCTTGGAAGATTGCTTTACTACAAGGATGCATTGCCTGTAATTTTTAAACATCCGTTTGGATTGGGGTATATGGGATACTATTTTTCGCAACAAGAGTTTCAAACCGGCGTGTATTCTGTGCTATATGTTCACAATGAATTGTTGCAGTTTCTACTCGATATTGGTTGGATCCCCACCGTTTTGTTTGTTGTGGTTATATTAGAATCTCTTTTCTCAAAAAAGACTGATATTTGCAGCAAACTGTTGATTATAATCATTTGCGGACATTCATTGTTCGATTTTGATTTGCAATTTATTTCTGTGTTTTTTGTTTTAATTGCCGCGTTGGAAACAAACAAAGGAAAGACAAAAAATATTTTCTTGAATTTCAAAAAGGTTGTAGTTGCAGGAACGATGGTTATATTGTTAACTGTGTATTTCGGAATTGCGAATTTCACTCAATACATTGGCAAAAATGAGTTGGCATTCAAAATATATCCCCTTAATACAACTGCAGAAATACAAATGTTGGTTGAATGCAACGATGTAGCAAAACAGAGAGCAATTGCAGAAAACATTTTGCATAGAAACACAAAGCTTCCGATTGTTTATTCAGCTTTAGCGAATTATGAGTTTAGTCAAGGAGATATCGAAAAATTTATTGAATACAAAAATCAGGCTATTGCATTGGCGCCATACAGTTATGAGGAATATGAGGATTTTGCTATAAAACTTATTGAGGCAATGGATAAATATAACTCAATCGGAGATTTGCAAAGTGCTGATTATTGCTATACTGTTTTGATTAATCTCAGGGATAATTTGGAGAATCTTAAAAACAAAGCATCGTCTTTTGCACTAAAAATTGATGATAAACCTGTTTTTGAATTTTCCAATGAAATAAATGACTATATAAATCAAATCGAGGAGGTAAAACAATGATAGTCGAGTTCTTATCAAACAAGAGAAAAGTAAAAAGACTCGCTAAAGGACTTTTGAGCATGATGTTGTCATTAATTATTGGCTTGTCATCACTTGCAATTATTCCTTATGTAAGTCCAACCGCAGAAGCCGCAACACAATACACATCGGGGTACTATACCTATGAGCGCCTTGATAGCGTTCATGCAAAAATTGTTGACGTTGACAGCAACATCAGCGGAGCAGTTACAATTCCTGAAACACTTGACGGATATACTGTTTCAGTAATTGATAACTACGCATTTGCGTGGCTTCGTGAAATAACCCGTGTTACAATTCCGTCAGGAGTGACTACTATAAATGCTTGTGCATTTTATGGTTGCTCTAAATTGAATTATATTTCTCTTCCCGATAGCCTGATGTATATTAAAAATTACGCCTTTGAAAATTGTGATGCTCTTACAAGCATAACCATTCCCAATGGGGTATTATCTCTTGGTAATGGCGTTTTTATGGGATGTGATTCTTTAAGCAAAGTAACTTTTGGAGCAAAAGTGTCAGTGCTTGGAGATTACCTTTTTGACGGATGTCCTAAGCTCTCATCTTTCTCTGTTTCAAGCTCGAACTCTTATTTGAAAGTCAGTAACGGTGCATTAATCAACGGATATAAACTTGTTGCGTATCCGCCGGCAAAAGCAACCACAAATTATACCCTTCCCAGCGGCATTACTTCTGTTGAAAGAGGAGCTTTTTCAGGTTGTAAAAATTTGAAAACAGTTTCGGTTTCAAGCAATGTTGTTGAAATATCCTATTATGCTTTTGAAAATTGCACCAATCTTACATCTGTTTCTTTACCTTCAAGTGTTAAAAAAATTAATGGCGGAGCGTTCAGCTATTGTTCTTCATTAAAAACAATTGACACATCAAATGTTAACTATTTAGGATATTCTGCATTTTCAGGCTGCTCATCTTTAACTTCAATCAGCACTTCTAATGTAAATCACTGGGATTATTCTGTATTTTCAGGCTGTTCAAGCCTTACATCAGTTTCAATCCCTAAAAATGCAAGCGAAATCCCGGCTTCGGCGTTTTATGGATGTTCATCATTAAAAACAATTACAGTACCTAATACTATAAAAAGCGTTGGAAGCAGAGCTTTTTATAATTGCACATCTTTGTCTTCATTTTCGTTACCTACAGGAATTACAGAAATAGGCGGTTCTGCTTTTGATAAAACCGCTTATTATAACAATTCCTCTAACTGGAGCAGTAACGGTTTGCTTTATAAAGGAAACTATTTGCTTAGCGGCGACAAAGCAACAGGTGATGTAGCTATAAAAAACGGGAGTGTTCTGATTGCCGGAAGTGCTTTTAATTCTAATGACACTATCACATCTGTTACAGTTCCTGATTCTGTAGAAATAATTTGTGATAGTGCATTCGAAAATTGCAAAGAGCTGTATAGTGTTAAACTGGGAAACAGAGTCACAACCATCGGAGATTCTGCATTTTCAAACTGTGATAAATTAACGAATGTTAAATTCAATGACAAGGTAACACAAATCGGAGAATATGCCTTTGCTTGGAGCGAAAATATTGAAGATGTTGCTCTTCCTTCAAGTGTAACTACCATTGCATACGGAACATTCCAGGGTTGTACAAATTTGAAAAATGTACATATTTCAAATTCTATAAAGAAGATAGACGGTTGTGCTTTCAGAGATTGTGACAATCTTAAAAAGGTTTATTATTTAGGTTCTTCGGATGATTGGAAAACAGTACACGTTGATTTGTATAGAAATGACGGTTTATCCAATGCCGAAATTCTTTTTAATTCTTTAATTAAAGTAATGAGTTACAATGTGTATGTAGAAAACGAAGATGTAAATGGGTATGATTGCAGTTATGAAACCAGATTGAGATATATTGTGCAAAGCATTAACAATAATATGCCTGATTCAATAGGACTTCAAGAAGTTACAAGTGATATGAGGTTTATGCTTGAAAACTATGAAGACCTTAACGGCGGTATCCTTGCTGCTAATTATGCAGGTGTTGGTGATTACCGAGGTTCAAGGAATAATAAGGGTAAAAAAATAAATAGTGAAGCTTCACTTATTTATTACAATAAAAACAAGTTTACTCTTGAAAAAGAGGGTACATTCTGGCTTTCGGAATCGGGTGAAAAGAATTCAATACATTCAAAAGCTGAATATCCTAGAGTCTGTACTTATGCATTACTCAAAAATAAAGAAACCGGACTTGAATATCTTCATGTTAATACGCATATAGAGCACAACCATACTGGCAAGGATGAAATTAACTCAAATGAGGCAGCAATCTTCTCAAGCGAAAAAATTATAGATTTCGTTGACAAGAAATTTCCTAATGTTCCTGTTGTAATTACAGGAGATTTTAATCAAAAGAAGGGTTCTGTTCCATACAATAATTTTATTGATGCGGGATATACCGACACAAGAAATGTTTACAGCGGCAATGTTAATACGTATTCCAATTGCTATCAAGGCGGCAGCGGTTCGGTGATCGATCATATTTTTGTTAATGATTATTTTGCAGGCGGAATAAACAGCTATAAGGTGTATAATGAGGATTATTCTAATTCAGCCAAATACGGCAAATTCGCTTTGGATTATCCTTATCCGTCTGATCACCATCCGGTTATTGTTGAGCTTGAAGCTACTTATTTCAGCAATACTATACTATCAAAAAATATTAATTTTGGTGAGAATAAAACAGTTGAAGTGGTATTTAAAAACAGTTGGTTTGAAAAATCAAATGAAGTGTATAATCATGAACTTGCACAGTTTTGTGCTGACTATGTTATGATGGGTTACTGCGAAGATAAAGATAAAATGGAAACCTATCTCAAGGAAATGGGGTTTGATACTATTGACTGCTGTATGGCCGCAGGCAGAGATGAAGTCAACTATTTCATTGCAAGCAAAAATATAACAGTTAACGGTAAGACGGAAACTCTTGTTTTTGCAGCATTCATCGGCTCTTACAAGGATCAGTGGTACTCAAACTTTGACCCATACGGAATCGAAAGGGATAATTGGAAAAACAGAAATGCACCCTATGCCGATGCAAGCGAAAAAGGTAAGGTTCATCTCGGCTTTGCTGATGCAAGAGAATATGTTTATGCAAGACTTAAAGAATTTATTACAGATAACAATATTAACAAAGAGAATATGAAACTTCTTCTCAGTGGTCACAGCAGAGGTGCGGCAACCGCGAATCTTCTTGCTGCAAAGCTTATTGATGAATCGAAAGTAAGCACCGCAACAGTACATGGTGATGATATTTATACATATACTTTTGCAACGCCTAATACTGCTCTTACTTCTCTCGGTACTCAGCAGAGCAGCTATAAGAAGATATTCAACATAGTAAATCCCGAAGACTTTGTTACAAAAGTAATGTTGAAATCTTGGGGCTTTGGAAGATACGGTACGACATATACTTTGCCCAGTAAAAAAAATGACGATAACTACAAGTCGTATTTGAAAAATATGAAAACTCTTTTTGAAAATTATTCGGGCAAGAATTATGATCCGTATAAAATGGGCGAATTAAAAACGTATAAAATAATAAAACTTTTTGAAGAAAATGTCAGCACGTTGAATGGACTGTATGAAGATAAATTCGTTTATCGTCTGAAAAGTATAACAGACGGTTATGAATATAAATCTCCATTTGAATTCTTTAAGCGTACACTTCTTAAATATCTTGTAGATGAAGATATGGATGAAATCATGAACATTGTTTGGACTTGCTCAACTTTCTATAAAGAGATAATAATGTATTTTGCATGGCCTGATGCGGATTTAGATGTATCGATTGATGAATTGTATAAATTATCTTTAGATCCAAAATTTGAAATTGGTGGAAAATTCAAACAAGCACACCAAATGGAAACATATGCCGCATATATGAATTCCATGACAGGAAGCCAAATCAAACAGTACAGAGAGGCATACAAAAATACTGTAAATTGTCCCGTAGACATTGAAGTTTATGACAATACGACAAACGAACTTGTAGGCAAAATCACAAATAATGTTATAGACGAGACCGTTGCTTCAGGCGAAAACGCAATTGTAATGGATGTTGATGGAGATTCAAAATCCTTCTGGCTTCCTTCTAACGGAGATTACAGAGTTGTTTTAACGGGTAATGATGAAGGAATGATGGACTATACAGTTAGCGATATTGATTCTGACACTGGTGAAACAGTAAGAGCAAATTTCTTTGATGTTGAGATTGAAAACGATGTCTCTATGACGGGAACTTTTGTTTCAAATAATACTTCAGTAGAAAATTACACACTGATACACGAAGAAAACGGAACAATTAATCCTACGGAGATTCTCACAGAAAATGAGTTGCAGAACTTTACTGTAGTTACAGTTGCAGAGGGTAACGGTATTGCCGATGAAGAGCTTTGGGTAACAAGCGGAGACTATACAACTGTTACAGCATATGCAGGTGAAGGCGGTTTGTTCAATGGTTGGTATGATAATGGCAAACTTGTTTCAACAGATATCAACTATTCTTTTGTTGTAAAAGGAAATAGAAACTTAGTTGCAAAATTTACGGATTTTGCAATCAAAACTCCCTCAACAACCACAATCAGCTACGGTGACTCAATTATTCTTCATGCCGATTTTGTCGGAAACCAAAACAGTTTGCAAACTAATTCCACTAATGTTTGTCCGTATTGCAAAGATATTTTCACAGATGAATCAGAATATAACAAACATCTTGCCGATTGTGACGGCGAACCAAATACTGATACACCGGAACAGCCTGAGCAGCCGGAACAGCCCAATATACCGGTGCAGCCAGAACAACCGACAGTTACACCGATTAAATTGTATATTGAGTGGACTGCTTCAAATGATAATTTCTCGTATTCTGTTTCCGCTGACGGTAAAACCTGCAAAATTTCACCTAACAAGAGCGGTGAAACAACATTTACTGCAACCGTTTATGATGAAAATGAAAATGTTATTGGTGTAGACACACAGGAAATGACCTCAAAAGCAGGCTTCTTCCAAAAGATAATTGCTTTCTTTAAGAAACTGTTTGGTCTCACTAAAACAATTCCGCAGATTTACAAAGGTATATTCTAATTAACATTCACCCCGTATGGCTTCGGCTGTGCGGGGTTTTGTCTATCCAAATCCCGAAGGGCGCACTTCTATACATATCTTTCAGTAATGTATATGTGCGTAGCTCCGCTAATGAAAAATCAAAGATTTTAAACAAGGGTTTTACCCTTGCGCTGCGTTGCAGCTATCCCATATTTTATTGAAATTGAATATTTCAATCTATCCCGTTGTTTCATCTGAAGCAACGGGATTTTTGTATCCAAAAACAGAAAAGGAGATTTTATGAGTAAATCAAAAGAAGAATTAATTGAAGAAAAAATAAAGAATGAAAAGGAAATTGAAATCCTTAAACATCAGAAACAGCGACTTAAGAATCGCATTGAGTATCTCACCAAAGGTGACAGAACAAAACGCACTCACCGTCTTTGTGAAAAAGGCGGTGCAATTGAAAGCGTCTGTCCCGAAACAAAAGATATGACTTCTGCTGATTTTTATCAGCTTGCCGAATTCATTTTCGATCTGCCAGAAGTGAAAAAGTATATAGAAAGGCTGATGCTGTAATGTCACTTTTTCATTTCCATGTAACCCAGATAAAACGAAGTGCAGGACAAAGCGCGGTTGCTTGTGCCGCTTACCGTGCAGGCGAAAAATTGAGGAGTGAATATTACGGTGAAGTCAGCGACTACACCCGTAAAGGCGGTGTTGTTGAATCGGGAATTATGTTGCCCGAGTATGTTCCAAAAAATCTTTCCGACAGAGAAACTCTGTGGAACGAAGTTGAGAAAATTGAAAAAGGTAAAAAGGCTCAGCTTGCATACAGTTTTGATTTTGCTTTGCAGAATGAATTTACGATGGAAGAAAATATTTCTCTTGCAAAGAAATTCATACGTGAACAGTTTGTTGAAAGAGGAATGATTGCAGACTATGCAATTCATTCTCCCGAAACAAACGGAATCGCAAATCCGCACGTTCATGTGTTGTGTCCGATAAGACCTATTGATAAAAACGGCAAATGGGGTAACAAACAAAAACGTGTTTATGAGCTTGACCGAAACGGTGAAAGAGTAACCGACCGTAACGGTAATTACATCTTCTCTGCCGTGCCGACAACCGATTGGGGCAAACCCGAAACTCTTGAACATTGGCGTTCTGAATGGGCAAGAATGTGCAACGAAAAGTTTGAAGAAAAACAACTTGCAGAAAGAATAGATTATCGCAGCTATGAGCGACAAGGAATTGATAAAATTCCGACAGTTCACGAAGGAGTTGCAGTTCGTCAAATGGAAAGCAAAGGCATAAAAACAGATAAGGGCGATAAGAACAGATTGATAAAATCCACCAATGCTTTGCTTTCTGAAATCAAAGAGAAAATCAAAAATCTCATAAACTGGATTGAAGAAATCAAAGCGGAACTCGAAAAATTCAATCAATCCGAAACAACGCTTGTTGATATTCTGAATACATATCTTGATATGCGAAAAGAAGGCAGAAGTGATTGGAACAAATCTGCACAGACAAAAGGTGCTGTTGCAGATTTAAAGAAAATATCTCAGGCGATTATGATTCTGCAAAACCGTAATATCCGCACTCTCGATGAACTTAACGAAATTCTGAAACCGATTGACGAAACGAGAAAATCAATCAAGGTGGACGAAAAGAAAATCAAACGTCTGAAACAGCACATTTCAAAGATTGAAGATTATGAAAAATACAAGTCGATTTATGACAAATACAAATCAATCCGATTTGAAAAATCAAAGGCAAAATATTATTCGGAACATGAATCTGAAATCGAGAAATATAAAACAGCTGTGCGATATATGAAAGCAAATCCCGAATGCAAATCGAGTGCAAAAGCAGAAATAAAATCAGAAATATCTGCATTAACGGAACATCAGAAATCATTAACAGCCAACCTATCCACCCATCAATCCGAACTCCATGAGCTTGAAGAAATCAGATACATTGTAAATCAAGCTATGGAGCATAAAGAAAACGAAAAGCCGTCTGTTCTCAAACGCCTTGAAGAAGCGAAAAAACTGACGGCTCAATCTAACCGTTCCGCTTACAAAAAGCAGGAACAGAATATTGAATAGAAAGGAAGATTTTTATGACAGAAAATATTTACGAACCCATCGAATACAATTATGACCCCTACGATTTATGCGAACTCTACGAACCGATTTTTGAACCGCCCGAAAGTTTTCTGAAAGAATGTACTCAATATTGGCTTTCCGAGTGGCGAAAGAGGTGCAAGCCTTTTGAATTTCCTGACGGTAGTTATGTTTTAAACTCAGACGGTGAAACTCATTACTGTCGCAACGGGATTATGATAAAAGTTTCAGAACATTTCCCTGCAGAAGGCAGAGCCGTTGAAGAACTGATTGAAGATTTGGTAATCTATCAGTCAAAACAAATGTAACTGTCCGATAAAAAGCCTTGAATAAAACCTGCGTTTAAGATATAATCCAATCGGAAAGTATTGTAAGCGTGGGTTGTTTCAAAGAAAGGAGAATTTTTT
>JAZSCL010000027.1:0-7136 GCA_045602905.1 Acutalibacteraceae bacterium
TCTGACCTCTGTCACCCTGACCTTCATCCTTTGCGGAAACGGCACCTTCTCCTATGTAGTCAACAATGCCGTCAACTTCGCCGAGACCTTTGTCGGGATGTGAAATCTTTGTGATTTCGTATTCGCCTGAATTGTATTTTACTTTACCTTCATAGGCGAATGTGCCTGACGCCATTCCGAACAAAACGGAAACGGCAAGTACGATGCTGAGAATGCGTTTGAAATTCTTCATGTTTTTTCTCCTTTTGTTTTTTGCGGTGTTACCGCTTGTACACAAATTCTAACTTTTCAGCATTGTATATAAGTTAGAGAATTATTAACGAAATGTTAACTGTCACTGTTTTTAACTATACAAAACTATACATTTGTCTGGTATAGTGTTCTGTTTTGCCTTAAAATTCCGCTTGAAGAAATATTTGTAAATAAAAGAAGAAAACCGACCCTACTGAGTCGGCTTTTTTTACTTCATAAGTTCATCTGTTATTTTCAGGATTTCGGGTGCGATTTTTTGGCGCATTTTTTCTGATTTGATTTTGTATACGGGATAGGCAATAACGGTAATAATTATACCGATAACTCCGAGAATAATTCCCGTAACAAACATTTTATCGCTCCATACCATAATGCAGCTCATTCCTGCGCCGAGAATGAGTGCGCCGATAATTCCGACCGCAACCGATAATGCGGTTGCCTTGCTGTGAACACTTGCGTCAAGACTGCGAAGGCGCTCAAGTTTTGTGTCTCTTTCGCTTTGCCCGATGTACTTATCTCTTATTTTTTGGATTTCCTTGTTTTCCTGAGTGGAGTAAGAGTAGGTGTTTTTTTCGTTCATTTTTGTATCCTCCGAAATGTTTTCTATATCCTACTCTTCAAAGATTTTTGTTTTGATAAAATTTTGTTTTTGTTTTGTTAATTTGTTTTAAGCATTACTGTGAATGTGCTGCCTGCACCCGGAGAGCTTTCAACGGTGATTTCTCCGCCGAGAATATCAATAACCCGTTTAACAAGAGCGAGTCCGAGACCGTTGCCTTTGACCGAATGCGATGTGTCACCCTGATAGAATTTATCAAAAATATGCTTCATGGTGTTTTTATTCATGCCGCAGCCCGTGTCTGATACGCTGACCGCTACAAATTTATCGCTTCGTTTAAGATTTACTGTTATTTTTCCTCCTTCGGGAGTGAATTTGATCGCATTTGAGAAAAGGTTTGTCCAGACAAGCAGAAGCATTTCCGAATCGGTTCTGATATAAACATCCTCATCGATATCGGTTTCAATTTCAATGTTTTTCTTCTCCCATTCGCTTTCAAACTCTATAAGGCATTCACAGAGCATTTCGCTTAGATTGCAGCTTTTCAGCGTGGGATAAAGCTTTTGCGCTTCGAGCTTGTTAAGCCTCAGAATATTGGTTATGAGTTCGGACAGATGCCGTGTGACCCTGATAATTGATTTTGCATATTCAAGCCGTTTTTCTTCGGGCAGATTCGGTTCTTCAAGCAGAACACCGTAATTTTGCAAAACAGAAAGCGGGGTTTTCAGCTCATGAGAAACATTGGCAACAAAATCGGTTCGGAGGGTTTCAATGCTTGAAAGCTCTTCCGCCATCTGATTAAGGTCATCAACTATTTTGTTGTATTCTCCTACTCTTATAGGTTTAAGGCGGGATTTGAAATCACCGTGAGTTAATTTCTTTGTGAAATCATGGATTTTTTTTACGGGTCTCTGAACAAGTATTTTTCTTCTTATAAAATCAAAAAATGTAAAAACTACACCGAGAAACATAGCATTGCAAAAGGTAAACACAGCGGCAAAGGTTATGTTTTCTTTTGTATAAACGATTCCGGTATCACGCTGAAGGATGTGAAGAAAAAGTGTCATGTTGCAGGTTATAACAAACGCAACAACCAAAAAGAAAAGCAGAAACCTATATAAAACAAATATAATCTTTTTTATCATTTCAGCACCGCCTTATATCCGAGGCCGTGAACGGTTGCAATTTCAAATTCATCGCAGCAGGAAAACTTTTCACGAAGCTTTGTCATATAAACATCAACGGTTCTTGTACTTGAATTGGTGTCTGCATCCCAGAATTCATCCATAAGCTGCGAACGGGTAAAGGTCTTTTTCGGATATGAAAGCATTTTAAAAATAATATCGAATTCCCGAACGGTAAGCTGAATTTCTTCACCTTGGTAATTAACGGAATATTCTTCCGCATCAAGAACAAGGTTGCCTATAGTCACCTTTTTACTTGCGGCGATTTTTGCTCTGCGAAGCAAAGCGCCGATTTTAAGGTTAAGCTCATCAAGGTCAATCGGCTTTACCATATAATCGTCTATGCCGATGCCGTAGCCCATTCGCTTGGACATAAAATCATCCTTTGCGGTAACAAAAAGAATGGGGATTTCTTTGTTTGTTTCACGCACGGCGCTTGCAAATTCAAAACCGTCGGCACCGGGCATCATAATATCCGAAATAATAAGGTCAATCTGATTCTCATAAAGAACATCATAAGCCTCGTTTGCGTTGTAGCAGCTGAAAACATTGTGACTGTATTGGGAAAGATATGTTGAAACCGCTCTGTTAAAATCACGGTTATCTTCAACTATAAGTATTTTTGCCATAAAAGCACCTCCGGTAATATTATATCATACATTCGACATTTTCGCATCTTTTTATGTTATACAAAATTAATATATAACTCGGGAGTTAGAAAATTGTGTGCGGATTGTTAAAATTTTGTTTCTGAAAAAGAATCCCCGAAGCACACATGGTATTCATGGTGTTTCGGGGATTATGATGTTACTGAACTTCCTTGACAGCTTCAAACGCCATTTCGGGATAGTCTGTCATAATGCAGTCTGCGCCGTTTTCCGTAAGTGTTTTAACCGCCTCGGGGTCGTTGATTGTCCAATACTGAACGGCGATGTCGTATTTGTGAGCGTAGTTTGTAATCTGCTTTGTGCCTGAGTTGAGAAGACCTTTTGCGGCGCTGTTGCCGTAAGGAATCTGAAGCGCAACATAAGTGGGATTGATTTCATTGAGATCCCAGTTCATGCGGCAGTAAACATAAAAGTGAAGTGCTTCAAGAACATTTGAAGAACGGGGCATATCGGGATATTTTTCCGCCATATAAATCGAAACATCCTGCTCAGAGGTTGCCCATATAACTCTGTCCTTAAGATTTCTTTCGGTTATAATTTCATAGAGCTTGTCGGCGGCTTTCATACCCCAGATGCTGATGCTCTTGTTTTCGATTATGTATCTGTATTTTTTGCCGTTGCTGTTTTTTTCGATGTAATCAATAACATCCTCACACTTGACAACACGGAGATTATAGGGGATATCGTCACCTCTTAAGCCTCTGTACGGATATTCACCGTTAATCTCGAAGTTTTCGCCGAGGTTGAGTACCTGAGCTTCTTCAAATGTTACGGCTGAAGCGTAAACCAAAGGATGACCGAAAGCTTCAACGGCATTTGAGGTGTCATCGTATGTGAGATTGTGAAGAAGAATAAGCTCGCCGTCTTTGGTTATCTGAACGTCAAACTCAAAGGTGTCAACGCCAAGCTCGTTGTTTTCTTCAATAACCTTTTCAAATGCCATAAGCGTATTCTGCGGAGCGATTCCCGCACCCGAACGGTGAGCCGAAATGTCGGGGTCTTTATATTCGTTTATGTAGGCATTTGTTGCATCGGGATTCGGAATAATCTGTGCATCGGGACATTCGGGCAGACACATTGTCATAACAATGGGAAGTGCTACAACAATTGTCATAAGTGAGTGAAAAGTGGTTTTTACAAGCATTAACAGTGATGTCATTCAATTTCTCCTTTTTGAAATAATAATTTACCGCAAATCATTATATATCATATTGTAAAATAATTCAAGCAATATAAACACAAAGGTTACAATTGTAACATTTTGAAGCAGAATAACAAACAAGCTGTTATGCATAGAATAATTCCGAGGTGATTTTATGTGGAACAAAATCAAACACTATGTTATTTCGGTTGCGATTGCTCTCGGTGTGGGCGGAATATCTGCACTTCTGACAAGCGGAAACATGGATATCTATTCAAGAATCGAACAGCCGCCCCTTGCACCGCCGGCAATACTTTTTCCGATAGTATGGACAATTCTTTATGTGCTTATGGGGATAAGCGCAGCAATGGTTTATAAAGAAAAAGATAAGAAACCCGAAGAAGTCAGAAATGCATTGACGGTTTACGGAATAAGCCTGTTTTTTAATTTCTTTTGGAGCATAATTTTCTTTAATATGCAGGCATATCTGTTTGCGTTTATATGGCTTGTTGCACTCTGGGTATTGATTTTGCTCACAATTATAAAGTATTGCCGAATCAAACCCATAGCCGCATATCTGCAGATTCCGTATCTTCTGTGGGTAACGTTTGCGGGATATCTCAATTTTGCGATTTTTATTCTGAATAAATAAAATCAACGGTCTGTGCTTATGAAGTACAGACCGTTAACTTATATGTTTTCAATTATTCTGTCAACGCATTCTTCAGGAGTAAGAGAAGCACAATCAACCGTTATGTCGGCATATTTTTCATAAAGAGGTGCTCTTTCGGCATAAAGCTGAGGGATAGTTGTGCCCTCCTTCATGGCGATGCCTCTTGTGTGGATATTGTTTATCCTTTTTTCAAGCTCGGATGCATCAACCTTAAGATAAACAACAATACCCGATTCTTTCAGCTTTTCCATAGCTTCATTGCCGTAAACAACACTTCCGCCTGTTGCAACAACGCAGTTGTGAAGCTCCGACTCACAGATAACATCGCTTTCTATTTTCAGAAATTCGTCAATTCCTTTTTCGTTTATTATATCGCAAAGAGCAGATGAGCATTTCTTCTGAATAAGCAAATCTGTATCCGTGAAATCCATAAGGGTTGATTTCGCAAGAAGAACGCCGATTGTGCTTTTGCCTGCACCCGGCATACCGATTAAAACTATATTTTTCATTGCTTATTTAATCTCGATAACCTTGTAATCCTGAGCTTCAACAGTGTTTTTGAGAACTTCGTCAGAAAGCGGAGCGTTGAGAGTTACAACTGCAGTATCGTTTTCATGGCTTACAAGTGCAGATTCAACCTCAGGAAGTGCTTCAAGAACCTTCTTGACTCTTGCTTCGCAGTGACCGCACATCATGCCTTCAATTTTCATTGTTTTTTCCATATTTTTAATCTCCTTTGTTTTGGATTTTATTTTTTTATCGTGCTTTGAGGAATGTATTTTAGTGAAATTCAGCCTCAGTGCGTTTGAAACAACGCAGAAACTTGAAAGGCTCATCGCCGCCGCACCAAACATCGGATTAAGCTTCCATCCGAAAACGGGAATGAATGCTCCTGCAGCGAGAGGAATTCCTATGATATTATAAATGAATGCCCAGAAAAGATTCTGATGAATGTTTTTCAAGGTGGCACGGCTGAGTCTTATTGCTGCAGAAACATCGGTAAGACGGTTTTTCATAAGAACGATATCCGCTGCATCAACGGCAATATCCGTACCTGCGCCGATTGCGATTCCGATATCCGCACTTGTCAGGGCAGGTGCATCGTTTATTCCGTCGCCAACCATTGCAACCTTGCCCTGCTTTTTCAGCGAACGAATAACCTTTTCTTTTCCGTCAGGCAAAACACCTGCTATAACCTCGTCAACACCTGCCGCCCTGCCTATGGCTTTGGCGGTTTTTTCATTGTCGCCCGTGAGCATAATAACACGGATTCCCATATTCCGCAATTCTTTTATGGCCTTGGGACTGTCTTCTTTAACGGTATCGGCAACGGCGATTATGCCGAGTGCACTGCCGTTTTTGGCAAAAAACATGGGCGTTTTTCCGTCAACGGAAAGCAAATCGGCTTTTTGTTTCAGTTCATCAGTTATTTTTGCGTTTTCGGAAACAAATTTAACACTTCCGCCGATGATTTTCGAGCCGTCAAGCGATGCTTTCAGACCGTTGCCTGCAAGCACCTTGAAATCGTTTATGTCATCAATCTGAATTTTGTTTTCTTCGGCATATATATTGATTGCTTTTGCAAGGGGATGCTCGCTTTTTCTTTCAATTGAAGCGGCTATGTGTATAAGCTCGTCTTTATTTATGCCGTTTTCGGGAATAATATCTGTAACCTTTGGTTTCCCTTCAGTGATTGTTCCTGTTTTATCCAGAGCAACGATGTTTATTCTTCCTGTTTCTTCAAGCGAAACGGCGGTTTTGAATAAAATACCGTTTTTTGCACCGACTCCGCTTCCGACCATGATTGCAACGGGAGTTGCAAGTCCGAGCGCACACGGACAGCTTATAACAAGTACGGATATTCCTCTTGCAAGCGCAAAACCGAAGCTCTCACCTGCAATGAGCCATATTGCCGTTGTTATTATTGCGATTATAATTACAGTCGGAACAAAAATCCCCGAAACCTTGTCTGCAATTTTTGCAATGGGTGCTTTTGTTGCCGATGCGTCGCTGACCATCTTTATAATCTGCGAAAGAGTTGTATCCTCGCCAACTCTTGATGCCTTGCATCTGATATAACCTGATTGATTTATTGTTGCCGCCGAAACGGAATCGCCTTTTTCTTTGTCAACAGGAATGCTTTCGCCCGTCAGCGCAGATTCGTCAACTGCTGCAGTGCCGTCAATAACAACGCCGTCAACGGGAATACTTTCGCCGGATTTTACGGCAAAAACATCGCCTTTTTTAACCTCGGAAACGGAAACGGAAATCTCTTTTCCGTCTTTTATGACCGTTGCAGTTTTTGGAGCAAGATTCATAAGCCCCTTCAGTGCATCGGTGGTTTTGCCTTTTGAACGTGATTCAAGCATTTTACCTACCGTAATAAGCGCAAGTATCATAGCAGCTGATTCAAAATAAAATCCGTGTAAATATGAATGTGCCAGCTCAATGTTACCGGAAACAGCCGCGCCACTCATTGCATACAATTCATATACACTATACACAAAGGACGCGCCTGAACCCAATGCTACAAGTGTATCCATATTGGGCGTGTTATTTACTAATCCTTTATATCCGTTTACAAAGAATTTACCATTTATAATCATAACAACAACAGACAGCAGCATCTGTGTTATACCATTAGCTACAGGATTTTTTG
>JAZSCL010000028.1:0-2824 GCA_045602905.1 Acutalibacteraceae bacterium
TCACGGCGGTGCTATTCCTGCAAGACAAATTGGCGGAAATGTAATAAAAAACCTTTCTCCCGATGAGCGTGTTGTTGAAGTCAAGGAAAACTATCTTGCGATAGCAAAAGAAGCTGTAAAAACAATTGAAGAAAATGACGTCGTTTATATCACAAATGCAAGCGTGGGCTATCTTATGGCACAAAACATCGGCGCAGTAAATTGTACTGTTGTTACAAATTCAATTGCAATTGCCGAAGAACTTCGCAAAAAGGAAAATATAACAGTTATTCTTGCAGGCGGCGAAATGCAGGCAAACGGTTGTTTCTACGACAGCTTTGCATTATCGTTAATCAACAGACTTCGTTTTGATAAATGCTTTGTTACCTCCGCTTGCGTTTCGGCAAAGTTTGGTCTTTCAATTCAGAAATCAAGAAGTGTTGAGTTGACTAATGCCATCATAAATAATGCAAAAACAGTTTACGGTTTATATCCCGTTGAAAAAATCGGATTTGATTCTATAATCAGCATTTGTCCTGCAAACAAGCTGAATTATATTATTACCGACAGCGATTCTTCGGAAGATGATTTAATGCAGTTTGAAGAACTCGGAGTTAAAATTAAAATAGCCGAATAAACTACCGCATGGAAAAAGCCATACAAATTGATTGAAAAATCAGCTTGTATGGCTTTGACTATTTTGCTTATTGTGTTTTATGCTTTAATCTCCGCATAATACTGTGCCTGAGCGTTCCAGAGTTCGCTGTATTTGCCGTCAGGGTTTTCGAGGAGGTTTTCGTGTGAACCGTCCTGAATCAGCTGACCGTTATCGAACACAAGGATTCTGTCGCAGAAGCGGCAGGATGACAGACGGTGGGAGATATAAACCGCTGTTTTATCCTTGACCATATCGTTGAATCGGGAATAGATTTCGTGCTCGGCGATAGGGTCGAGGGATGCGGTGGGTTCATCGAGGATAACGAATGCGGCGTCTTTATAGAGTGCTCTTGCGATTGCGAGCTTCTGTGCTTCACCGCCGGATATTTCAACGCCGTCTTCTTCAAAATCTTTGTAAACGGGAGTTTTGAGTCCTTTCGGCATAGCTTTTACACGTTCAAGCATACCTGCTTTTTCAAGTGATGACCATACTTTTTCTTCGTCATAATCAACCTCTGCCGAAACGTTTTCACCAACGGAAAACGAGAACAGTCTGAAATCCTGAAATACAACCGAAAACAAATCCAGATAGTCCTCATAATCGTATTTCTGAATATCAATCCCATTGAGAGAGATATATCCTTCTGTGGGGTCATAAAGGCGGCAAAGCAGTTTTATCATTGTTGTTTTACCGCTTCCGTTCATGCCGACAACCGCAATTCTGTCACCGACTCTGAATTTAAGATTGAGATTTCTGATTGCATAGTTTTCGGTATTCGGATACTTGAAGCTGACATTGTGAAATTCAATATCATACTTGTTATCCATTCGCTTTTCTGTGGGAATAGTGCCGTAGTGCATTTCAGTCGGAGTATCAAGATATTCAAAGAATGTTTCGAGATAGTCGTTGTTCGTGCGTAAAGCGGTAATTGCTCCTGAAATGCTTTCTGCCGCATCAACAATTCTTGCAATACAGAACTGATACTTGATGAAACCGCCGAGACCGAAAGCTCCGATATATGTTTTGAGTGCAACAAAAAGATATGTTGCAGCGGTTGTGAGAACATAGAATAAATTGTATCTGTTGTTCTTTTTTCTGAAAAGAGAATGAAGCTCTTTGCAGCCGTTTATCCAATCGCCGTAAATTTTATCGGATGAATTACGGATAAGCTTTTTCTGATTGAAAATATGAATATCCTTGCAAGCCTTGCTGTCATCGATATAATCGTCAAGATAGTAGTGCAAAAGCCTTTCAATCATTGAATTGCTTTTGATTTTTCTGTTTGCAAGACGGTTATATTTTGAATTGACCTTGTATTCGCCGAGAGCGCACAGAGCGACAAACATAAAAAACGCTACCGTTAAACCGGGTGAATCAATGAATTTTTCAAATCCCGATAAGGTTTTTTCGGGATGTATGAAAAACAGCTCCATTGAAATTGCCGAACACATTACAATCTGATTAATACCGATGAAAAACGAGCTTAATTCCATCATAAGTCTTCCGAGACCGCCCGAACTGCGGCTGTCGGTTATCATCTGACGTTTGGCTCTCATAAGAGGGTCTTCCATGTTGGGGTAATCCATTGAAAAACTTTTGCTGTTGAGCAAAACTTCTTCCCATTTGCTTGAAATAAGATTAAACGTTCGTATTTTACGCCACGAGTTATCCTGAAAAATGTGAAGAATTATTTCCGCAGCATACATAAAAAGCAGGAAAAGTATCTTTTTGATGTCTCTGTTGCCCGTGAGTTCATCAACAATTGATGCAGTAATGTAATTAGCGATAACAAAAATCGCCGTGCTGAAAAAGGAGTAGAGATAGGTGTGCAGAAGAAAATGCGGAGTGTTTGTTTCTATAAGTTTCAGAGCTCTCTTTATCATCCGCAGATCTTCTCTGAAAGTCCGTTTATATTTCTTCATTTTCTTCCGCCTCCTTTTCGTAATACTTGCTCTGGATTCTGAACATCTCGGCATATTTGCCCGAGAGTGCCATCAGCTCTTCGTGCGTGCCTTCTTCGGCGATCGAAGCGTTGTCAAGCAGCACAATTCTGTCACAAAAACGGGTGGATGAAAGTCGGTGGGAAATATAGATTGAAGTTTTGTTCTTTGAAATTTCGCTGTATTTAAGATAGATTTCGTTTTCTGCAATAGGGTCAAGTGCCGCTGTGGGTTCGTCAAGAATAAG
>JAZSCL010000029.1:0-2679 GCA_045602905.1 Acutalibacteraceae bacterium
AATTCCATCAATTATCACAACAAAAAACGGTGTGGTTGTAGCCTGTGCTGATGCCAGATTCTTTACCGGTGCAGACAATCCAAACAGAATTGACAAGGTTGTCAGAAGAAGTATGGATTTAGGTGAAACCATGAGCGCAAACGCTGTGTTGCAATTGCATACAGCAAAAACGGCGGTGAAAGCTGGGGAAATTTCACTCACGACGAAAATCTACCTCAACCTATATGCCAAAGCTCGGTTATTAAAATCGAAAATGCCGAAAAGCCCTATGTTATTTTCCTGAACGCTGCAGACAAAAAAGCAAGACAGTGCGGAACGGTAAGGCTTTCTGAGGATGACGGTGAAACTTTCAACTACAGCCGTGTGCTGAAAGAAGACTCTTTTGTTTACAGTTCTATGACGCAGCTTCCTGACGGTAATATAGGAGTTTTGTTTGAGCCTGATTTAGAGTGTCAAAATATTTGGTTTGCTAAATTTTCTTTGGATTGGATAAAAGGCAAAGAATACTGATAAAAATTTAGTGTCATAGTTTTAAAAATTGGTACAGTAAAAAAGAACTGCAATCTTACCGAAAGGCAGGATTGCAGTTCTTTTGTAATATAAATAATTTGTCAGCCAAAAGCAGATATTCATGCAAGGTATTTTATCAGGTAAAGCACCAACATATGCACGGGGTAAAAAGCATAGAAACCGTACTGCATTATTTTGTTCGAGCGACCTTTTCTGCCGCCGTAAAGCCAAATGGGTATCAATGCAAAAACAGCAAAGCCCTGGGCCGGTATTTCAAAGATTTTACCGAAAACTTCAAATGGGAAAACCTGACCTTCAAAGAATACAATGTTAATCAGCACCATTGCCGCAAGCTGAGCAAGCCACGCAAACGGAAAATCCCTTAAAAGGTAGAACATTACTACCGTAATCATTCCCAGGAATCCATAATCTACAAAGCCGATAACTGAGGCAACGCAAATCAACACAAGCCACAGCAAGGATAAGGCGACAGTTTTAACAGTAATACTCTTTCTGACTTTGTCTATAACTGATATTGCAAGCAAACCTAACAGAAGTGTAAACAGCACATTCTGATGATATGGGTTAAACCAGCGGCTGCTGTAAAACAAGTTGAAAGGAATTTCCGTAATTACAGCAAATCCCAAAAGTCGCAAAGCATATTTTATGAAGTTAGATGTATGAACGAAGCCCTCTGCAATCTGAAAAGCAAAGATAGAGAGTGCCATTCTTCCTTTGTAGGTCATCCAGTTGCCGAAGCTCATTGCAGTTGCCCATATGTGATCGCTCAACATAAGTGCAACAGCAATTGTTCTTAACATATTTGATGTTAATCCGCCAAACGGGATTTTTATCAATGGGCTGTTGATTGGGAGCTTGGTTTTTACATTCTCTTTCATTTGTATCACTCCTATTTTATATTGTATCACAGAATACGAAAGACGACAACTATTTTTAAAAGAAAACGAATCATTTTTTACACATCTAATTTCAGAACTACACCGGGGGAATATTTATGTTCGTATAAATAACAAGAGCAGGCCGACGGTCTGCTTGTAATCATTAGCTTTCCTTAAATTTATCCATTTTAATCAAAATACGGTAAAGCTGTTCTTGTTCTTCCTGCGTTTTCGCCGATAAAAATTTGTAACATTATAGAGGAATATTTCTGTCTGACTCAGCGACAGCATCGATTTTTTCGAAAAGCTTTGAAAGCAAACATTTAATGCGGATGAAATTTTTTCAATGTTTTCAAATGTTGCATTATTCTCGCCACGCTCTATCTGACCAATATACGTCAGATGACAGCGGAAAGCTCAGCGAGCTTTTCTTGACTGATACCAAATAAGTATTTGTACTAATAGATTAACCATTGTGGTGTCGGTGAAAACCGACACCATCTTTTCTTTTTCGAAAAAGTTCTTGACAGATAAACAAATGTTCCGTGTAATAATAAATTGGTAAATAATGTATTTGCCTTACAACTGAATATAATCTGAAACACATATTTTTTGCTTATTGGCTTTATGCAAACACATATTATCTGTCCGAAGAAGTATAGTCCGATACTCGGTTAGCAATATACGGACAATCAGAGCTTAAAGTTTAAGCCGTTACATAGTTTCAGTACAAACTGTGCGAGAGGATGAAATGTTCTCCCGCTATTTGTGCTGTCTATGTGACGGCTTTTTTGTTGTGCAATTTTAACGAAAAAAAGAAGTAGTCATCCAGAGGACAACTACTTCTTTAATAAGCTCAAATCAGAGAAAAACTTATTTTCATATCATTTATTTAAGTATCACCAAGTTATGCTACTAATGCATTGGCATTTATTTGTTCAATAGTTTTACGAATACCCATCCAGACAGAAAGATCGGTAAATACTTCCACAACACTTCCCTTGTCTGTAAACGGAGATTCCTGCAAAACAGACAAGTCTTTCATAATACCGTTATGCACTATATACTCCACTATCTGATTAACAAAATAAATCTGTCTTGCATCAAGATTGACGTCATCAAGATACTCTGAAAATGCAGCCTTAGCAGCATTCATATCAAGACCTGTGATTTCCCGTACAAATTCACCGAGAGGCTTTTTGCCGAACTCTGCTTCATAATCTTCCCTTGAGCCAACCTCATTCCATAAGATACCCTCAAGCACCTTTAC
>JAZSCL010000030.1:0-8053 GCA_045602905.1 Acutalibacteraceae bacterium
CATAGCGAAAAATATTGATTGCCGGTGTTACGGGGTTAAGCATATATACATTATAGAAAATACTTCCCGGAGCAAGCTGTGATCGGCTGAACATATCATAGGCAACAGGGGAGCAATATGACCAGAGGCTGACACCAAAACCTACTACCATTTTTAAATCACGGTATTTAGTGGTAAGGGAAGAAATAATCATGCCAAAACCCATACCGAGAATTGCGAGCTGAATAAGAACAAGAGGAAACATAAGAATATATATGTTTGGTTTTAATCCGGCATCGGTAATAAAATAGTAAACCATAAAACAAAGCATAAATGCAAACTGAATAAAGAAACCTATGAACTGTGATATTGCGGTAGATATAGGCATAACAAGTCTGGGGAAATAGACTTTACCCAATATTGCGGAGTTACCGGTGAAGGTGTTTGAAGTTTCGGACAAGCAACTTGAAAAAAGTGTCCAAACAATGGTGCCTGAAAGGTAAAATATGAAATTAGGTATTCCTGATGCACCGAGACCTGCTACGCTTCCGAAGAAAACGGAATAAACAACCGTTGTAAAAAACGGCTGAATTACTGCCCAGGCGGGACCTAAAACAGTTTGCTTATATTTCGCCACAAATGTCCTGCGGACAAAGAGATATATGAGGTCTTTGCAATTCTTAAGACCTTTTATATCCATATCAATAAGTTTGTTATTGGATTTAACAACAGTTGTCCATTTTTGTTCTGACATAAAACTTACTCCTGAAACTTTTTATCATAATGTTTTACAATCTTTGCGGGATTACCGGCAACAAGCACTTTACTTTCTGTTATATCTTTTGTAACGACAGTACCTGCAGCGACAACAACAAATTCACCGGTGATATTAACTCCGGGAAGAATTATTGCATCAGCGCCAATCCAGCAATAATTTCCAATATGAATGGGTTTATCGGTAACATGAACTCTTTCTCTTGTTGTTATCCAATGTTCAATATCATAACCGGTTGAAATAATTTTTACACCGTATGAAAGGGTGACATCATCACCGATTGTGACACCGCTTCGGGCATTAATGTAAACATTGGAATTAATTTTGCAGTTGTTTCCTATCTTTAAGTTGTTAGCAAATGAAATTTCAGGCACTCCAAATAATTGAAGATTATTACCGCAACAAGCTATTTCTTTTCTGAAATTTAAGGTCATTCTTGCGTTTTTCTTTTCGGTCAATCGAATAATTATTGCTTTTAGCAATTTTTGCGGTTTTTTCATTTTATCACCGTATTATTTTATTTTTTAAAAAAAATACTTGTTATTTTTCCATTAATTAATTTGCGGGCAAAAGGTTTATAAATTTCGTCACGGATTTTTTCTTTGAAATAACTGTAAAAAACAGACAGGCCATTGCCACCTTCGATACCTTTATAAACCATTTTGTAGTATTTGTTGAGTTTTGAACCATCCACATATTTAATTGCGTTTTGTATTACTGGGTCCTTAACAACTTCGTTAAGCATTTTGATTTTTTTAAAGAATCCGAAACTACTTTTCTCGTATTCATTTTGAACACCATTTACTGCAAAAAAGAATGCGCAAAGATGCATATTATACATCAAGTCCTGTTGTTTATAGTTTTCAACATCTTCGTAAAGTTTATCTATAAGAGGACGGATAAGCTTCCAATAGTTTTTGGTGTATCCTCTTGAAAGGGAGTTTCCGTTATTATCGGAACGGTTGTGATATAAGTATTCATCGTTGATAGAAACATATTTTTGCGCATATAAGGCTGTTTCAAATGTCAATTGTAAATCTTGACTACGGCGGAAGCCCCTGCCAAAAGATATATTATTATCGCGTATAAGCGACATACGATATATTCTGAGCCAGTTGCACCATCTTATAACATCGTTTGCACCTTTCGGAGTCAGTCCGGCAAGTGAACGGGGAAGAATTTCTTTTTCAATTCTTTCTCTGTCATAAACACCCGGTTCGAGATAATATGAGTTCTTTTCTGATTCATCTTCGTAGCAGTTACAGAAAACAACATCTGCATTTTCTGTAACTGCAACCGAATACATTCTTTCATACATATTAAGCTCAAGCCAGTCATCGGAATCAACAAAACCGACATATTCGCCGCTTGCTCTTTCAATTCCATCCTGTCGGGCAGCGGCAAGACCTTCATTTTCTTTTTTATAGTAAATAATGCGGCTGTCTTTGCTTGCGTATTCCTTGCATATTTCGGATGAGCCGTCTGTGGAACCGTCATCGATAAAGATGATTTCTACATTTTTTAAAGTTTGATTTACAACACTGTCAAGGCATTTTCTGAGATACGGTGCGGCGTTATATATGGGAACCACAATGCTTACGGCAATACTGTTTTGTTTTGACATCAGTTTTTCTCCTTACTTAATCGAATCCTTCTTATATTGAATAAATCTGGATAGCAAAAAATCGGAAGGGCAAATATAGCTTTGATTTTTTTAAACATACTCGCTTTTGCAAGTTCAAAATATACGGTTTCCGTCCATTTATTCCACAGGATTTTCTTGAGTTTATGTTGATTGAAAAATTTATGGTTTTTGTTATGTTTAATAAGTGTTTTAATCCATTTTTTATATCTGAGATCAAATGGTTTTCTGCCAATCAGAAGTCCTGAATGAAGATTTTCCCAATCTTCGGGAAGTTCAAGTCCCAGCCATGAAAGCTGTTCTGCCATTATGTTTTTTGCACACTCATTCTGAACATCTTTCTTATCACTTGAAACTGCCTTATTATGAATTCTGTATTTAAAAAGAATTTCAGGAATATTTGCAAGTTCTCCTTTTTGAGAGCAATCCACCCACATTCTGTAGTCCTGTGCATATATATAATTTTCATTATAGGTAATATTGTTTTCTTTCAGCAATCTGTGGTTAAACATTGCTGTTGGATGGATTATGTTTGTATGATTGCCGAACAAAAGATTAATTTGGAGAGTTTCTTTTTCCGGAAGAATTTTGCAGGAATATTTTTCATTATATACATCTGCACCGTCCCCGAAAAGTTCAACCCATGTACCGCAAACAATTACATCCGGATTTTGCTTTAAATACTCAACTTGTTTTTCAAATCTTTCGGGTAAACATATATCATCGGCATCCATTCTTGCAACGAATTCACCTTTTGAAACCGCAAGAGCACGGTTGAGAGATTTTGTTATTCCCATATTCACTTCATTTTTGATTATGGAAATTCTGGAGTCTTTATAGGATTTTATTATTTCAAGCGAGTTATCGGTTGAACAATCATCAACAATGATGAATTCAAAATCTGAGTATGTTTGGCTAAGTATGCTTTCGATGGCGTTATGCAGGTATTCTTCAGGGGTATTGTAATTGCTCATTATTACCGATATGAGACCTTTTTGTAACTCCATAACTTACCATCCTATTATTTTCTTGAAATTTTCCCTGATATAGATTGTCAGATATTTTTTCTCCTTGAATGCATTCCATACATTCAGATATGATTTTTTTATGGTTGATTTTCGATTTATCAAATCTATGGTTTCTTCCAAAAGATAAGATGACCAGTCAAAATCAATGATTTCTTTTTTTCTTTTGAAGTTTTTTGCTGAACGAAGATATTTCAGCATGAAGTAAACAGTTTCATTAAAGTTGCGTTCATAAAGAGTGTTTCTTGTTTCTTCATCATCAATACCCATAAGTGAAAGATTGCTGTGTATAAGCTCAAACAGATATTTTGAGTTGAAATGGTCGGGTTTTCTGGTTTCGAATCCTTGAGAGAACCCTTGAGCATTATCACGATAGTAATACAGAGATTTATTTATAAAAAGAATTGAATCTGAATTTGCAAGAGCGTTGAAAGAATGGTATGCATCTTCAGCATAACGTTTTGAACGAACAATATCCTCACATGGAATATTGGTTGATATAGTCTCTTTTTTGAATACTTTTGACCATAAAGATCCAGGCATCTGACCGTTTACAATCTGTTTGTATACAAATCTTCTATCATTGAGATTTCCAAAATATGAAGGTGTTTTGGAACCGGTTATGCTGATTTCTTTTTCTGATCCGTTACCGAATTGAAAAAATCCGAAGCAAACGGAATCGGGAAATGAAAAATGCTCAATATTTTCACACAAAGTTTTGACATAATCCTTGTCGAGCAGATCATCGGCATCAAGGAATCCGATGTAATCTCCGGTGCACTTTTCTATTCCAAACTTTCGGGTTAAGAACTGTCCCTCATTTTTTTTGTGAAAAGCAAATATCTTATTGGTGTATTTAACCGAATAGTCATCACAGATTTTTGAACTGCCGTCGGTTGAGCCGTCATCAACCAATATCAGTTCCCAATCGGATAAAGTTTGGTTTATTACGGATTCTATGCAATCACATATATAATTTTCACAGTTATAAACAGGAACAACAATGCTGATTTTCATTCAGATTCCTCGCTTTAAAAGCTTTCGAAGAAATTTTCTAATCCTCTTTTTAAAAAAGAATAATCTTACATATAAAAAGTTTTTCTTGCTGATATTAGTATACAATTCTCTGTATACCTTGTTTTCATATGGGTTATCAACTTCAAAACGAACTTCACACGGAAGCATTGAATTCCAATCGTAATTCAAGACCTTTCCTCTTTTGCTGTAATGAACATTCTCATAATAGGTTGTAAATGTATACATTACTTCATCCAGCCATCTTGCGTTAAGCTTCTGACGGTATTCTTTTGTATCCATACCCCATTTCGGAAGATATTCCGTGAAACGGTCGTATACATAGAGAATGTTTCTTTTTTCGATGGTTTCCGGGCGGAAGCTCCGCGATATGCTTTGTTCATTGGTTCTGTAGTAATACAGATGCTTGTTTATATATACTATCTTTTCTGCGGCAGTAATAAGATAAATTGATCTGAACCAATCTTCAGCCATGTTTTTGCTGTAATAAAGTGAGTAGTCAGTGGGGTCATTTTTCAAAATATCTGTTCTGATTGCTTTTACACAGAGAGATGTTACCTGTGATCCTGTAATCAAAGCTTCGTAGACAGTTTTTTTGTTGTCACCGAAAAAAACGGCATCCTCACTATCAACCATGGCTTTTCTCGGAGATATTTTTTTGTCGTCAAAACGGTTCAAAGAGAAAACAAATATATCGGCATCGGTATGCTTTTTGAGTGAATCGGATATGGCTTCCAACAAACACAGCTCAACATAATCATCTGAATCGACAAACAGACAGAATTCACCTGTTGCAGATTCTATTCCTGCTTGCCTTGCGGAAACAAGACCTTCGTTTTTTTTATGAATTACCTTGACTTTTTCGGGATATTCCTCTGCGTATTTGTCGCAAAGCAGTCCCGATGAATCGGTTGAGCCGTCATCAACGAGGATGATTTCATATGCTCCGTCATAGGTTTGATTAAGCAACGATTCAACACACTGCTCGAGATATTCTTCAACATTATATACGGGAACAAGTATGCTGAATTTCATTTGCTTTTCACTCCTCCAACAGAGCTTTCCATTGCTCTTTGTATTTTTCGAACTCGTGGGAATAATCTGTGTTTTTAAGACTATCAACTATATTGGAATATGTTTTCTTATCTCTGATAAGTTTTTCTATATTTTCTGCAAGAGAGTTTGCGTTGATTTCGCAAACAAGACCGTTTTTGCCATCTTGTATAAGTTTTTTTCCGCCTACGGTTGCGGTGGAGATAACGGGTTTATTAAGACGTTGTGCTTCAAGAATGGTTACAGGCATAGCTTCTTCATATGACGGCTGGATATAGATGTCGCAAGCAGCCATATAGGGATAGGGATTCTTCTGCATTCCTGTAATGATGATTTTTTTTGAAAGATTATTCTCTTCGATAAGTCTGACAAGGTTATCTTTTTCTGGACCGTCACCGACAAAGTACCAAATAAAGTCTGTATCATTATTTTTAAGAATCTTTGCACATTTAACAGCGAGATCAAAGCCTTTTACGGGAGTAAACCTTCCGCAGGAACACAGAACGGTTTTTCCATCCGGAACTTTGATTTCTTTTTCTTTACTCTGGGCTGTAATTATTTCCTGATCCGTATAGTTTTCAACCACAAGAATTTTGGATTTATGTTTCGGATACCATTTTTCCAAAAGAAGACGTTGATCTTCATGAAGCGCGGCAATTTTATCGAATCCGGGCAAAATCAATTCGTGCATTTCATGTAGTTCATCTGCACTTGTGTGATAAAAAATTATTTTTTCATCTGCATTGATAAATTTATTTACAAAAAGTGAAGTGTAGCCTTGCACATAAGCAACAGCAATATCAAACTTTTTGTTTTTAAAATATGTTTCCCTTGCATAAGACATAGAGTCGTCACGGATTCTGTCAGCAAGTTCTTTGTTGAGTGCGGAAACGGAATCCTTTCTGCCCAGAAGCTTATTAAGCATTATTTTAATCTGAAGTGAAACGGCATAGGGCTTTCGGTAATAATGATGAGGATCTTTGTTGACAATAACATTGGCGCGGCTGTCAACAAATTCAAGAAGATTGGTTCTGTTTTTTCTCAAATAAAGTGTTACATCATATTTATCATAGTCCAACGCCTTCAAAGCGGAAATCAATGTTTTCTGAACTCCGCCGATGGTAAGATGAGGAATGACTATTAACAAACTTTTTTTGTCCATTATTTTTCACCACTGATTTCTTTTGCGGGTACTCCTGCGATTACGGTTCCGGGAACCGTAAAGGATTTTGTTACAACTGCACCGGCACCGATTATGCAGTTATCGGCAATTGTAACGTCGCCGATTACGATTGCGCCTGTTCCGATATCCACATTGCTGCCGATTTTCGGTGTGGAATCTCTATCGCCTGTTTTTTTGTTGCCTATAACGTTATTACCGTGAAGCACGCAGTTATCGCCGACACGGCCGTTAATAATAACGTTGGGGTGGCATATTCTGACACTGTTTCCGCAATGGAACGGATTGATTTCCACCCCGAGTTGAAGCGAAAGATTGTTTTTCTTTATATCATAGAATTTTATTTTCAAAGAATAGAACTTGGATAGAATTTCGTTTTTACATGTATCGCGTTTGAAACAGAGATATTCGTATTTCCGAAGAAGCTTAAAGAAAACAAAAAGTTTGTGTTTAAACGGATTTCGCAGTTTTTTTTCAAATGTAACATTGTTGCTGCCGAAGCAAGCTTTTTTATCTTTTTCTATAATAAACGAGAGTTCTTTTTTTGATTTTACCGTGTAGAAATCGTTCATTTATAACAGCTCCATCCATTTTTTTGCCGTGTTTTCAAGCGAGAGCTTGTATCTTATTTCTGCTGCATTGCGGGAAAGATTGTCCGCAACTGCTTTATCGTCTGCAATTTTCTTCATTGCATCGCATATTTCTTTTGCGTTTCCGACTTCAGTGAGAATTCCGTTTTCACCGTTTCGGATAACTGCGTTTGCACCGCCGATGGGGCAGTCAGTGCAGACAACGGGCATGCCTATTGCCATAGCTTCAAGCATTGCGTTTGACATTCCTTCGTAATCCGATGAGTTAACATACATTGCATCGCGGATTATAAGATTGTGAACCGTTGCGCTGAATGGCTGAAAATCAATATATTCCGAAATGCCGAGTTTTTGAGCTAATGTTTTTGTTTCGGTAAGTGCAGCTCTGTCATCATCGTTCTGAGGTTCACCGATGATTTTGAGTCTGTAGTCGCTGAAAGTTTTGTGGAATTCTGCAAATGCCTCAACGAGAACGGGAAGGTTTTTCTGTCTTGAAACCCTGCAGAATGTTGTAACATATTTTTCTCTTTCACCGAAATAGGGTTCGGGAAGCTTATCGTTTATGGGATTGAATATAACAGTTCCATTTTTCGAAATGTTTTCGGGATATGCAGCCATTGCATCGTTTGTCTGAAAGACAACGGCATCGGCACGCTGATAGTATTTTTTGATAAAGTTATAGCCGTAGCGTTTTTTCAGCAGACGGTAGGGGTCTGCTCTTTCTGAAACCACAACTTTGTTCGGCAATCCCTTTGCAGCGAGAAGAGTCATTGG
>JAZSCL010000031.1:0-2638 GCA_045602905.1 Acutalibacteraceae bacterium
GGTACACCCTTGATTGTTTTTATACATCTATGCTTGTTGTCATTGAGAATGCTATTTTGTCCATTTTAAATTCAAAATCAAACATATCAGATGTTATGTCTGTTGCCACAACTGAACCTGTTGAATCCCAATCACCGTAAATGATTTTGCCGCTGTCATCATCAATGATGCAGGAAACAGTGTTATCTGTATATGATGCCTGAATGTTTCCTATTTCAATCCCGAGATCGTTCATACCTTCTGCGATTCCGACGCTGTATCCGTAAACTCTGCCCGAAGGATTGTCAATGTCTTCGCCTTCGAAATCAACAATATTAAGAATAATACTTCTCTTACCGTCTTTTACTGACATTTTTGCACTTTCAACATCGGCTGCAATAACGTCTCCGTTGCCGGGAACTTTAAATATAGTTGCTGCTGTTTCTTCATATGCCGACCAATATGCTTCCATATAATCATCGGCGGAAGTTTCTCCATCA
Source organism: Acutalibacteraceae bacterium (assembly GCA_045602905.1). Taxonomy (GTDB): domain Bacteria; phylum Bacillota; class Clostridia; order Oscillospirales; family Acutalibacteraceae; genus CAG-177. The sequence continues at coordinate 480 of JAZSCL010000031.1, forward strand.
ACGATGATTTCGGGAGTGCCGAGTATATCGCTTGATGTTGAGCCGATAACAAAGCTTTTGTTTGTCTTTTTAACGGCTGCATTGTAGTATCCGAGAATTTCGTCAACATCTGTTGAGATTTCTCCGCTGACTACAACATCTGTTCTTTCGGGGTTGTAGGGGATAACGGGAGCTACACCGAAAACACCTGCTATCGAGTTGAGAACAACAACGAATGAGGTGATTACGGGAGCAAGACGCTGAAGAATGAGTGATGAGATAATTGCTGAGAATGACATGAAAATTCCTCCTTTTTGTTCTGTATAAATTTTAACAAAAATAATACTGTCAGTCACATAATAACCTATTTCAGGTTAGAATGTCAATAACCTGAAACAGATTATTATAATGTTTCAGGGTGGTATTATGTATGGAAGATTGCGTGACCTCAGAGAGGATAAAGATTTAAACCAGACACAGGTTGCAAAGATTCTTGTAATGTCACAAACGGGATATTCAAAATACGAAACAGGCGAGAATGACATTCCGACGGAAATATTAATCAAGCTTGCGGATTTTTACGAAGTTTCCGTTGACTATATTCTGAACAGAACAGATAACAAAACACTTAACAAATAACGACCCCGGATTATTCCGAGGTCGTTGTTGCTTTTATATATCAAACTTGTCTGCGTCGTATTTGGTGCAGGGATAGTTTGCAACGCCGTTTTCATCGGGGAAGGGTGAGAGGTTATCGTTTTCATATAACTTTCTTTCTTCCTCATTTGAGAAATCGGGAATTTTGTATTCAGCGCCGTTGTGGAGGCTGCTTCTCCAGCCGAGAATTGCAACCGCCGACATTGCGCATGAACGGTATGCGTTGAAATAGGGCTGTCTGCCTTCAAGAATACAGCTGAGGAATTCGTGTGCAACATAGTAGTCGCCGCCCGAATGGCCGCACTGTCTTGCCTTATCCTTATCAAAGGGATAGCCGACTGTTGAAACCTTTTCTTTTTCAACACCTTCGGGAATTTCCCAATCATTATATACTATGCGGATTTTACCTTCGTCGCCTCTTACGGTTTCTGCGCTGCCCTTTGCACAAGCAAATCTGTACCAGTTTCCGTGACCGCCGAATTTTGCCCAACCGGTAATTCTTGCAACCGCACCTCTGCTCATTGTACAGAGCATGATTGATGCAACGTCTTTGATGGGCTCGCCTTCACGCTCCTGACGCATTCCGTCGGTATAAATGCTTCTTGCATTAACGGAAACGGGGATATCGTTTGTAACTCTCATAAGGGGAGCAAATGAGTGGCTGAGATAGAATCCTGAGGGCATGAGTGCACGCCAATGGGTTGTTGTGGGTGTGTAGTGAACATATTCCTCGTGGCTCATGGGGTGAACATATTCACCTTCGCAGTAGAGAGCTTCGCCGAGTGAACCGCCCTGATAGAGCTCTGTGAGCTTGCTGATAACGGCAAAGTATGCATAGTTTTCGGCGAGCATATAGATTGCACCGCTCTTTTCCGATGCACGGCAGATTGCAACACATTCTGCCATTGTAACTGCGGGCATTGTTTCGCTTAAAACATGAATGCCTTTTTCAAGTGCGATAACAGCATATTTTGCGTGCTGATGGAAGAAGTTTGTGAGAACAACCGCATCAAGACCGCTGTCAATGAATTCATCAAAATCCTTGTAGAATTTGGTTTCTTCACAGCAGTATTTTTTGATTCCATCGTATGTGCTTTCGTCGTAGTCGCAAACAGCACTGATGTATGCTTTTTCGGTGAGAGTAAGACCCTGAGCAATTCCGCAGCCTCTTCTTGCACCGAAAATCCCTATCTTTAATTTTTTATCCATTGTAATTACCTCCACAGATAAATGTACAATAGGATTTTATCACCTATTCAAGAGAATGACAAGAGGAAAAAAGAAAAAAAATAAACACAATTTAACAAGTTGTTTACAATTCAAGTGTTGACAAATGGCAATGTTTGGGGTATATTAATATCAACGATTAGCACTCGGGTTCGAAGAGTGCTAAAATTAGCACTCCGCAGAAAAGAGGTGGTTGGCAAGTGCCTGAACTCAGCGAAAGAAAAAAGCAAATATTGGCAGCTGTTGTTGAGCAATATATCAAAACAGGCGAGCCGGTCGGTTCAAAAGGTCTGATT
>JAZSCL010000032.1:0-12589 GCA_045602905.1 Acutalibacteraceae bacterium
ACTTTTCCTTATGCATTGTTTCTACAACTTTTTGCTTGAATTCACCTGTATATCTTTTGTTTGGTACTCCTTTAGGCATAAAAAATCACCCCTCCTGTTAAACATTATATCACAATGTCTAACATTTGGGGTGCATTTCACAGTTGACTGCCTCGGCTTCTTTTACTGTTTCAACATTGTTTTTTATCAAGCCTTTAAGATTATCCATTACAATCTGTTCGGCTTCAAAGTATTCGGAAGTGATGATAAGATAAACGCAGTTGCCTGCAACGCAGATTTTGCTGTTTGCGGTTTTTGCAAAGTTTACGGGTGAATAGGATTCGGTGTAATCCTTAACGCTCGCAAGATATCCGTCAAGAGTTTCGCAAACGGAATCGATGTTTGCTTTGTCGGCAACCTTTGCCATGATGATAACATCCGCATTTATATCGGGTGCAACGGCTTCCGCAAAAATATATTCCTCAAACATTGCGGTATCAAATCCGAAGAGGGTTGTTATCAGTTCGTCGGGCATAACTGTCATTTCGGGCATATTTGTAACGCTTTGGAGAGAAGTGTAAATTTCCTCAAGCGAAGCAGATTGTGTTTTTTCTCCGCATGAAGCAAAAACGCAAAGGCAGACTGCCATACATAAAATCAAAGAAATTATTTTTTTCATAATGTTCTCCTTATTCTATACCGAGTTTTTCAAGCCATATCTTATAAGCGGAGTTGCTCTGATGAATATATCCGTCACTGCAGTATTTTCCGTCAAGAGCAAATGTGTCGCTCTGAAGAGCAGACATGATGTCGATATAATCAAGATTTTCGTTGGTTTCGCAAAGATATTTCATATTATGGTTGAGGTTTATTATTCCGATATTGCGGAGATTTGTTCCCTGAGCATTGTCAACCATAAGCGTTGTGCTCACAACATAAATATGAACTTCGGGGTTGATTTTGCGAAGAGTGTTGATAAGCTTGCAGTAATTCCTGACAGTGCCGTCAACGCCGTATATCGCAACATCGTTTATACCGAGGCAGATGAATGCGTTTTTCGGCTTGATTTCTTCAAGAGCCGTGATGAGAGGGGTTTCTTTGCCGTTATACATCGGATGGCTGAAGCCCTTGTTTGCCGACATATCCTTGCTCAGCGCAGATGCAACGGAATACGAGCCGACGGTTAAAAAGGTTGTTTCCTTCATTTTGCCGTTTCTCATGCAGTATCTTGAAAAGCCGAGGGAAACCGAGTCGCCGATAAAAACGGAATTTTCGAAATCTGCTTTTTCAACCGTTGAGCCGACGGGAGTGCCCGTTGTATTGTTGAGAGTCTGTATTATATATTTTTCCGGCGGAGCAACTTCTGTATCGGCGGAAGCCTGAGTTGTTGCTTCGGTTGTGGTCGGCGGAGGAAGGGTAGCGGGAGGTTTGGTGAAAACACCCGTCTGAGCCATCTCCAGATTACGCCATTCATAGCGGTTATAACCTGCCTTGAATGCTACTGCGCCGAGAATAATAACCGCAATAACAAGCGATATACGGAACAATATCTTCATCGGAACACCTCATAAAGAAGTTTATATATAAATTAGTATATCATATTTTGTTTTTCTTGTCTATAGCCTTATTTTCGGCATTTTTCGCAACACTTTACTTTTGGTTTCATTAATGCTATAATTAATTATTATTTTGTGTGGAGAATGCTATGGATAATTTCAGAAAAGAATATCTCGGCTCGGGAATAACTGCTTTTGTGTCGGAGGCTCATTCCTTCGGCACGGATGCGGTTTTGCTTGCCGATTTCGCTTCGCCGGCCAAAAGAGCAGTCTGCTGTGACCTTGGGTCGGGATGCGGAATAATTCCGCTTCTCTGGTGCAAAAAAGAAACAGGGAAAATAACCGCTGTTGAAATTCAGTCTCTCGGTGCGGAGCAGATAAAAACAGCAATTGAATATAATTCTCTTTCGGAAAGACTTACTGCAGTCAATGCCGACCTCAAAAATTTAAAGGGAATTGTTCCCTTCGGATGCTTCGATGTTGTAACCATGAATCCGCCATATAAAGCAAGCGGTGCGGGAATCGAAAGCCGCAGCGGTGCGGATAAAATAGCAAGGCACGAAACAATGTGTCAGCTTTCCGATATCTGCGAAACCGCAAGAAAGCTTCTGAATTTCGGAGGCAGACTGTGTATGTGCATCCGACCCGAAAGACTTGCTGAGCTTATCTGTGAAATGCATTCCGCAGGTATCGAGCCGAAACGCATGAAGCTTGTTTCCAAGTGTCCGGGCAAAGCTCCGTGGCTTGTGCTGATTGAAGGCAGACGCGGCGGAAAAGTCGGAATGACGGTTGAACCTGAGCTTTTTGTTCACGGTGCAGACGGCGGATATTCAGATGAAATGAAAAAAATCTACGGCGATTATCTTTTGGAAAACAGAGGTGAAAACACTTGAGCGGAACACTTTTTGTTGTGGGCACACCCATAGGAAATCTGGGCGATATCTCTCCCAGAGCGTTGGAAACCCTTGAAAGCTGCGACTTTATTGCTGCGGAGGATACAAGAGTAACTCTCAAGCTGCTTAACCGATTTGAAATAAAAAAGCCGATGGTCAGCTATTTTGAGCACAACCGTTTCGAGAGAGGTCCGATAATAGCGGAGAGACTTCTCGGCGGCGAGAACTGTGCGCTCGTTACCGATGCGGGAATGCCTGCAATTTCTGACCCTGGTGAGGATTTGGTCAAGCTTTGCCATGAAAAGGGGATTAAGGTTGAATCCGTACCCGGACCGTGCGCATTCGCAACTGCGCTTGCAATTTCGGGTATGCCGTCAAGAAGATTTACCTTTGAGGGTTTTCTTCCCGTTGAGAAAAACGCAAGGCGTGAACACATTGAATCCCTTGAAAACGAAACAAGAACAATGATTTTCTACGAAGCTCCCCATAAGCTTTCCGCAACTCTCACCGACCTTGCAAAAGCTCTTGGTGACAGAGAAATTGCCATAGTCCGTGAGCTGACAAAAATCCACGAGCAGGTTATAAAAACAACGCTGTGTGCCGCTGCGGAAAAATATTCCGTGGAGGATATCAAGGGCGAAATTGTTCTTATCATCGGCGGCGCAGAGCCGAAAGCAAAAGAAGAAATGACCCTTGAACAGGCGGTTGAATATGCAAAAATGCTTGTTGCGGGCGGAGAAAGCAAAACCGATGCCGCAAAAACAGCCGCAAAGGAATGCGGATTCAAAAAAGCGGAGATTTATAAATTCTTAGTGTAGGAGAAATTTGAAATGATTCAGTATTTTCTTGAAAGACCTTATCTCATAGCCATTCTTGCGGCGGTTATTCTTTTAACTCTGTTTGTCTGCTTCAAGGCGGCGCAGGCAAGTGCAAAAAGAACAAAGGGCAATGAAGCCCTCATCAAAAAAATGAAGGAAGAGAACGAGCTTCGCAATGAGTTTGCAATCCTAACGGAAACTCTTGCCGAAAAATCCGATGCGGACAGGCTTTTCAGGGGAGTAGCACTCAATCTTCAGAAAAGAATCCATCATGCGAAGGATATGGAGTCCGAATTTGCAAAGCTTACTCAGGAGCAGAGAGAAATCTATGCGCTTTCATTCATAATCGAAGACGGCGGAGAAAAATTAAGCTCATTTTTCAAAACCAACGGTCAGCCTCTTACCGATGAAGCACTCAATGCGGTAAAGCGTTTGTTTGACGGGAGAATTACGGAAATTTTCGAAACCGAATACAATGCATTTGACCCCGAAAACGAAACGCAGTCGATGATTCCCGATGAAATCGAAAAGCTCGATTCGGAATTTGCATCTCTTATTTCCGAAAAAGAAATCTGCGTTGCCGCAGGTAATTTTATGAAAGAAAATACAGAAAAATTCATGTGATATCCGTCTCCCGTTGCTTCGGTAACGGGAGATTCTTATTGTAAATTTATCCAAAAAACATTGATAAAATTTATTCAAGTCTACAAAAATTAAAAATGTTGAAAAATGTATTTTTTTCTGACTATTAATGTATTATAATGCAGACAAATACAGGAATTTTCAATTCTTGAGAGGGGGAGAGATATGATTCCCAAAAACCTGTTAATCAACAAGCCGGCATCATCCGACATTCTGAAAATTGCCGAAAAGCAGTTTATGAATGATGAACCTCTGTTTGCGGTTATAGGTGACCTTGATACCGACGGCAAATACGGAGAGGGCGGCGTTTATGTTGCCAAAGACCGTATTGTTGCAATCGGCAAGGGGTTTGATGAAGGCTTCATCAGTCTTGATTTTTCAAGCATTTCCGAGATAGCTGTCAAAAGAATGTACGGCAATGCGGTGCTGAAAGCAAAGACTGTAGGCGGTTCTTCGATTGACCTTATGAGATTTACTTTTGCAATGGCTGATGTTTGCGATGCCGTTGCGGATTTCGTAACTAAGGTCAAGGAGGGCGAAAGCGTTGAAAGCCGTTTTGCGGCGGCGGAAGTAACCTTCAAAAATCTGCGTTCATTCTGCCCGAAATGCGGAAGAAAGCTTCCCTCACCCGATGCAGACTGCCTTAACTGTCAGGGCAAAAAGAAGATTGTTTCAACCATGGCACACTACATCAAGCCTTACGCAGGCAAGCTTGTTTTCTGTGTATTTCTTTCAATCGTAACAACGGTTGCGGCTCTTGTTCCGCCTTATGTTACAAGCCTTATGGTTGATAATGTTATCCCAAACCGAGATAAAAAGATGCTGATTTATGTTATACTTTTCCTTCTGGGAGTATATCTTGTTCAGTACGGCATCGGTGCACTGCGTTCATATATGCTCCGTGTTGCGGGTGACGGAATCATTGCCGACCTCAAGAAGGAAATCTATGCAAAAGCGCAGTATCTTCCCATGAGTTTTTATGATAAAACCTCAACGGGTTCGGTTATCAACCGAGTAAACTCTGACACAACGGTGCTTCAGCAGTTCATGCTCCGTATAACCCAGGAAGCGGTTGTTCAGTTCTTTACGATGATAGGCATTATTGTTATTATGATGTCGATGAACTGGAAGCTGACTCTGCTTTCTCTTGTTCCCGTTCCCGTGGTTGTTCTTTGCAGCCGTTATTTCGGCAAGAAGATTTCACCCGTATACCGCCGTCTGTGGCGAAGAGGTGTTGCGATTTCCAACATTCTTTCCGACACAATTCCCGGCATCAGAATAGTAAAATCATTCTCGAGTGAAGATAAGGCAATCAAAAAGTTCTCGCGTCAGGTTGATGATTGGCTCAACGAAGATAAAAAAGCTGCCAAGGTTGCCTCAACATTCCCTGCGGTTATAACCTTCCTTATTACCTGCGGCTCGGTTATCATCTGGTTTGTGGGCGGTAACATGGTAATCGATACCCCTGACAAGCTTTCGCTCGGTATACTTGTTTCGTTTATTTCATACACGAGTATGTTCTATAATCCCGTCAACTTCTTTGCAAACCTCAGTGACTCATATCAGAATGCTCTTGCATCAACCGAAAAGGTTATGGATATAATCAATGCAGAACCCGAGCGTGACTTCGGTAAGGGCAAAGAGCTTGAACGCATGAAGGGCAAAATCGAGTTCAGAAATGTCAACTTCTCCTTTGACCGTTCAAAGAAGGTTCTCAATGATGTTAATTTCGTTATCGAACCCGGTGACGTTGTCGGTATTGTAGGCACAACGGGTTCTGGCAAATCAACTCTTATCAATCTTCTCATGAGATTCTATGATGATTATGAGGGTGAGATTTTTGTTGACGATGTCAATATCCGGGACATCGATATGGGTTACTACAGAACACAGATAGGTTATGTTCAGCAGGAGCCCATGATGTTCAGGGATACAATTTTCAACAACATTGCGTATTCTCTGCCCGGTGCACATCCCGAGCAGGTGCTTAATGCGGCGGATATCGCAAACGCACACGGCTTTATTTCACGGCTTCCCGATGCGTATGATACCCTTCTGGGCGAAAGAGGCGTGGGTCTTTCGGGCGGTGAAAAACAGAGACTTTCCATCGCAAGAGCCGTGCTGAAGAATCCCGGTGTTCTGATTTTTGACGAGGCAACCTCGGCTGTTGACTCTGAAACCGAAAAACTGATTCAGGATGCCATTGACCGTCTTATCCGAGGCAGAACAACCCTTATGATTGCCCACCGTCTTTCAACCCTCCGCAAGGCAAACAAAATCATCGTTGTTGATAAGGGCAACATAATCGAATTCGGCTCACCCGAAGAGCTTATGGCTCTTAAGGGCAAATATTATAAGCTCATTCAGATTCAGTCGATGAGCGAGCAGGTTGCCGCAGAAAAAGCGGCGGAAAATTTTGAATAAGGAGGAGCTTATATGTCAAGACATTTTATAGACGGAAATGAAATCCGCATAACCGTTAACGATAAGATTTTCTGCGATGTTGAGTTTTTCTCCGGCGAAAAATTCTATAACCTTGAGCCACGCAGACTTTTCCCCGTTTCGGGCCTTTCGGAATACATAACCTTCCTTGACGATAAAGGCGAGGAGCAGTTTATTCTCCGCAAGCTTGATAACATGGCGCCCGACCAGAAGGAGCTTCTTGAAAACTGCCTTGAGGAATATTACAGAATTCCCAAAATTACAAGGCTCATCAACCGAAGCGAAAAACACCGTATCTGGCTGTGGAATGTTGAAACCGATAAGGGCGAATATACCTTTGAGATTATCAACCACATTCAGTCAATGAAGATGTTCTACGATAAGAGAATTCTTATCAAAGACGGCAATGATAACCGCTATGAGATCCCCAATATCTATGAGCTGGATAAACGCAGTCAGAAGCTTATTCTTCCCGATATGTAATAAAAGAGTGTAACGAAAGGAACGATATTATGAAACTTATTCTTGCAATTGTAAATAATGACGACAGTGCGGTTGTTTCCGCAACCCTCACAAGAGAAAACTACAGCGTAACAAAGCTTTCAACCACAGGCGGATTCCTTATGATAGGCAACACAACTCTGCTCATCGGTGCAGAGGATGACAAGGTTGCCCGTGCAAAGGAGATTATCCGTGAATATTCCATGACAAGAAACAAGGTCGCAAGAACAACAAATTCACTCGGCAAGGGTCTCCAGAAGGACAGCCTTGAAGAAGAAGTAACCGTAGGCGGTGCAACCGTGTTTGTGCTTGATGTTGAAAGCATGGATAAATATTGATAAATGAAAAAGATAAACATTTCCCGAATTGCAGCTGTAATGCTCGTTGCATCGGTTTTATTCCTTACCGCATCATGCTCATCAAACGGTAAAAAAGGAGAGAATATCAGCTACGATATTATCGGCATGGATTATTCACAGTATCAGAAGGAATATTTTGCCAAAAGATACGTAACAACAAGCGAAACCCTGCTTGATGCTTTTTATGTCAAGCAGACGGATGATGTAACATATTATTACGGCTCAGACAGCATTCTTTTAGGCGTAAAAGACGGAAAAATAGTTTTTTACGGATATCTGACCTCTTCCGTTTTTACGGCAACATCCTTCCCTGCCGTAAGTTATATTCTTGAAATCGAACAGCTTTCTGATCTTGGCGGAATTGTTCCCGAAATTACCTCGATTCAGGAAAATATTCCCTTTGCCGTCTGGGAAATCGGTAACGGCTATGTCGGAATCGGTTCGGTAGGCAGTTCGGATTATGAGGAGATTTACGGAAATATGGCAAGTGTTTTTGTTGCTTTCAGCGACCAATCGCTTTGCAGTATCTATTAAGGAGAAACAAAATGAAAAAAACAATCAGTATATTTCTTGCATTGATGCTTGCGTTTTCGCTTTGCGTATGTGCGAATGCGGAAAACACCGATGAGCTTCGCTTCGGCAGTGACGGCAAATTCACCGTGCTTCAGATAAGCGACCCGCAGGATGACCATTACCCCGCTTATGATATGGTTAATCTCATAAAAATTTCAATTGAACAAACCAATCCGGATCTTATCGTTTTTACGGGTGATATCGTTGAAGACAGCCGCATAGGCGACATCGGAATTGACGGCGAAAGTCTGCGTGAGGGCGTTGAGACTGACAGCTACGAGCAGACTCTTGCCAATGTTACCGAAGCTTGCAAGGCTGTTTTTGCCGAGGCGGAAAGCAGGGGTATTCCCTTTGCCGTTGCGCAGGGCAACAACGATTACGGCAGCGGAGTAACAAATGAAGACTGGCTGAAAATCTATGACAGCTATGAGTACAGCCTCACCTTTGATAAGAGCAACGATTCTTACGGCAGAATCGACTATAACCTTGAAGTTATGGCAAGCGATTCCGACGAAACCGTTCTGAACATCTGGATGATGGATACTGCACGCAACGGCGTTGAGTGGGAACAGACCTTGTGGTATAAGCAGGAAAGTGCAAGAATGAAAGCGGAGAACGGCGGCAAACCCGTTCCGTCAGTTGTTTTTCAGCATATTCCCGTTCCTGATATATATCATCTTTTTGAGGAATGCAATTTCTGGGATGAGGGTGCAAGCATCGGTGAAGACGGCAAATGCTACCGTCTTAATCAGGAGATTGCAAGCGGTTATCATGCAAGTGCACCGACCCCCGGTACGGAATGCGTTCAGTTCAAGTCGTGGACCGAGATGGGCGATGTTATGGGAGCTTATTTCGGACACTGGCATACCGAGGGCTATACAGGTACATGGAAAGGCATTGAACTCGGCATGACTTACGGCAGTGAATTCGCAAAAGTCGGTCCTTACGGTATAAGAGTTCTCACTTTTGATGAAAATGACATTGAAAACTATGAGAACGAGCTTTATACTTATGAGGGCAGTGTAAAAACAGGCAACGCAAGACTTGAACTTCAGGTTGATGAGCCTTATACCGAGTATGCCAACCCCGTTGAAGAGCTTTTTGCAGGTATTACAAATGTTTTTGCTCTTCTTTACAGAGAAATAATGAGTCTGTTTGCATGATTTGTTGCTTATGTTGATTGACAATCCATAAAAATTTGATATAATATACAAGGTTAGATTTAATAAATATCAGGAGTGATTAAAATGCCATTAGTAACCACAAAGAAAATGTTCGAAGACGCTTATAAGGGCGGCTACGCTGTTGGTGCTTTCAACGTTAACAACATGGAAATCATCCAGGGTATCGTTGAAGCAGGTAAAGCTCTCAATGCTCCCCTCATTCTCCAGGTTTCCAAGGGTGCAAGAGCTTATGCAAACCACACTTATCTTGTAAAGCTCGTTGAGGCTGCTGTTGAAACAACAGGTCTTCCCATCGCACTTCACCTTGACCACGGCCCCGATTTCGAAACATGTAAGGCATGTATCGACGGCGGTTTCACATCAGTTATGATTGACGGTTCACACCTTCCCTACGAAGAGAATGTTGCTCTCACAAAGAAGGTTGTTGAATATGCACACGCACACGGCGTTGTTGTTGAAGGCGAACTCGGTCAGCTTGCAGGCATCGAAGACGATGTTAACGTTTCAGCTGAAGACGCTTCATACACAAACCCCGCAGAAGTTATCGATTTCGTAACAAGAACAGGCGTTGACTCACTTGCAATCGCTATCGGCACAAGCCACGGCGCATTCAAGTTCAAGCCCGGTCAGGATCCCAAAATCCGTATCGATATCCTTGAAGAAATCGAGAAGAAGCTTCCTGGCTTCCCCATCGTTCTTCACGGCGCATCATCGGTTGTTCCCGAGTTTGTTGACCAGATTAACGAATTCGGCGGCAAGATGGAAAATGCTATCGGTATCCCCGAAAGCGAGCTTCGCAAGGCTGCTGAACACGCTGTTTGTAAAATCAACATCGACTCCGACCTTCGTCTTGCAATGACAGCTGCTATCAGAAAGTATATGGCTGAGAATCCCGGCCACTTTGATCCCAGACAGTATCTTGCTCCCGCAAGAGTTGCTATCCAGGGCATGGTTGAGCACAAGATCAAGAACGTTCTCGGCTGCAACGACAAGGCATAAGTCAAACTTAATAAAACAAAAACCGCTGAAACCGTTTTGGCTTCAGCGGTTATTTTTTTAATCAAGGAAATCTTTAAGACGCTTGCTTCTGCTGGGGTGGCGGAGCTTGCGGAGTGCCTTTGCTTCAATCTGACGGATACGCTCACGGGTAACGCCGAATTCGCTGCCCACTTCTTCAAGAGTGTGGGGATGTCCGTCTTCAAGACCGAAACGGAGAGCAAGAACCTTTGCTTCTCTGGGTGTAAGGGTTTTGAGAACATCGTTGAGCTGTTCTTTGAGAAGAAGCATTGATGCTGCATCTGCGGGTGCGGGAGCATCGTCATCGGGAATGAAGTCTCCGAGATGGCTGTCTTCCTCTTCGCCGATGGGAGTTTCAAGCGAAACGGGTTCCTGAGCAACTCTCATGATTTCGCGTACCTTCTCAACGGGCATATCAAGTTCAGCTGCAATTTCTTCTGCAGAGGGGTCTCTGCCGTTTTTATGGAGAAGCTGGCTGTTTGTTTTCTTAACCTTGTTGATTGTTTCAACCATGTGAACGGGGATACGGATTGTTCTTGCCTGGTCGGCAATGGCTCTTGTGATAGCCTGTCTTATCCACCATGTGGCATAGGTTGAAAACTTGAAGCCCTTGGTGTAATCAAACTTATCAACTGCCTTGATAAGACCGAGGTTGCCCTCCTGAATGAGGTCAAGGAACTGCATTCCTCTGCCCACATATCTTTTTGCAATGCTTACAACAAGGCGGAGGTTAGCCTCTGCAAGACGCTGCTTTGCGTGCTGGTCGTCATCCGCAATTCTGATAGCAAGCTCGATTTCTTCTTCGGGAGTAAGAAGGGGAACACGGCCGATTTCCTTAAGATAAACCTTAACGGGGTCATCAACGGTCATTCCCTTGTCGTCGCCGCCGCCAATGTCAAGCGACTTGGGGAGGTCAACATCAAAATTTTCGATTGCCGCAGCGGAAAGGTCATCAACGATTTCGATGTTCTGGCTTTCAAGAGTTTCGTAGAGCTTATCAAGCTCTTCGATGTCGAGGTCCATCTCGATAATCGCAGAATCGATTTCCTGAGTTGTCAGTTTGCCTGCTGCCTTACCTTTCTCAACAAGCACCTTAAAAGGAGATTTCTTTTCTGTTCCTTCCATAAATATCACATCCTATAAATTATTTTTTCTTAAACAACTTCAAAAATTCCTCATCACTTACATCCGATGCATCGGTAAGCGTCGGTTCGGATTTTTCTTTGAGCACCGCAATGCAGTCTTCGCATTCCTTGATTGTGTTGCCCAAAGATGACGAGATGAGAGAGATTCTTGTTACCGAATCCATTTCCTCAGGAGTGAAGTCTGAAGAAAACAGGGTTAAATCAGGCATAAAACCCTCTTCAAGACCCTGCACAAGACATTCGTAAATCCTGCGGTTGAAGGCGGTAACAAAATCGTCGGGAGAGACTTTTTCTTTCAGTTTTTTATAAAAATCAGGGTTACGCATAAAGGAGGAAATCAGTGTTTCCTCAGCTTTGGCGGCCATGAGATTTTTAGCTCTTTCGGGATTATTTTTATCCTCAAAGGATTTGTTGAGCATTTCCTGGGTTTCGCTCTTTTTGCGGGATTCTTCAAGCCGTTTCTGCCTTGCGGCGGCTTGTTTTATTTGCGCATTCATGCCTTCTGCACTGATTCCGAGTTCCGCAGAAAGACGGTTTGAATAAATTTCACGCTCGATTATTCCGCATCCCGCAAGGATTGCTGCGGCGGCATTAAGAAATTCAACCTTGCCGTCATCGGTGTTCAAATCGTATTTTGCACGCACTTCGAGTAGTTTGTATTCCGTTGTGCTTGCGGCGGCTTTGAGCAAATCCGCAAATCTCTCTTTGCCGTGAGTGCGGATGATTTCATCGGCATCCTTTCCGCCTGACATCTGCACAACACGGAGCTTGAGTCCCGTTTTGCTCAGCACACCCAGAGCTCTTGCCGTTGCAGTGCGCCCCGCACCGTCATTATCGTAGCAGATGATGATTTCGTCGGCATAGCGGGAAAGCAGATTTGCCTGCTCGGCGGTGAATGCTGTACCCAGACAAGCGATTGCGTTTGTGAATCCGGCCTGATGAAGGGCAATAACATCCATGTAGCCTTCAACCAGAATCAGCTTGTTTTCGTTGGCATTCTTAGCTAAATTCAAGCCGAAAACGCCGTTGCTTTTTTTATAGACAAGAGTGTCGGAAGTGTTGATATACTTGGGTTTTGAGTCGTCCATAACTCTTCCGCCAAAGGCGATTACATTGCCACGGAGGTCGATTATGGGAAACATCACTCTGTTTCTGAAATTATCGTAAAAGTTCGTTCTGCCGTCTTTATCTGAACGCCGTGCAAGGTTTGCGAGCACAAGCTCATGCTCGGTAAAGCCCTTTGATTTAAGGTGATTTATAAGCTCACGCCAATCGTTGGGCGCATAGCCCAGACCGAAACGGCGGATTGTGTTTATTGAAAGACCTCGGTTAAGAAAATAATCGAGTGCAGCTCTGTTTTTCGGGTCCATAAGGCATTCGTGGTAAAATCTTGCCGCCTCTCGGTTTGCGCTGAGCAGCTTCATGCGCTGCTTTGACAGGGTATCGTCATAACCGTCCTCCGGCATTGACATTCCTGCCA